>JABFXP010000025.1 GCA_013361685.1 Catenulispora sp.
CGGCTGCTGCTGGAGCCGGTCGCCGCGGCGCGCGGCGTGGCCGGGCCCGGCGACTGGTCGGCGGCCCGCGCCGCCCTGAGCGCGGCCGACCACGCCGCCGACGCCGCCGAACGGTCCCTGGCCAACCGCGCCTTCCACCGCGCGATGTACCTCGGCTGCGGCAATCCGCTGCTGGTGCGCACGCTGGACGATCTGCGGGACCAGACCGCGCTCGTGGCCGCGGCGGCGTGGGCCCGGCGGCCGTCGTGGGAACGGGAGGCGGCCGAGCACCGGGCGATCCTGGAGGCCGCCGAACGCGGGGACACCGAGGAAGTCAGGGATCTCATGCGCAGCCACATCAGCGCGTTCGTGGCGCGCAACTTCCCCGAAGACGAAGCCTGAGACGAGGGACGGCAGCGGTATGGCGATGACAACCGAGCTGAAGGATCTGCGGGCCCGCCTGGCCACCGTGGTGGCGATCCCGGTCACCCCGTTCGCCGCGGACGGCGCCGTGGAGTGGGACCAGCACGCCGCGCTGGTCGCCCGGCTGATCGAGCACGGCGTCGGCGTCGTGACGCCGAACGGCAACACCGGGGAGTTCTACACGCTCAGCGACGCCGAGAAGCGGCGCGTGGTGGAGTCGACGGTGGCGGCCGTGGCCGGGCGCGCCGACGTGGTCGCGGGCGTGGGGCTGGACCTGCCCTGCGCGCTGGACGCCGCGCGCCACGCCCGCGACGCCGGGGCCGGAGCGCTGATGGTGCACCAGCCGGTCCACCCCTACCGGTCCGCCGAGGGCTGGATCGAGTACCACCGGGCCATCGCCGACGCGGTGCCCGAGCTGGGCATGGTGCTGTACGTCCGGGACGAGCGGGTCACCGGCGGGCACATCGCCGAGCTGGCCGCGCGCAGTCCCAACGTGATCGGGGTCAAGTACGCGA
Source organism: Catenulispora sp. (assembly GCA_013361685.1). GTDB lineage: Bacteria > Actinomycetota > Actinomycetes > Streptomycetales > Catenulisporaceae > Catenulispora. Next base: position 918 of record JABFXP010000025.1, read on the forward strand.
TCAGCGATCCGGTGCGGTTCGCGGCGGTGGCCCGCGACGCGGGGCTGGACGCCTTCGCCTGGATCGCCGGGCTGGCCGAGCTGTCCGCGCCGGGTTACTGGGCGGTGGGCGCGACCGGCTTCACCTCCGGCTTGGTGAACGTCGCGCCGCGGCTGTCGGCCGCGCTGCTGGAGGAGCTGCGCAGCGGCGACTTCCCCAAGGCGATGCTGCTGTGGGAGGCGGTGCGCGAGTTCGAGGAGCTGCGCGCGGCGGACGCCTCGGCGGACAACGTGAGCGTGGTCAAGGAGGCGCTCGCGCAGCTGGGCCTGTCCGGCCGCGAGGTCCGGCCGCCGTCGCGGGTGCTGCCGCCGCCGGTGCGCGAGCGCATCACCGCGGTGCTGGAGCAGTGGCGGAACGGGGGCTGGCTGTGAGCGACGGCACCGGGTCGGCGGACAGCGCGACGCCCCTGCGCAGCGCCGCGTGGTTCGGCCAGGGCAGCACCGGCGGCGGGCTGCGGGCGTTCAGCCACCGCTCCCGCATGCGCCAGCTCGGCTATCTGCCCGAGGAACACCTCGGCAAGCCGGTCATCGCGATCCTGAACACGTGGTCTGACATCAACCCCTGCCACATGCATCTGCGGGAGCGCGCCGAGCAGGTCAAGCGCGGAGTCTGGCAGGCCGGCGGCTTCCCGCTGGAGTTCCCGGTCGCGACGCTGTCCGAGACGTTCCAGAAGCCGACGCCGATGCTCTACCGCAACCTGCTGTCGATGGAGGCCGAGGAGCTGCTGCGCTCCTACCCGGTCGATGGAGCGGTGCTGATGGGCGGCTGCGACAAGACCATCCCGGCGCTGCTGATGGGGGCGGCCAGCGCGGACCTGCCGGCGCTGGTGGTGCCGGCCGGTCCCATGCTGCGCGGCCACCATCGGGGGCGGACGCTGGGCAGCGGCACGGACCTGTGGGCGTACTGGGACGAGTTCCGCGCCGGGCGGCTGACCGAATGCGAGTTGTCCGAGGTCGAATGCGGGCTGGCGCGCTCCCCCGGCACCTGCATGACGATGGGCACCGCCAGCACGATGGCCGCCGCCGCCGAGGTGCTGGGGATGACGCTGCCGGGGGCGTCCTCGATCCCGGCGGTGGATTCGGCGCACTACCGGATGGCATCCGCCTCCGGCTCCCGCGCCGTGGCGATGGCCCGGGAGGGGTTGCGGCCGTCGCAGATCCTGAGCCGCGAGGCGTTCCAGGACGCCGCGGCCACGGTGCTGGCGCTCGGCGGCTCCACCAACGCCCTGATCCACCTGGTCGCCATGGCCGGCCGCGCCGGGGTCACGCTGGCCTTGGAGGACTTCGACCGCATCGGCGACCGGACGCCGGTGCTGGCCGACGTGCGGCCCGTGGGCCGGTACCTGATGGAGGACTTCTACTACGCGGGCGGCCTGCCGGCTCTGCTGCTCCAGTTGTCGAAAGTCAAGGATCTGCTGCATCCGGAGCGGCCGACGGTGGCGGGCACCGCGTTCCACGAGTACTACCGCGACGCGGCGACCCATGACGGCGACGTCATCCGCACGCCGGAGACCCCGGTGGCGGAAACCGGCGGCGTGGCGGTGCTGCACGGCAACCTCGCCCCGGACGGCGCGGTGATCAAGCACCTGGCCGCCGACCCGCGGCTGCTCACCCACACCGGCCCGGCGGTGGTCTTCGACTCCTACGCGGACCTGCGCGACCGCATCGACGACCCGGCGCTCGGCGTCACGGCGGACTCGGTGCTCGTCCTGCGCGAGGCCGGGCCTCTGGGCGGTCCGGGCATGCCCGAGTACGGAATGCTGCCGATCCCCGGCTATCTCCTGGAGAAGGGCGTCACCGACCTGGTCCGGATCTCCGACGCGCGGATGAGCGGCACCAGCTACGGCGCGTGCGTGCTGCACGTCGCCCCCGAATCCCACGCCGGAGGACCGCTCGCGCTGGTCCGCACCGGCGATCTGATCACCCTCGACGTCCCGGCGCGGCAGCTGCGCCTGGAGGTCGACGACGCCGAACTCCAGCGGCGCCGGGCGGCGTGGCAGCCGCCGGAACCGCACTTCGAGCGCGGATACGGCGCGCTGTACTCGGCCCACATCACCCAGGCGAACCAGGGCTGCGACTTCGACTTCCTCGCCCGGCCGGGCCGCAACCCGCTGCCGGACCCGCACTAGCGCGACACCGGACCGCACCACCGTTTCCGACGCACGACCCGCACGGCATCTCTAGAACCGCGTCACCCGCACGGCCACCACGGCCCGCCGGTCTCCAATCCCCTTCACAGCGAAGGAATCGCGATATGCCCATGCCGTTTTCGCCTGAGCACATATCCGGAATCTCAGGTACGCCGCTGTCCCGCCGCCGCCTGCTGGGCTCCCTGGCCGCCGGCGTCACCGCGGCGCCGCTCCTGGCCGCGTGCGGCGCCCCGGGTAGCAGCCCGGCCAAGAGCGCGCCGTCCTCCCTGGCCGCCACCGCGCCGAGCAAGCCGGTCACGCTCAACATCCTCGACGTCGCGGGCAACCTGCAGCTGACGCAGCCGATCCTGGACGCGTTCAAAGCCCAGCACCCGGAGATCGTCTCGAGCATCACCACCAGCACCGGCACCGCACCGGAGCTGGCGCCCAAGGTCCAGGCCCAGCAGCAGGCCGGCAACGTCCAGATCCACCTGGTCCTCACCGGCACCGACGGCCTGGCCGCCGGGATCGAGAAGAACCTGTGGACCCCGCTGAAGCCGTACTACGACACCTTCTTCCCGGGGCTGGTCGCCAACTACCAGCCGGCCGCCGCCGCGATGGCCACCCTGGCCCAGGACCAGGGCATCGAACTGGTCTGGTACCCCTCCGGCCCGCTGCTGGAGACCGACCCCGCCAAGGTCCCCACCCCGCCGGCCTCGCCGCAGGCCCTGCTGGACTGGGCCAAGGCCAACCCCGGCAAGTTCCAGTACGCGCAGCCCCGCAACTCCGGCCCCGGCCGCACCTTCCTCATGGGCCTGCCCTACCTGCTCGGCGACAGCGACCCCACCGACCCGGCCAACGGCTGGGCCAAGACCTGGGACTACCTCGCCCAGCTGAACAAGTACACCGCGCCCTACCCCGGCAAGACCTCCGCGACGATGACGAACATCGCGCAGGGCACCGTCTGGATGATCGCCACCACCACCGGCTGGTACATCAACCCGCGGGTGCTCGGCACCGTCCCGAAGCAGTTCGCCGTCTCCGCCTTCGACAACCTCACCTGGGTCAGCGACGCGCAGTACGGCGTGATCCCCAAGGGCGTCTCCGCCGACCAGCTGATCGCCGCCCTGCGACTGCTCGCCTTCGCACTCACCCCCGAGCAGCAGGCCGCCACCTACGACAAGGGCTACTTCTACCCGGGCCCGGCGGTGAAGGGCGTGACCATCGACAAGGCACCGGCCTCCTCCCAGCAGGCGATCGCGCAGTTCGGCGACCCGCGGATCGACCAGTGGATCGCCGGAGCGCAGATCAAGAACTCGCTGCCGGCCGCCGCCCAGGTCACCGCGTTCGACCTGTGGGATAAGAAGATCGGCTCGGCCAAGTGAGCCCGGAACTCCGAGACGCACAGCCCGTGCTGGCCGTCGGCGACACCCCCGGACGCCCGGACCGCCCCGCCTCCCAACTCAGGGAACTGACTCTGCACGGCGTCAGCCGCGCCTACGGCGCGCACACCGCCTTGCACCCGCTGGACCTCACCATCACCGGCGGGGAGTTCATCGCGCTGCTCGGCCCGTCCGGCTGCGGCAAGACCACCGCGCTGAACTGCCTGGCCGGACTGCTGCCGCTGACCGCCGGCTCCATCGTCCTGGACGGCGACCGCGTCGACACCCTGCCGCCGGAGAAACGCGGCTTCGGCATGGTGTTCCAGAACTACGCGCTGTTCCCGCACCTCACCGTCCGCGCCAACGTCGCCTTCGGGCTGCGCATGCGCGGCGTCGGCAAGGCCGAGATCCAGCGCCGCGTCGAGGACGTGCTGCGGCTGGTCCGGCTCAGCGAGCACGCCGGCAAACACCCGGGGCAGCTCAGCGGCGGCCAGCAGCAGCGGGTCGCCATCGCGCGCGCCATCGTCACCGAACCGAAGCTGGTGCTGATGGACGAGCCGCTGTCGAACCTGGACGCCGCCCTGCGCCTGGCGATGCGCGGCGAGATCCGGCGCATCCACCAGGAGTTCGGCCTGACCACGGTCTACGTCACCCACGACCAGGAGGAGGCGCTGTCGCTGGCCGACCGCCTGGTCGTGCTGCGGGACGGCCGCGTCAGCCAGGTCGGCACGCCGGCCGAGTTGTACGAGCACCCGGCCGATCCGCATGTCGCGGCGTTCATGGGCTATCGCAACCTGCTGACTCTGGATGTGGTGTCGGCCGGCGGCGGGACCGCGGTGGCCCAGGGGCGGGGCCTGCGGATCGTCGGGACGCCGGCGCGCGCCGTGGAGCTGGCCGCCGGACAGCGGGCCACCGTCGCGATCCGGCCGGAGGATCTGCGTCCGGCCGGTCCGGGTGAGCCGACGGTCGGCGAGGCCGTGGCCGAGATCGTCGAGTACCACGGCCGGGTGCTGCATGTGGAGGCCAGGACGCGGGACGGCGACCGGCTGTACCTGAACAGCGGCGAGGCGGTCCACCCGGGCGACGTGGTCGGCGTGGCGGTGGATCCGGATCGGGCGCTGTTCTTCGGCGCCGACGCCGAGGTGGTGGCGCAATGAGCACGATCACCGCCGCCCCGAAACTCGCGCTGCGGCACCGGCTGGCCGAGCGCGGCGTCGATCGGACGCTGCTGTTGGTGGTGCCGGGCGTCCTGGCGCTCATCGCATTGTTCTGTTATCCGTTCCTCTACGGCCTCCAGCTCTCGTTCCAGCCGACCAAGGGCGGCGCGCTGGGCGCCTATCGGACGTTCTTCAGCGATCCCTTCCAGCGCAAGTCGATCTGGGCGACGTTCTCCCTGGCGATCCCGGCGTCGCTGATCAACGTCGGCGCCTCGGTCCCGATCTCCTACCGGATGCGCCGGGATTTCCGCGGCAAGCGCCTGATCCTGGCGCTGCTGGTGGTCCCGATCTCGCTGGGCACGGTCCTGACGGCGGAGGGCATCCTGGAGTTCTACGGTCCGGCGGGCTGGTTCAACCGCACGCTGCACCTGCTCGGCCTGGCCGACTCCCCGGTGCGGCTGACGATGAACTACACCGGCGTGCTGCTCAGTCTGATCATCAGCGGCTTCCCGTTCGCGTACCTGTTGACGCACTCCTATCTCTCCGGGATCCATCCCAGTCTGGAGAAGGCGGCGGCGACGCTGGGCGCGGACCGCTGGAACCGCTTCCGCCACATCACGTTCCCGCTCCTGCTGCCGGGCCTGATGACCACGTTCTGTCTGACGTTCGTGATGGCGTTCGCGGTCTTCCCCTCGGCGCTGATGGTCGGCGACCCGGACGGCTCGACGCACGTGATCTCCATCGAGGCCTACGAAGCGGCCCTGGAGCGCTTCGACTACGCGGCGGGCTGCGCCGACGCGATGATCATGACCGCGCTGATGCTGCTGGTGATCGGCGTGGTGGCCGGGCTGCGCTCGCGGCTGTACCGGGGTGCGACGGGGGGCAAGGGATGAGGCGGCGGCTGTCGATGCGTCCCGGCGCCTGGCTGGCCTGGGCGGCGCTGGTGTTCTTCGCGGTGAACCTGGCCGGGGTGATCGGCACGGTGGTGCTGGACTCGTTCAGCCGGCGCTGGTTCGACTCCTGGGTGCCGGACGGCTACACCTCGGGCTGGTATTCGGCGGCGTGGAAGGAGTTCAGCCTCGGACGGGTGCTGGGGACCACGGTGGAGGTGACGCTGCTGGTGGTGGGGATCTCGCTGCTGGTCGGCGTCCCGGCGGCGTACGCGCTGGCCCGGCGGGACTTCCCGGGCAAGCGAGCCGTCACCGTGCTGTTCGTGCTGCCGATCCTGGTGCCGCCGATCGCCTACGGCATCCCGCTGGCGACGATGCTGTACAAGGTGCACCTGGCCGGGACGATGGCCGGGGTGGTGGCGGCGAACCTGGTGCCCTCGATCCCGTTCGTCATCTTCACGATGACGCCGTTCATCGAGCAGATCGACGCCCGGATCGAGGCGGCGGCGCGGGTGTGCGGCGCGGGCAGCGGGACCGTCCTGGTCAGGATCCTGACGCCGCTGCTGCTGCCGGGGATGCTGGCCGCCGGGATCCTGGTGCTGGTGCGCACCTTCGGCATGTTCGAGCTGACGTTCCTGACCTCGGGACCGACCAGCCAGACCCTGGTGGTGACGCTGTTCTCGGCGGTGAACTCGGCGGGGATCCGCTCGGCCCAGTCGGTGGACGCGATGGCGGTCGTCTACACCGGCTCGGTGGCCGTGTTGCTGCTCATCGCGCTGCGGTTCGTGAATCCGACGCAACTTGTCGCCCGCTCCACCGATTAGAAGAGGATTGCGAGGCTACCCATGTCGTCTGAGATGACTCGTCGAGGCTTCCTGCGCACCACGGTATTGGCCGGCACGGTCGCATGGGCCGGGACGGCGGCGACCGGCGCCGCCCGGGCCGGCAGCGCGGAGCAGACCCGCACCGACGCCGACCGCGCCGCCGACCGGATCGTGCACGCGATCCGGCGGCCGCGGATCCCCCGGCGGGACTTCCCGATCACGCGCTTCGGCGCCGTGGGCGACGGCGTCACCGACGACACGGCGGCGATCGCGGCGGCGATCCAGGAGGCGGCCGCGTGCGGCGGCGGCCGGGTCGTGGTGCCCGCGGGGACGTGGGCGACCGGGCCGATCCACCTGGCGTCCCGGATCGAGCTGCACGTCGCCGAGGGCGCGACACTGCTGTTCGGCACGGACCCGGCGGCCTATCTGCCCGCCGTCCTGAGCCGCTGGCAGGGCATCGAGCTGATGAACTACTCGCCGCTGATCTACGCGCGGGGCGCCTCGGACGTCGCGGTCACCGGATCGGGGATCCTGGACGGCCAGGCGTCGGCGGCGAACTGGTGGGCGTGGAAGAAGCCCGGCGACACCGACTTCCCGGTGTTCGAAGCCGCGGTCGACGCCGGTCTGCCGGTGGAGCAGCGGGACGGCACGAAGTACCACTTCCGCCCGGCGTTCTTCGAACCGTATGACTGCGACCGGGTGCTGGTGGAGGGGGTGACGTTCCGGAACTCGCCGTTCTGGCACCTGCACCCGACGCTGTGCCGGGACGTCGTCGTGCGCGGCGTCACGGTCAGTTCCAACGGCCCCAACACCGACGGCTGCGATCCGGATTCGTGCGACCGGGTCCTGATCGACGGCGCGTCGTTCGACGTCGGGGACGACTGCGTGGCGATCAAGTCGGGACGGGACGCCGACGGCCGCGGGGTCGGCGTCCCGTGCCAGAGCGTCGTGATCCAGGACTGCACGTTCGCCAACGGCCACGGCGGGATCACCATCGGCAGCGAGATGAGCGGCGGGGTGCGCGATGTCTATGCCCGCGACCTGACGATGACCTCGGCCGGTCTGCAGAGCGGACACCGGCTGAAGACCAACTCGGTGCGCGGTGGATTCATCGAGAACAGCCACGTGTACCGGGTCTCCGTCACCGCGCTCGGCGGACCGCTGCTGCTCGTCGACTACAACTACGGCGAGGGCGACACCGGTTCGTTCCTGCCGACGGTGAAGGACGTCTTCCTGGACGACTGGTCGGTGGGGTCCGCGACGCAGGGCTGGAACATCCAGGGGTATCCGGAGGATCCGGTCGGCCGCATCGCGCTGACGAACATCACCGTCTCCAGCGCACTGACGACGGCGAACGTCGCGAAGTATGTCAGCGACCTGGAGCTGAAGAACGTCGTCATCGACGGGACGCCGCAGTGAAGACCGTCCTGGTGACCGGTGCGGCCGGACGGATCGGCACCTACCTGCGGGCCGGGTTGCCCCTGGCGGGGTGGCGGGTGCGGTGTCTGGACCTGGCCGCGCCGGCTGAGCCGGACGGGCCGGATGAGCTGGAGTGGCTGGTCGGCGACATCGGCGATCCGGCGGTGTTGGCACAGGCGTTGCCGGGGGTGGAGGCGGTCGTCCACCTGGCGGGGATCGCGCAGGAGGCGGCGTTCCCGGAACTACTGCGGGCCAACATCGACGGGACGTACCAGGTGTTGGAGGCGGCCCGGCAAGCCGGGGTCGGCCGGGTCGTCTACGCGAGCAGCAACCACGCGGTGGGATACCACGAGGCCGGAGTTCCGCTCTCGACGGCAGTGCGAACCAGGCCGGATTCGTATTACGGCGTCAGCAAAGTAGCGGGCGAAGCGCTGAGCTCGTTCTACGCCGACCGCTACGGCATGGACGTCGCTGCGGTCAGGATCGGGAGCTGCTTCGACCGGCCGCCCGGGGTGCGCGGCCTGGCGACCTGGCTGAGCCCCGGTGACGCGGTGCGACTGGTGGACGCACTGCTCCGGGCACCCGCCTTCGGCTTCCGACTGCTGTACGGCGTCTCAGACAACACCCGCGGCACGTGGGACTTGGAACCCGCGCGCGCCCTGGGCTACCGGCCGCAAGACGACGCGGAAAGCTTCGCCGCCGATCTTCTCGCCGAGCACGGCCCCCTGCCCGCCGACCATCCTGACGCCCGCCTCGTCGGCGGACGCATGGCGGTGGGCCTCTAGAGCCCTCACATGTCCCGCTCCACGGATGGAAGGAAGCGAACACATGTCCCCCAGATCCCGCCGCACCACCCCCCTGCTCATCGGATCCCTGGCAGCCGCCGCCCTCGGAACCGGGTCGGCGTTCCTGCTCGCGGCTCCGGCATCTGCGGCGACCTCGTTCACGCTGGCCACCGGTGACACCCGCAGCGTCAGCGAGCCGAGCGTGCCCGGCACCGTCTGCGCCACCGTCGCCGCCAACCTGACGATCTCCGGCCGGACCTTCTCCTCCTCGCAGGAGTCGGCCCCGCCGGACACCGCGCGGATCCAGCAGGCGCTGGACTCGTGCACCCGCAGCAGCGGCACGGTCGCCGTGAAGCTCGTGGCCTCCGGGTCCAACGCCGCGTTCCTGACCGGGCCGCTGACGATCCACGCCGGCGAGGTGCTGCTCGTCGACAGCGGCGCCACGCTCTACGGTTCGCGCAATCCGGCGAACTATCAGGTCTCCGGCAAGCCGACGTGCGGCACGCTGTCCAGTTCCTCAGGCGGATGCCGGCCGCTGATCCAGGTCTCCGGGGCGCACGCCGGGATCGAGGGCGTGCAGAACTCCAGCGGACATCAGGGCACGATCGACGGACGCGGCGACACGGCCATCCTCGGCACGTCGACCACGTGGTGGCAGCTCGCGACGCAGGCGAAGTCGGCCGGCAAGAACCAGCAGAACCCGCGGCTGATCGAGGCCGACTCCTCCGACGACTTCACGATGTACCACGTGAACCTGGTGAACGCGGCGAACTTCCACGTCGTCTACAAAGGCGGCAACGGGTTCACGGCGTGGGGCGTGCGGATCAAGACGCCCGCGAACGCGCGGAACACCGACGGGATCGACCCCTCCGGCGCCACGAACGTCACGATCGCGAACTCGTACATCCAGGACGGCGACGACGGGATCGCGATCAAGGGCGGCAGCGCGGCCTCCAACATGACCATCCGGAACGACTACTTCTGGGGAACGCACGGCATCTCCATCGGCAGCGAGACCAACGGCGGTGTGAAGAACATCCTGTTCGAGAGCGACACCCTGAACGGAGTGGACAGCTCGGGCATCACCAGCAGCAGCGACAACGGGATCCGGATCAAGAGCTCGGCGAGCAACGGCGGGGCGGTCACGCAGGTCACGTACTTGGCGACGTGCCTGACCGCGATGAAGGCGCCGATCGTGCTGGACACGCATTACAGCAGCAGCAGCGGGTCGTCGATCCCGTCGTTCACCGACATCGTGGTCGACGGGGTGACGGCGACGCATTCGAGTTCCAGCGCCGAGTCGGTGTTCAACGGGTACGACTCGTCGCATCCGCTGGGGGTGCTGCTCGAGAACGTCGCGGTGGACGTCACGAAGAGCACCGCCGAGTACGCGAACGTGCAGGTCTACAACAGCGCCATCAAGCCCTCGGGGACCGGGGTGACGGTGACGAGCGTGTCGGGCAGCGGGAGTGCGCCGTCGTGCTCGTTCCCGGCGTATCCGGCGTTGTAGATCCGTTCGGCTGAACGGCCCGCGTGTCTGCGGCTCCGGCCGCTGAGCGCTGACTAGCCTCCAGTCCATGATGAGGCGATTCAGGTCATATGCGGCGATTACCGGTGCTTGTTCGATTCTGGTCGGACAAGCACCGGTCGCGCGGGCCGCGTCGTCGATCGGCAACCCGATGGCGGGCAACCTCGGCTTCGGCACGATCGTCGAGCAGAACGCCGTACTCGGCACGACGGAGACCGAGGGCACCGTCGCGGTCGGCGGCAACCTGGCGTTCGGCCCCGGCTACAACGTCGGGCTGCACACCGCGGGCTCCTACACTGCCCCCGGCGACAGCCGGCCCACCGCGCTGCTGGTCGGCGGGCATCTCGACGCCGCCGGCAGCGACCCGAACGGCGTGTTGCGGATGCTGAACCAGAGCTACGTCAAGATCGGCGATCTGACCGGCTTCCACGCGCTGGACACCGACTCCAACGGCGCCTCGGTCTTCACACGGGTGGTCCCGGCGACGGGCGGCTACGACTCGACGCCCCGGATCGAGCTGACCACCGCGCAGCCGGTCGGCTCGGTGGGCCCGGCGACCATGCCGATCGACTTCCCGGCGCTGTTCGCCGCCTACCGGGAGCGCGCGGCGGCCATCGCGGCCTGCCCGGAGAACGTCGTGCTGGACGACGCGCAGGGCAGGCCGCTGCCGCAGCAGTCCGGCTTCGCCCCGGGGACCAGCGGCTACATCACCCTCACCCCCGGGCGCACCAACGTCCTGAAACTGTCGGCGAGCGACCTGAACAACCTCAGCGAACTGAGTTTCCGGACCCAGCCGGACGCCTCGACCCCGTTCGTGGTGGTGGTCAGCGGGCAGGTCGGCGACTGGCACACGCCGAACACGCCCGGCGTGTCGGGCCCGCAGGCACCGTACATGCTCTGGGACTTCCCCGACGCCACGACGATCACCATCACCGGCGGCGACACCGTGGAGGGCACGATCTACGCGCCCTCGGCCACGCTGACCGACCTGGACCCGTCGAACATCGAGGGCGACATCGCGGTGAAGTCCCTGGTGGCCGGGCCCCGCACCGGCCCCGGCACCTGGACGAACGCCGGCGAGATCCACAACTTCCCGTTCGCGGCCGACCTGGACTGCCAGGAGGTCGGTCCGACGCCCACCACGTCGAGCCCGACCACGACGCCGAGCACGAGCCCGAGCACGACGCCGAGCACAACGCCGCTGCACCCGACGAGCCCGCACCACCCACCGACCACCGGCCCCACCAAACCCTCGGCATCGCAGCTCCCGCAGACCGGCGGCCAACTCGGCTCGCTGACGTGGCTGGCCGCCGTCGGCGGACTGCTCATCGCCGGCGGGGCGGCGCTGCTCGGGCTGCGGCGGCGGCTGCCGCGTGGGCGGCATATGGCGTGACGCCGACCCGGCCGCCGCCGCGCCGACGGCCCGCTACGGGCTGGACAGCTGTGCCAGATCCTCGATGTCGGCAGCGAGTCCAAGCACCGCGAGGGTATGCGACA
>JABFXP010000535.1 GCA_013361685.1 Catenulispora sp.
GGCTGCTCGCGGCGGCGCGCTTCGCGGACGCCGCCGCCCGCCGCTTGGCCGGATGCCCGGTGCGGTCCTCCGCCTTCGGCGTCGGCCCCCGGCCTTCCAGCCCCTGGCGGCGCTGCCCGCCGGAGCCCTTCTGCGCGCCCTTGCGCGAACTCGAAGCCCCCGGCTTGTTCGCCCGGCCGCCCAGGCCGCCGCCCTTGCTCGCCATAATCCTTAACCTTCGTCTCTTCTTCTTGTACGGCCTTGTATGACCTTGCCAGCCTTGTACGGCCTTGTCAGCCCTGTAAGGCCTCGTCAGCCTTGTCCGGCCGTGTACAGCAGTGAACGACCGTGCCCCGCTCCACGCTACGTGAGCCGCGGAGGGGGCACGGTCGGACGGGTCCGCCTAGGCGACGGTCCAGCGCGGTCCGGTGGCGGTGTCCTCGACGCTGACCCCGGCCTGCGCCAGCTGGTCGCGGATGGCGTCGGAGGCGGCGTAGTCCTTGCGCTCGCGCGCCGCCTGTCGCTGTTCCAGCGCCACCTTCACCAGGGCGTCGACCACCGGCCGCAGGTCGGCCCCGGGCCGGCCGGCGCCGCCGGCGGCGGCCCACTGCGGGGCCAGCGGGTTCAGCCCGAGGACGTCCAGCATCGCCAGCACCGAGGCCAGGTGGGTCGCGACGCCTTCCTTGTCGCCGGCCGCGAGCGCGGTGTTGCCCTCGCGGATGGTCGTGTACAGCACCGCCACCGCGCCGGGCACGCCGAAGTCGTCGTCCATCGACTCCGCGAACGCCGCCGGCACCTCGGCCGCCGCCTCGGTGGCGCCGACCGTCTCCAGGGCCCGGGTGAGGAAGCCCTCGATGCGGCCGAACGCGGCCTCGGCCTCGCGCAGCGAGTCCTCGGTGTACTCGATCATCGAGCGGTAGTGCGGGGTGCCGAGGTAGTAGCGCAGCACGATCGGCCGGTACTGCTTGGCCAGTTCGCTGACCAGCACCGAGTTCCCGAGCGACTTGGACATCTTCTCGTTCTTCAGGGTGACCCAGCCGTTGTGCATCCAGTACTTCGTGAACTGGTCGCCGTAGGCGTGGGACTGCGCCTGCTCGTTCTCGTGGTGCGGGAAGATCAGGTCGACGCCGCCGCCGTGGATGTCGAAGGCCGGTCCCAGGTAGCGGTGCGCCATGGCCGAGCACTCCAGGTGCCAGCCCGGGCGGCCCGGGCCCCACGGGGTGTCCCAGGACGGCTCGCCCGGCTTCGACGCCTTCCACAGCGTGAAGTCGTGCGGGTCCTCCTTGTGCGTGGTGGGCGCGACGTCGTCGAGCGGCTGCTCCTCGAGGTTGTCGACGCTGAAGTGGGCCAGCGCGCCGTACTCGGGCAGGGAGCGCACGCGGAAGTAGACGTCGCCGCCGGCGGCGTAGGCGTGGCCGTCGTCGATGAGCTTGCGCATCATCGCGATCATCTCCGGGATGTGCCCGGTGGCCCGCGGCTCGACCGACGGGTCGGCGCAGCCCAGCAGCCGGTACGCGCTCTGGAACGCGTACTCGTTGCGCTGTGCCACGCGCCAGGCCTCCACGCCTTCCTCGGCGGCGCGGCGGATGATCTTGTCGTCGATGTCCGTGACGTTGCGCACGAACGTCACCTCGAAGCCGCGGTACTCCAGCCAGCGCCGGACGATGTCGAAGGACAGCTGGGAGCGGACGTGGCCGATGTGCGGCGGTGCCTGGACGGTGGCGCCGCACAGGTAGATGGAGACCTTGCCTGGTGTGACGGGTACGAACTCGCGCGTCGCCCGCGCGGCGGTGTCATACAGGCGGAGAGTCATTGCCCCAGGATACCGGCGCGTGGTAGTGGAAATCGTCCTGAGGTTTACTGGGCCCCTGCTTTGCGCATGCAAACGCCGCCGCGCAGCGCGGCTTTGCATGCGATGCGGTAGGGAGCTTCCATAGTGTGGTGACCTCGCCTGACCGCGCTCCTGTCAAGTTGCTCCTGATATTGGGGGCTCTTTCCATGTTCGGGCCCCTGTCCCTGGACATGTACCTGCCGGCGCTACCGGATCTGGCGCATTCCCTCCACACCCCGCAGTCGACCGTCCAACTGACGCTGACCTCCTGCTTGATCGGCCTCGCGGTCGGCCAGTTGGTCGCCGGGCCGATGTCCGACGCCTGGGGACGGAAGAAGCCGCTCCTGATCGGCTTGACCGCTTATGCGGTCACCTCCTTGTTCTGCGCCGTCGCCCCCGAGGTGTTCTCGCTCACCGCGGTCCGGTTCCTCCAGGGATTCGCGGGGGCGGCGGGACTGGTGATCTCCCGCGCGATGGTCCGCGACCTCTACGACGGCGACGCGCTCACCAAGTTCTTCTCCACCCTGATGCTGGTGAACGGTCTCGCGCCGATCCTCGCCCCGGTCCTCGGCGGCCAGCTGACCCGCTTCATGAGCTGGCGCGGCGTGTTCGTGGTGCTGGCGCTGATAGGCGTCGCCCTCCTTGCCGCCGCCTTGTTCGGCCTGAAGGAGACCCTTCCGAGCCAGGCCCGGCACAGCGGCGGCGGCGGACTGCCGGCGACCCTGCGGACGTTTCGTGTCCTGACCCGCGACCGCCGCTTCATGGGCTACATCCTCACCGGCGGCTTCGCCTTCGCGGCCATGTTCGCCTACATCTCCGGCTCCCCGTTCGTCCTGGAGGACATCCACGGCCTGTCGAAGCAGGAGTTCAGCTTCGTCTTCGGCGCCAACGCCCTGGGCATCATGATCGTCGGCCAGCTCGGCGGCCGCCTGGTGGGCCGGGTCTCCCCGGCCCGCCTCCTGGGGGCCGGCCTGGCGATGTCCTTCGGCGGCAGCACCGTTCTGCTGATCGCCACGGCCGGGTTCGGCGGCAACCTGCCCGGGACCCTGCTCGGCCTGTTCCTGATGGTCAGCGCGATCGGCCTGATCATGCCGCAGGTGACCGCCCTGGCCCTATCCGGTTACGCGCCCTCCGTGGCCGGTGCAGCCTCCGCGATGATCGGCACGGGGCAGTTCCTGCTCGGCGCGGTCTTCGCCCCGCTCGTCGGGCTGGGCGGCAAGACCAGCGGGCTGCCGATGGCCGTCGTCATCTTCGCGCTGAGCGCCGTGGCAGTCCTGATGCGGGCGCTGTTGGTGCGCACGCCGCGTCTGGAGGCCGTGCCGGAGCCCGCCGCGGCCTGAGCGCCGGCCGTCGGCGGTCGGCCGGCGGTCGCCGGCCGCGGGGCCGGCGGGACACCGGCGTGCCGGACCTCAGAGCGCTGCGTCGGACGCGGCAGCGGGTTGCGGATTCGGCACGGCTGCCGGAGCGCTGGCCGCCGCCCCGCTCCGCTTCACCGGGCTCAGCTCCGGCGCCTTGCGGTGCAGGGCCCCGCGGCCGATCAGGTGGCTGAGCAGTCCCACGGTCAGCGTCGAGCCGCCCTGCAGG
>JABFXP010000872.1 GCA_013361685.1 Catenulispora sp.
GGTCACCGGGGGCGGGCGCGGAGTGGGCCTGGGCATCACGCGCCGGCTGGCGGCGGCCGGCGCGCGGGTGGTGAGCTGCGGGCGCCAGGAGCCGGAGAGCGCGCTGCCCGGGGGCGCCGAGCACCGCGGGGCCGACGTGCGCGACGCCGAGGCGGTGCGGGAGCTGATCGACGGAGTGGTCCGCGACCACGGCCGGCTGGACCTGGTCGTCAACAACGCCGGCGGCGCGCCTTACGCGCTGGCGGACGAGGCCGGCCCCCGGTTCTCCTCGGCCATCGTCGGGCTGAACCTGCTCGCGCCGCTGGCCGTCGCCCAGGCCGCGAACCGGGTGATGCAGCGCCAGGCCGGCGGCGGGCAGATCATCAACATCTCCAGCGAGAGCGCGCGGCGGGCCAGTCCCGGCACGGCGGCGTACGGCGCGGCGAAAGCCGGGCTGGAGAGCCTGACGCGGACGCTGGCGGTGGAGTGGGCGCCGAAGGTCCGGGTGAACGCGGTGACAGTGGGACCGGTCCGGACGGAGCTGGCGCACCTGCACTATGGGGACGAGGACGGGATCGCCGCCGTGGCGCGGACGATCGCCCTGGGACGCTTGGCCGAGCCCGACGACGTGGGCGACATGTGCGTTCTGCTGGCCTCGCCGCTGGCCGGTTACGTCAACGGTGCCGCTGTGCTGCTGGACGGCGGCGGCACGCGGCCGGCTTTCCTCGACGCCGCCGATGTCGGGCATCATGAGCGGGACTGAGAGCTGAGGAGCACGTCATGGCAGGGATCTGCGACGGCCGGGTGGCCGTGGTCACCGGCGCCGGCCGGGGGTTGGGACGGGCCCACGCGCTCGAGTTCGCGCGGCAGGGGGCGCTGGTCGTCGTCAACGATCTGGGCGTGGAGCTGGACGGCCGGGACGGCGACGCCGGCGGCGGGCCCGCCCGGGCGGTGGTCGAGGAGATCGTGGCGCGGGGCGGCGCGGCCGTCGCGGACCACCACGACATCGCCACCTGGGACGGCGCGGCGGCACTGGTCCGCACGGCGCTGGACGCCTTCGGCAAGCTCGACGTGCTGGTGAACAACGCGGGCTTCCTGCGGGACAGGATGCTGATCAACCTTTCGGAGCAGGACTGGGACGACGTCATCCGGGTCCATCTCAAAGGCCACTTCCTCATGCTGCGCCACGCCGGCGCGCACTGGCGCGACCAGTACAAGCTCGGCAACCTCAACGACGCCCGCGTCGTCAACACCAGCTCCGGCGCCGGCCTGCTGGGCTCGATCGGCCAGGGGAACTACGCCGCGGCGAAGGCCGGGATCGCGGCGCTGACCATTCAGGCGGCCGCGGAGCTCGGCCGCTACGGGGTCACCGTCAACGCGATCGCCCCGGCGGCGCGCACCCGCATGACCGAGGCCGCCTTCAGCGAGATGATGGCCCGCCCCGAGGACGGGGACGCGTTCGACGCGATGGCGCCGGAGAACGTGTCGCCGCTGGTGGCCTGGCTCGGATCGGACCGGTCCCGGGCGGTGACGGGGCGCCTGTTCGAAGTCGAGGGCGGCAAGGTCGGCGTCGCCGACGGCTGGCAGCACGGTCCGACGGTGGACAAGGGCGCGCGCTGGGACGCGGCCGAGCTGGACGCGGTGGTCGCGGACCTGCTCCGGCGGGCTCCGGCGCCGGGGCCGGTCTACGGCGGCTGACCGGGACGGGTGGCTTCACCAGCGGACGACGGGGGTCGATGGGATAGCCTCGCCTGTCGGATCAGCGGTCAGCGGGCCGGAAGCGGACAGGAGCGGCGAGCGATGGGACAAGCAGTGCGGCATGGTCGGTGGGCGGTGCTGGCGGTGGCCGGAGCGCTGGCGGTGGGAGGCTGCTCCTCCTCCGGCTCGGTGAAGGGATCGGGGAGCTCCGCAGGTTCCTCCGGGTCCGGGACCCCGTCGTCGGCGGCTTCCACGACTTCCTCGGCCGCCACGACTTCGTCGACGCCCTCGGATTCCTCGGCATCGTCGAGTGCGTCGGCCGGCGGATCCACCGCGCCGTCCGGGGCTAAGAGCTGGGCCACGGAGCCGGCCATGAGCATCGACGCCGCGAAGAAGTACACGATGACAATCCACACCACCCAGGGCGACATCGTCATCGCGATGGACGCCGCGAAGACGCCGCACACCGTGAACTCGATGAACTTCCTGGCCGGTCAGCACTTCTGGGACGGCAGTTACTGCCACCGGCTGTCCACCTCGGAGGGCCTGCAGATGCTGCAGTGCGGCGACCCGACGGTCGGGGCCACGCCCAAGGACACCGACGGCACCGGCGGCCCGGGCTACACGTTCGCGGACGAGAACCTGGCCGGGGCCACGTATAAGGCCGGCACCGCGGCGATGGCGAACGCCGGCCCCGGCACCAACGGCTCGCAGTTCTTCCTGGTGTTCGGCGACAGCCAGCTGCAGCCGGACTACACGCCCTTCGGCACCATCACCGCCGGGAAGGACGTCCTGGCCAAGGTGGCCGCCGGCGGCATCGCCAGCCCCGGCGCGGACGGGACCGGACGGCCGAACATCCCGGTGCAGATCACGTCGGTGACGGTCAGCCCGAGCTGACGCTTTTCCGGCCGGTGTAACCCGGCCGGGCCCCGGTCGGTGTCTGAGGTGGTACAGGACACCGACCGGGAGGGGCGGGGATGGAAGTGACGGTCGCCGAGCGGCGACAGGCACGGAGCGGGGGATCGGCGGTGAAGGCTGCGCAGGAGGACTCCTTCCGGGAGTTCGTCGAAGGGTCGTGGCACCGGCTGCTGCGCACCGCCTACCTGCTCACCGCGGACCACGGCGCCGCCGAGGACCTGGTGCAGACGGCGCTGATGCGCACCTACAAGCACTGGCACCGCATCGAGCGGGAAGACGCGCCGGAGGTCTACGTCCGGCGGGTCATGGTGAACCTCAACATCAGCGCCTGGCGGCGGCGCAAGGTGGTCGAGCACGTCGTCGCCGAGCCGCCGGAGCGGGCCGCCCACCCCGACCACCAGGAGACGCACGCCCTGCGGGACGAGCTGTGGCGCACCGTGCGCGCGATGCCGCCGCGGATGCGCACCGTCTTCGTGCTGCGCTACTTCGAGGACCTGTCCGAGGCCGAGGTCGCCTCCGTGATGGGGTGCGCCGTGGGCTCGGTGAAAAGCCAGGTCTCGCGCGGGCTGGCCAGGCTCAGGACAGAACTCCGAGCGGGAGGGAGGGCCCGGTGAAGGACAGCGAGTTCCAGGACAGGTTCGACAGCCGCGTCGAGGACGAGTTCCGCGCGATGTTCGCCCAGCGCTCGCAGGACGTGCCGGCGGGGACGGCGCCGTACCGCACGGTCCGGGACCGGATCCTGCGGGCCCGCCGCAGGCGCCGGCAGCGGCTCGGCGGCGCGGGGGCGGCGCTGGCC
>JABFXP010000223.1 GCA_013361685.1 Catenulispora sp.
CACCCCGGCCGGGATGCTCGCCGCCGCGGTCGTGGGCGCGACCGGCCCGTTCCAGGCGGCGGTGGTCGGCGCGGCGGTGGCGCTGGCCACGGTCGCGTTGTTCACCGTCGTGGCCGTGGGCGCCGCCCGGCGGCTGCTGCCGGACACCGAGTGCGGCAAGTGGCTGCGGGCCACGGTCGACAACCGTCGTGGGCGCCGCCCCGCCCGGTGACCGTCGCCGTTAGTATCACCTCCGTGACGACCGTCCGTTCGACCGCCGGGCCGGCGTCCGCTGTTCCCAGCTCCGATCTGAGGACCGCATCATGAGGATCCTGCTGGTCCGCGCCGAGAGCACCGGAGGCATCGGCGTCCACCTCGACAACCTCACCCGCGGGCTGCGCGAGGCGGGCCACGACGTCCATCCCCTGGTGGCCTCCGGCAACGGCGCCATACCGGCCATCCGGCACGCCGTGCGCCGGGCCGCCGCCGACGTCGTGCACGCGCATGGGCTGCGGGCCGGAGCCGCGGCCTGCATCGCGACCCGCAAGCGCACGGTCGTCACGCTGCACAACGCGCCGTCCAACCGGGCCGGGGAGCTGCTGCTGCGGCTGGTCGCCCAGCGCGCCGACGTCGTCCTCGGGGCGTCGCACGACCTCGTCGAGATCGCGGCCCGGCACGGGGCCCGCGATGCGCGGTTCGCGCCGGTCGTCGCCCCCGCCCTGCCCGCGCCGACGCGGTCCTTCCTGGAGCTGAAGGCGGGGCTGCGGAGCGAGCTGGGATTGAGCGCCGAGGACGAGCGCCGGATCGTCCTGGCCGTCGGCCGGCTGGCGCCGCAGAAGGACTACGGCACGTTGCTCAAGGCCTTGACGATCACGCAGGACCGGTACGGGCCCGGGGAGGTGCCGCCGGTCGCCATCGCCGGGGAGGGGCCGCAGCGGGCCGCCCTGCAGGCGGTCGTGGACCGGCACCGGCTGCCGGTCACCTTCCTCGGCTACCGCACCGACATCGCCGACCTGTTGCGGGCCGCCGACGTCTTCGTGATGTGCAGCACCTGGGAGGCGCGTCCGCTGGCGTTGCAGGAGGCGCTGCGGGCCGGGGTGCGGCACATCGTGGCCACCGACGTGGGCGGCGTCGCCGAGGTCACCGCCGGCC
The DNA here is from genome assembly GCA_013361685.1 of Catenulispora sp. GTDB lineage: Bacteria > Actinomycetota > Actinomycetes > Streptomycetales > Catenulisporaceae > Catenulispora. The sequence continues at coordinate 1,132 of JABFXP010000223.1, forward strand.
ACGTACCGCTCATCGCGCCCGGGGATCCCGAAGCGCTGTGTGAGGCGCTTCGCCGGGCTTGCACGGAGCCTGAGCCGGCTGCCGTCGCCGAGCCGGACGCTTCCACCGAGCCGTCCGCCGCCGGGTCGCCGAACCCCGCCGCCCCACCGGACTGGAACGCGATCTGGCCGACCTCCGACGACGAACTCCGAGCCGCCGTGGACGCCTATTCGGGCTGACCGCCGCCGGCGGACCGGTCATGAACCGATCATGAACGGGACATGGCCGACATCCGGCCGACACCCGGCGCGCATGATCGGGCCGTGCCGCCGGGGCCCGTAACTGCTGATATCCTGGTCTCCCGTGGATGACAGGTTCCGGCCAGGCCGACCCGACACGGCTGACGCCACCTCCGGCACCGCATCGCCCACCGCTCGCCTCCACGAGCAGAGCCCCTCCAGTTAGCCACAGCGATCCGCGGGAGCCCCCCTTTGGCACACCAGACGAAACACCTGTTCGTAACCGGGGGCGTCGCCTCCTCCCTCGGCAAGGGCCTCACCGCCTCCTCGCTGGGTGCTCTGCTCAAGGCACGCGGGCTCCGCGTCACCATGCAGAAGCTGGACCCGTACCTGAACGTGGACCCCGGCACCATGAACCCGTTCCAGCACGGCGAGGTGTTCGTCACCGACGACGGCGCCGAGACCGACCTGGACGTCGGCCACTACGAGCGGTTCCTGGACACCGACCTGCACGGCTCGGCGAACGTCACCACCGGCCAGGTGTACTCGGCGGTGATCGCCAAGGAGCGGCGCGGGGAGTACCTGGGCGACACCGTCCAGGTGATCCCGCACATCACCAACGAGATCAAGGCCCGGATCCGCCGGATGGGCGGCGAGGACGTCGACATCGTCATCACCGAGGTCGGCGGCACCGTCGGCGACATCGAGTCGCTGCCGTTCCTGGAGGCCGCCCGCCAGGTGCGGCACGAGGTGGGCCGGGACAACGTCTTCTTCCTGCACGTCTCCCTGGTGCCCTACATCGGCCCGTCCGGTGAGATGAAGACCAAGCCGACCCAGCACTCGGTGGCCAGCCTGCGCAGCATCGGCATCCAGCCCGACGCCATCGTCTGCCGCGCCGACCGGCCGATCAGCCAGGCCATCAAGCGCAAGATCTCGCTGATGTGCGACGTGGACGAGGAGGCGGTGACCGCGGCGGTGGACGCCCCGTCCATCTACGACATCCCCAAGGTCCTGCACACCGAGGGCCTGGACGCCTACGTGGTGCGCCGCCTGGGCCTGCCGTTCCGGGACGTGGACTGGACCCAGTGGGACGACCTGCTGCGCCGGGTCCACGAGCCGGACCACGACGTCACCGTGGCCCTGGTCGGCAAGTACATCGACCTGCCGGACGCCTACCTGTCGGTGACCGAGGCGCTGCGGGCCGGCGGCTTCGCCAACTCCGCCCGGGTCAACATCCGCTGGGTGCCCTCCGACGAGTGCGCCACCGACGAGGGCGCGGCCAAGCACCTGTCCGACGTGGACGCGGTCTGCGTGCCCGGCGGCTTCGGCGTCCGCGGCATCGAGGGCAAGGTCAACACCGTCCGCTTCGCCCGCGAGAACGGCATCCCGCTGCTGGGCCTGTGCCTGGGCCTGCAGTGCATCGTGATCGAGAGCGCCCGGAACCTGGCCGGCATCGCCGCGGCCAACTCCGCGGAGTTCGACGAGGCCACGCCGGACCCGGTCATCTCCACCATGGCCGACCAGCGCGACATCGTCGCCGGCCAGGGCGACCTGGGCGGCACCATGCGCCTGGGGCTGTATCCGGCCAAGCTCGGCGAGGGCACCATCGTGCGCGACCTCTACGACGCCCCGTACATCGAGGAGCGGCACCGTCACCGCTACGAGGTGAACAACGCCTACCGTCCGCGTCTGGAGGAGGCCGGGCTGGTGTTCTCCGGCACCTCGCCGGACGGCCGGCTGGTGGAGTTCGTCGAGCTGCCCAAGACCCTGCACCCGTTCCTGGTCGGGACGCAGGCGCATCCGGAGCTGCGGTCGCGGCCGACCCGGCCGCACCCGCTGTTCGCCGGGCTGATCGCCGCCGCCGTGGCGCGGTCGCAGGGCGTGACCGGCGCCGCCGGGGCCGCGGGCGCGGACGGTGCCGCGTCCGAGACGCTGGCCGAGGCGGGAGCCTCCGGGGCCTGACCGGCTGGTTGCTGCTTGCTGACTGCTGACTGCTGCTCGCTGTTCGCTGTGGTCGGCGACGGCGGTTCGGGAGCTGGTGCCTTGGGGGCGTGGCCAGCTGTCCGGCTGCCGTTGTCGGCCACTGCTTATCGGTGCCGGCGACGGCACGGTGCGGCCGGCACGCACCACTGCCGCGCCTCCTCGCGCTTGCCCGCGCCACCGTCCCGCCCCGGCCCCCGGGCGTTGACGTCCTCCACACGGTAGGCTTGCCGATCATCGGCCGGGCCGACGCCCTGAACAGGGCGGAAGGCGGTCGGACCACGACGCCGGCCCCACTCGAGGCGCAGACACGGGAGCGTGATGGAGATCCGCGACGAACCGGAGAAGTGGCCGGTCCTGGCCTCGGAGGAGAAGTTCCGCGGGCACGTGATCTCGATCCGCACCGACACCGTGCGGATGGTGGACGGCAAGGTCGCCGAACGCGACTACGTCGTGCACCCGGGCGCGGTCGGCGTGGTGGCCCTGGACGAGGCCGACCGGGTCCTGCTGGTGCGGCAGTACCGGCACCCGGTGGGCTGGCGGCTGTGGGAACTGCCCGCGGGCCTGCTCGACCACCCCGGCGAGAACCCCCTCGAGGCCGCCAAACGCGAACTCTACGAAGAGGCGCACCAGCAGGCCGCCGACTGGCGGGTGCTGATCGACCTGTTCACCACCCCCGGCGCCTCCGACGAGGCGATCCGCGTCTACCTGGCGCGCGGTGTCAGCGACGCCGACGGCGAGCAGTTCGCCCGCGAGCACGAGGAGGCCGACATGCGGGTGCTGTGGGCCGACCGCTCCGAGGTGACACGGCTGATCCTGGCCGGGGAGCTGCACAACCCGCTGGCCGTGGCCGGCGTGCTGGCGCTGACGTCGGTCATCGCCACCAACGCGCTGGAGGACCTGCGCCCGGCCGACGCGCCGTGGCCGCAGCGGCCTTACTGACGGCGCTGAGCGGCGCCGATCCTTAGAAACCCTTGCCGACCCGCGGGGCGCTCAGCGGCTCCATATATCAGCATTCTCATTAAGTTCGGCCGGACGGCTTCCCGTCCGGCCGAAGCCGTTTCAGGCCGCGGACCCCACGCCTGCCCGGGGTCGCCCGTGACCTACGCCGCGGCTACGGTATATCGTTTCCCGGTCCCGATAAGGGACGGGGGATCGAGCACAGCGGTTCATTTCCAAACAATGCTGGGGGACGGGTGCGATCGCAGCGGGTGCAACTGGTGGTCGCGGCAGTCCTCGGGTTGATCAGCGTTCTGATGCTTTGGGCCGGTCCGATCCAGGGCGTCGGCCGCGCCGAGACCGACACCGTCCACTACACCCAGCGCGCCTACGAATTCGCCGGCGACGACCAGGCCACGGCCACCACCAAGGCCGTCCGCTTCGTCTGCGACGACGAGGTCGACTACACCGACGTGCCCCGCGACGCCTGCGAACGCAACACCAACGGCGTGCTCGGCTTCCCCCACCAGTACCAGGCGATATTCAAAGCCCGCCCCGGATTCCCGGCCCTGATGTCGCTGTTCATCAGGGCGTTCGGCGACCAGGGCATCTACCTGAGCGTCCTGTTCCTGCAGATCCTCACAGGCGTGCTGCTGGTCCTGGCGGCGCGCGCCCTCGGTCTGCCCGGGCTGTGGCCGCTGGCCGCTGAGGCGGCGTACTTCCTGCTGCCGTCCGGGTTCGTCGGCACCCGGGTGCTGTCCGAGGCCGCCAGCGCGCCCGGCCTGGCCGCGCTGCTCTACGCCGCGGTGCTGATCATCCAGAACCGGCGGCGCGACCTCGGCACCGGCGTGGCCGTCGCGGCGTTCGCGTGGCTGTTCGCCGTCCGTGCCGCCGACGCCGCGCTGGCCGCCGTGTTCCTGCTGCTGGCCGGCGCCGGCGCCTACGCCCTCCGGAAGTCCCGCCAGCCGTGGGCCGAGCGGATGGCGATCGTCTCCGGCGCCTCCCTCGCGGCCATGGTCGCGATCAGCGCCGCCTTGTCCTGGCCGACGGTCAACCAGGGCATCACGGACACGATGACCGAGCACTTCACGCAACCGGTGCCCAAAGACATGTACATCCGGTTCCTGCACGCCGAGTTCCGGTTCTGGCGGGCCTTCCTGCCGATGATCTCCGGCGGCGCCTACCTCGTGGTGCTCGCCGCGCTCGGCCTGTGGGGAGTGGCGCGCTGGCTGCGCGGCTGGGCGGCGGCGACATTCCTGGCCGTGGCAGCCGTCGGTGCCGCCTCGCTGGCGCTGCACCCGGGCGACTGGGCCCGGATGCTGGCGCCGATGTGGCTCGTCGTGGCCGTCGGGCTGCCGCTGCTGCTGGCGCCGACGCCGTCAGGCCGCCGGGTGCGGTTCGGCTTCCGGCCCGCGGTGGCTGAGCGTGGCGAGGAACCCGCTGGGGTCGGCGAGGCTGATCCGGACCGGGTCCACGCGGCGGCGCTGGAATCGTGAACTGAAGCAAGCTCGTCGACGGGGATGATCGCGCGCGACATCCCCGCCGCAGTCTGGCGATGATCGCCGAAGGCTAGACTGCGCCGATGGAACCCGCGCCCCCGGACTGCGACGATCTGGCCATCACCGCCGTCGTCATCGACTTCTTCGGCACCCTCACCGTCAGCGCGCCCGACCACGTCTGGATGGACGCCGCGGCCGCCAGCGCCGCACCACTGGGACTGGCGGCGGGACAATGGCGCGCGGCGCTCGACGCCTCCTTCGTGGAACGCGCCACCGGAGCCATCGGGGACCTCACCCAGAGCTTCCGAGAACTGGCGCGCCGCTGCGGCGTCTCGCCCTCCGACGACGCGCTCGCAGCCGCATGCCAGGCTCGGATCCAGGCGCAGCACACGCTGTTCCAGTTCCGCCCGGACGTGCCGGCGGCGCTCGCGGTCCTGCGCGAGCGCGGATTCCGGCTGGGGCTGCTCAGCGACTGCACTGCGGAACTGCCGGCGGCGTGGTCGGCGCTGGCGGTCGCAGAGTTCTTCGACACCGCGGTGTTCTCCTGCGCGGAGGGGATCAAGAAGCCGGATCCGGCCTTCTTCCAGGTGGTCTGCGACCGCCTCGGCGTCGAACCCGGGCAGTGCCTCTACGTCGGCGACGGCGGCTCGCGGGAGCTGAGCGGCGCCGCCGGCGTCGGCATGACCGCGATGATGCTGCGCGCCGACGACTGGCACAGCAACAGCGCGCACGACCGCGAAGACGACTGGTCGGGACCGGAGATCGGCTCGTTCGCAGAACTGACGACGCTGATCGGCACACCGGGTCTCAGCGCTCGGTCACTTCTCGCCCACAATCAGGACCGGCATTAGGCTTCAATCCCGGAAACAGCCGATTCGCCGCACCGGGGAGGTCCGCGATGTCCGACCAGTACTTCGGTCCAGCGCTGTGGGAGGGACCGGCCAAGCACTACGGGCCGGTGAGCAGTGTCGCGGTCCTGTCGGACGTGCACGCCAACGTTCCGGCGCTGCGCGCGGTGCTGGCCGAGCCCGACGTCGCCGCCGCCGGCCTGGTGGTCTTCAACGGCGACCTGACCTGGGGCGTGGACCCGGACGAGACGGTGCGGATCGTGCAGGAGCTGGGCCTGCGCGCGGTATGCGTACGCGGCAACAGCGAACGCTACGTCCGGCACATCGCCACCGGCGCCTACACCCCGGCCAACCCCCGCCAGCAGTGGATCCCGGCCCGCCACGGCACCTCCGCCCTGGCCTTCGTCGGCTCGTTCCCGTTCTCCGTGGTGGTCGACGTCGAGGGACTGGGCCCGGTCCGGTTCTGCCACGGCTCGCCCCGCAGCGACAACGAGGCGGTGACGCCCAGCACCTCCGAGGAACGCTTCCGCGAACTCACCGCCGGCATCGACGAGAAGGTCCTCGTCACCGGCCACACGCACCTGCAGTTCGACCGCGCCGTGGCCGGCCGCCGCAGCGTCAACCCCGGCAGCGTGGGACTCCCGTACCACGGCGGCGAACCAGGCGTGGCGTACTGGGCGCTGCTCGGCCCCGACGTCCAGCTCCGCCAGACCCGCTACGACGTCCGCGAGTCGGTGGCCGCCATCGAAGCGGCCGGCGACCCGGGCCGGCAGCGGATCTTCGACCTGCTGCTGCGCCCGCCGGCGCCGGAGGAGATCATCGCTGAGGCGGAGCAGCTGGTACTGGTGGACTGACCGGCTCAACCGCCGCCCCAGCCGCGCCGTCCTCGGCCACCCGCGCCGTCCGCATCGGCGACAGCGTCGCGACGACGGCCGAGGCGGCCATGCCGGCGATCGCCAGCCACAACGTCGCCCGGTAGCCGAGCTCGGTGCTGAGCAGCCCGCCGACCGGCGCACCGAGCGTGAACATGCCCCAGTTCAGCGAACGGATCGTGGCGTTCACCCGGCCCTGCAACCGGTCCGGGGTGATCGACTGGCGGTAAGCCATCTCACTCGGCCCGCTGGTGCCCAGCGCCACCCACACCAGGAACTGCGCACCGGCCACCATCGCCCACCCGGCCGGGCCGGACACCGCCAGCGGCGCCAACGTCCACGCGAACGGCTCGGCCAGACGCTCGCCGACCATCAGACGGCCCGCGGGGACGTGGCCCAGACGCCCCGCCAGCGTGTTGCCGACCAGGGCTCCGACACCGCCGACCGCCAGGGTCACGCCGAGGCCGAACCCGGCGCCCTTGGAGCCGTGGCCCAATGCTGGATCGCGCAGGACGAACAGCGTGAACGTGGTGGAGATGATGCTCGCGAACAGGAAACGCGCGTGCAGCGTGAGCGCCGCGCTGCGCAGCACCGGGTGGCGGTAGACGTAGGTCAGGCCTTCGCGCAGCTCGGCGCGCAGGTTGCGGGCCTCGGCGTCCGGTCGCGGCTCGGGGCGGCGGATCGAGGCCAGCGTGGCTCCCGACGCCAGGTAGGACACGGCGTCCAGGGCCATGCCCAGCGGCGCGCCGAGCGTCGTCACGAGCGTCCCGCCGAGCGCCGGGCCGGTTGTCTGGGCCAGTGCCGACGTCTGCTGGAGCCGGGCATTGGCGGACGTCAGCCCGGCCGGCGGGACCAGACGCGGCAGGTAGGACTGGTGCGATGCCTCATACAGCAGCGACAGCACGCCGAACACCGCCATGAACGCGGCCAGCTCGTAGATGTTCAGCAGGTGTGTGGCGGCCAGGATCGCGACCGTGGCCAGCAGCGCGCCCCGGGCCAGGTCGGTGGCCACCAGGACCGGCCGGCGCCGGCAGCGGTCCGCGATCACCCCGGCCAGCAGCCCGAACAGCAGGTACGGGGTCCACCGCGCCGCGTTGAGCAGGCCCACCTGGACGTTGCTGGCGTGCAGCGTCACCACGGCCAGCACCGACAGCGCCACGGTGGTGATGCACGATCCGAACGTCGACACCGCGTCGGCGGCCCAGAAGCGTGCATATCCCGGATACTTGAAGATCCCCGCCATACAAAGGAAATCTATCAGAGCCCTTATGGGCGTCTGGCGCGCAGGACCACGAACTTCGGATTGCTGGCCACCACTTCGCAGTTACCGAACAATCTCTTCAGTTTCGCGTGATAGCCGAGGTGCCGGTTCCCGACGACCCACAGTTCTCCGCCACGCCGCAGCGCCGCCCGCGAGCCGGTGAACATCCGCCACGCCACCGCGTCGGTCGTCGCCTGGTGGGTGTGGAACGGCGGGTTGTTCAGGACCAGGTCCACGCTCTCGCGGGCGAATCCGGACATGCCGTCGCCCGCGCGGAACGAGGCGTCGCGCGTTCCCGGCGGGAACGTCGCCTCGAACGTGGCCCGCGCCGACGCCACCGCTTGGTAGGACTCGTCGACGAACGTCAGCGACGCCTTCGGGCTCCCGAGCGCCGCCGCCAGCCCCACGACGCCGTTGCCGCAGCCCAGGTCCACGATGTGGGCTGCGTCGGAACGGCGCGGAAGGTGCGGCAGGAAGAACCGGGTGCCGATGTCGAGGTGGTCGGCGGAGAACGTGCCCGCGTAATTGCAGACGGTGTGGCCCGACACCGGTCCCAGGCCGTCCGGAAGGTGATAGCTCAGCGGCCACCGATCGGCCGGTGGTACTGACAGCTCCGGATCCGGCTCGCAGAAAATCAGCCGCGCTTTGCGCACGGCCAACGACGTCCGTGTCGGACCGAGGATGCGCTCGAACACCTGGAGGGTGGAGGTGTGGATCTCGGTCACCATCCCGGCCGCGACGACCGTTGCCCCCGTTCGTAGAAACGGGCGCAGGCGCCGAAGCTGGTCCTCCAACAACGCCAACGACTTCGGCACGCGCACCAAGAGCGAGGTGATCGGTCTCGAGAAATCCCCGACCGTCGATACCAGCTCCAGACCGGGCGCCGTGATTCCGTTGCTGGCGACGTTCGCGAGAGTCGCCTGCTGAGCGAGATACGAATCAGAGATCTGCGTCAGGGCGGCCCCGGCATCGCCACCGCCATCGGCACCGATACCGCCGTCGCCACCCACACCGGCGCTCGCCAGAGCCGTCGTCAGCGCACCCCACCGGTCGCCGAACACGACGACGCGCCCCGACAAGTCGACCGGCCCGCCGAACCCTTCCACGGCACCGGAACCGTCGCCCAGATACCGCAGCAGGTACTCGTCCGCCGCGTCCCATGCCCGCAGCTGCTCCCGCGCGTCGTGCGGGAACCGTGCGAGCTTCAGTTCCCCGGGCAGCGGCGGCACCCCGGTCAGAGCCACTTCGCCCGCTTCAGCAGGATGTAGACGGTCACGCACGCCACCGCCATCACGCCGAGCACGACGTAGTACGCGTAGTGGTAATGCAGCTCCGGCATATCGTCGAAGTTCATGCCGTAGATGCCCGCGATAGCCGTCGGCACCGCCAGGATCGCGGCCCACGCCGAGATCCGCCGCATGTCGTTGTTCTGCTGTACCGACACCCGTGACCGGTCGGCGTCCAACATGTGGTCCAGCAGTTCGTTCCACTCCCGCGCAGCCTCGGTGGCGCGCAGCACGTGGTCGGCGACGTCCCGGAAATACGGGTACGTCTCCTTCGCGACCCGCGCTTCGACCCCCTCCACCAGCGCCTTCGCCGGCATCACCAGCGGGATCACCGCCCGCGCGAACACGATCGCGTTGCGCTTGAGCGCATAAATCGGACCACCGTAGTCACCGCGGACCGGCGAGAAGACCTCGGTCTCCAACTGATCGATCGAGTCCTGCATCAGGCCCGCATACCGGGTGTAGGAGTCGACGATCTGGTCGGCGACCGCATACAACACCGCACTGGGACCGTGCTCCAGCAGCTCCGGCTCGCTCTCGATCCGCTTGCGCACCCCCGACAGCGGATTGGCGTCGCCGTGCCGCACCGTGACGATGAAGTTGTCGCCCAGGAACACCGAGATCTCGCCCAGCCGCAGCGGATGATGCGGATCATGCTCCAGCAGCGTCTTGAACACCAGGAACGTCGACCCCTTGTAATGCTCGAGCTTCGGCCGCTGGTGCGCGCTCATCGCGTCCTCCACGGCCAGCGGGTGCAACCCGAACTCCCGCGCCACCAGATCCAGCTCGTCCGGCTCCGGCTCATACAGCCCCAGCCACAGGAACGCCGACGGATCCCCGCAACTGCGCGCCTGATCCAGCGCGTCCGAGAGGTCGGCGGGCGCCGAGACACGACGGCCGCCCCGATAGGTCGCGCAATTCACGATCATGGGTGCGATTATCCCGCAGCCCCGCCCGCCCTCGGCCACACCCGCCACGACGGAGCGTCACGCCGCACGCCACGAGGGCCGATCCCGACTCACCGCGCACCCGGGGGAAGCCGTAGGGTTGGCGGTGTGACCCTGGTACTCCTGATCCGCCACGGCCGCAGCACCGCCAACAGCTCCGGGGTGCTGGCCGGCTGGACCCCGGGCGTGCGGCTGGACGAGCGCGGCGAACAGCAGGCGGGCGAGCTGGCCAAGCGGCTGGCCGAGGTGCCGCTGGCCGCCGCCGTGTGCTCCCCGCTGGAGCGCTGCCGCCAGACCGCCGACCTGGTCCTGGGCCCGCACCCGGACCTGCCGGTGCACCTGGACGAGCGGATCGGCGAGTGCCGCTACGGCGACTGGACCGGCCGCACCCTGACCGACCTGGCCCACGAACCCCTGTGGCGCACCGTGCAGGCACACCCCTCCGCCGCACGCTTCCCCGGCCCGGACGGCGAGTCGATGGCGGACATGTCCGCGCGTGCGGTGGCCGCGGTCCGGGAATGGAACACCCTGATAGCCGCCGAACACGGACCGGAGGCGGTCTGGGCGCTGTTCTCCCACGGCGACGTGATCAAGGCCCTCGCCGCCGACGCCCTGGGCCTGCACCTGGACCACTTCCAACGCATCACCTGCGACCCGTGCTCGGTCACCGCGGTCCGCTACACCGAACTACGCCCCTTCGTGCTGCGCCTGAACGACGTCGGCGGCGACCCGGCCCCCTACAAGCCGGCCCCACAGCGTTCGCCCTCAGCGGACGGCGACGCCGCAGTAGGGGGCGGAGCGGGCGCCGACAACACGTGAACGCATAGGCTTGATTGCGCGGGCCCACACGAGGGCCGACAGCGGAGCTTGTAGGAGGAATACGGTGTCACGGGAACTCTTCGTCTACGACCCCCCGGAGCGGTTCGTCGCCGGCACCGTCGGACTCCCCGGGCACCGCACCTTCTACCTGCAAGCGGCCGACGGAGGCCGCATCACCTCGGTGGCGCTGGAGAAGGAGCAGGTAGAAGCCCTGGCCGAACGCCTGGACGACCTCCTCGACGAGGTGGTCCGCCGCTCCGGCGGCGCCGCCCCGGTCCCGGCCATCGCGCCCCTGGAACTGGCCGACGACAAACCCCTGGAACAACCGGTATTCGAGGAATTCCGCGTAGCAGCCCTGGCCCTGGCCTGGGACGGCGAAACCCAACGCGTGGTGATCGAAGCCATGGCCCCCATGGAGGACGGCGGCGAACCACCCCTTGGCGACATGGAAGCCGACGGCCCCCCCACCATGGTGGTCCGCCTGACAGGAGCCCAAGCCCGCGCCTTCACCACCCGCGCCAAAGCCGTAGTCTCCGCCGGCCGCCCACCCTGCCCCTTCTGCTCCCTGCCCCTGGACCCCGAAGGCCACGTCTGCCCCCGCGCCAACGGCTACCGGCGGCGCGCGGCTTGAGCGCGGCGGGCGGGGGTTTGGGAGGCGGGCCGGGCGAGGGGCCTGAAGGCGGGCCGGGCGACGAGTCGGGCGAGGCTGAGGCTGCTGTGGGCGGCGGTGCCGGTGGTGGTGTTGGTGC
>JABFXP010000654.1 GCA_013361685.1 Catenulispora sp.
ATCGGGCCGCTGCGGCCGCCCTGCTGTCGGTCTCGGCCGGCGCCTGTCTGTTCGCCGCCGGGGCCACGCCGGCCACCGCTTCCGGGCCGGCGGCCGGCGCCGCGCCATGGCGGACCCAGGGCGCCGTCGAGGACCGCGGCATGATGTTCGAGACCTTCGCCCCGGACGGGAAGATCACGCTGGTCCACGGCGCCGCGGACCAGGCGCCGACAGCGCTGCCGCCGTCTCCGGAGCTGCGCCTGGCCCCGGGCGGCACCCCGACCGCGACCTCGCCGGTGCTGGTCCCGATGCACGAGAACGGCCGCCACGACAACCGGATCGACCTGATCTTCGTCGGCGACGGCTATCTGGCCTCGGAGATGCCGGTGTTCGCGCAGTCGGCGGAGAACGCCTGGCAGGCGCTGATGAACTACGAGCCGTACAAGACGTACCAGAAGTTCTTCAACGCCTCCCGGATCGAGATCGCCTCGCCGGTGTCGGGCATCTCCAACGACCCGACCGACGGTGTGGCCAAGCAGACGCCGCTGGGCATGCACTTCTTCTGCCACGGCATCGACCGGCTGTTGTGTGTGAACACCAAGGCGGCCGCGGCGTACGCGAACCTGGTGCCGGGCATCAACCACGTGGTGTCGATCGCGCACACCGCCACGTACGGCGGCGCCGGCGGCTCGATCACCACGCTGTCCGGGGAGAACCAGTACTCCGACGGCGTGATCGTGCACGAGATGGCGCACACCATCGGCGGCCTGGGCGACGAGTACCAGGTGCCGTATGAGGCCTCGACCGGCGCCGAAGCCGGGGACCTGGCGAACGTCACCTCCCGCAACGCCGACTACATGAAGGCGAACAAGCACAAGTGGTGGCGCTGGCTCGGCAAGCCCAGCCCGGACGGCAGCACCGTCGGCGCCTACGAAGGTGCGAACTACTACGCCAAGGGCTTCTACCGCCCCTCGGAGGACTCCGAGATGCGGACCCTGGGCAAGCCCTTCAACCCGCCGTCGGCCGAGGCCTTGATCGAGTCCTTCTACGTCAGCCGCTATGGCAAGGACTCGATCGACCCGATCGACTCGGTGTCCCCGGCGCCCACCCCCGGGGGCATCACCGACCGGTCCAAGACCACGCTCAGCGCCAGCCTGGTGCCGCTGGTCGGCCAGGACTACACCGTCTGGTGGGGCATCGGCGGCGTGGCGGTGCCGGGCTCGCGCGGCTCGACGAGCCTGAACCTGGCGACGGCGCCGTTGAAGCCCGGCTGGAATCAGGTCAGTGTCTACGTGGTCGACGACAACCCGGCGGTCATCGACGAGGACTTCCGCGCGAAGAACATGACCAAGACCCGCCTGTGGTGGGTCTGGGGCGGCTGAGGGTGGCTAAGGGTGGCTGCTGACGGCTGATCCCCGCCGCCAGCCGGACCACTAGCCGCACCGCTTGATGGAACGCTTAGGGCCGCTCGGGCCAGTACCGGATCCCGAGCGGCTCTTTGCTGCGGAGAAGTGGGTCGGTGATGCCGTCCCAACAAGCGAGGGATGCGGAGTCCCAACCTGCCAGCGCAGAACCGGCCTCATAGGCGGACTGGAAGAACTCCAGAGCGCAGCCCACCGGGTCGTCGTGCGTGCGGGCGTCGTCATACGAGTAGTTCGCGGTGTGGCTGCCGCGCGCCGGAACCCATAGAGCCTTGTCAGGTCGCAGCGGCTTCTCCTCAATCCCCTTAGGCTCGGGATACGTATAGGAGTAGAACGTAGGCTCCGGCGTGTTGGGATCGCCGTACCAGAACCCAGAGCTGATCTGCTCACGGGAGTACGACTCTCTAGTGGCCTCGTCCATGCCGTCCGGCGCGGGGATGTGCCGAGACGAGTAGCGCTGGGTGGCGATGTCGAAGGAGTGCCAGAAGATCTGGACCGGGCTGACCTTCCCGGAGTAGGCCGCGCTGAACTCCTCCAGGATCCGCCCGACTTGGCTGAAGACGCGGAACGCCCGGTGTGCGTGCTCCGGCACGTAGGTCTTGTGCTCGGTGTCCTCCGCGAACGGCCGCTCCTTGTCGGGCAGGTCGTACGGATACGGATGCGCCAGGGTCGGGTCGATGTCCAGCGCCCTCAGCGCGTCCTGGGTCTGCGTGTAGAACGACGCCACCGTCTGGTCGGCGAGCGGGACCAGCGCCTGCCCGCCGTGGTCGGTGTCGATCCGCAGCACGTGGTCGAAGAAGTCGAACTCGCACGTGAACAGCGGCCCCTGCCGTGCCGACCCGAGCTCGACCGTGGACCAGCCGCGCGGCCGGTTCCGCAGCGTGATGTGCCACCAGTGGTTGCGCCGCACGCCGCGGGCCAGCGCCAGCTTGCCGACGATCTGGAGGTAGCGGTGCAGGGTCTCGCGTGTGGGCTGCCACTCGGCGAACGGGAACTCGGGGAGGACTTCCGTCGGGATCAGCGTCGGCTCGGTCATGATCGTGAGCCTAAGCGCGGATCCGTCCCCGCGCTTGCCGATCGGCTCCCCGCCTGATCTGCTCGGGGAGCCGAAGCCGAAGCCGGAGTTGGAACCAGAACCGGAGTGGGCGCCGGAACCGAGCAGCTCAGATCGCGGAGCGGATCGCGCCCACCGGCACGCCGCCACCGAGCAGCGGCGTCTCGGCGTACCGCGCCAGCACCTCGTCCTGCACCCCGAGCCGCCGCAGCGCCGCGACGAGCACCGGGCCCACCGCCCGCCGCTCGTGGTCGCCGTCGCCCAGCTTGAGCGCCACCGCGCGGCCGTCCGCCAGCGCCACCGCCTGCACGCCCTCGGCCCCGCCCTTGGCCAGCAGGCCCGGGATCCCGGCCATCAGGTCGGTGTCCAGCCGGTCGGTGCCGGAGACGTAGTCGGGGTGGGCGCGCATCGCGTCGGCGACCCGGCGCTCGGGCGAGGACGGGGCGGCCAGGACCGCCGCCCGGAAGGCGCGGGCCAGGCCGGTCAGCGAGATCCCGAACAGCGGCGCGCCGCAGCCGTCGATCGCCTCGGCCCGCACCGGCTCGCCGGACAGCCGCGCCACGGCGTCCCGGGCGGCGCGCTGCAGCGGGTGCTCCGGCGCCAGGTAGTCGGCGGTGGACCAGCCGTTGTGCACGCAGGTGGCGAGCATCGCGGCGTGCTTGCCGGAGCAGTTCATGGTGATCCGCCGGCGGGTGCCGCCGGCCCGGACCAGCGCCAGCTTGGCCTCCTCGGCCAGCGGCCAGTCCGGCGGGCAGGCCAGGTCCTCCTCGGAGAGCCCGGCGCCGGCCAGGATCTTGCGCACGCCCTCCAGGTGGAAGGGTTCGCCGGCGTGCGAGGCGGCGGCCAGGGCCAGCAGTTCGCCGGTGAGGTCCAGGCCGTGCTCCAGCATGGCCACCGCCTGCATCGGCTTGTTGCTGGAGCGCGGCATCATCACCTCCGCGACGTCCCCGTACGCGAACTCCACGGTGCCGTCGGCGCCCAGGGCCACCAGGCGGCCGTCGTGCCACCCTTCGGTGAAGCCGGAGCGGACTATCTCGGCGAGGGGGACGACTCCCTGAGCGGTCATGTGCGGTGTTACTCCATCTTCTGCTCCTCATTGAGCAGATCGTCGACGGTTGCCTGCCCCTCACGGTAGCGGCGCGCCAGCTCGGCCGCGAACCGGTCGACAACCCCCTGTGCGATGCGCCGGTACTCAGAGACCTCCCGCTCGTATTCCTTGAGCGTCAGCCGCGCCTCGGTCAGCCGCGTCTCGGACAGGTCCAGCACGTTCGCCGGCCCGGCGGCGTCGATCCGCTCCTCCATCTGCGAGCGGTACTCCCCCGGGTCGGGGTCGGGGACGATGTCCATGTGCCGCGGCGAGCGCGCGTTGGCCGGGGGGTCGTCGGCCAGGATCGCCGCCAGCGACTCCACCAGCGGCGCGGCGGACCCGGCCGCGCGCCGCCGCAGCTCGGCATCGATTATGTCGATCCGGCCGTGCAGCACGCGCCGCAGATAGGAGAGCTCGGACTCCTCCCGGAGCGCGTCGCCGCGCTCCCGCCGGATCGCGCCGACGTCAAGGGCCTCGACCTCGGAGTCCGGCCGCCGCGCGGCGGCCAGGACCCGGTCGAGTCTGGTGGCTTGGGTGCCCATAACAGCATCGTTCCATGGGCGGGAATAGTGCGGATCGAGGTTGGCCCGATCGCCACCCGATCGCGATGGACGGAACCGGCCTGCGGCGGGCCGGAGCGGCAACCTCCGAGCGGTGTGCGGGCTCGTCAGGCGGCCGGATCATCCGGATATCAGCGTGCATGATGTAACGGACGTCTCACTCTCCGGACGGATACCGTCGCGCGGTTCGGACGCGCGCCCGATGCCGCTCGGGCCGCGCCCGTGTGCCGCTCGCGTGCAGGCCGGGCAAGTCGACGCCGGCGCCCGCTACCGCGCCGCCCGGAACGCCGGCCGCCGGTTCGCCCCCGCCTCCGGGTCCACCACGACCTCCTGCGCCGCCGGGATCCCGTCGGCGAGCAGCTGGTCCCCGACCGGCGTCGTCCGCTTCACGAGGGCCAGCGCCACGTGGCCGAGCTCGTAGTGCCGGGCCGCCGACGTCACGTGCCCGACCACGCGGCCCTCACCGGTGGTGACCTCGGCGCCGTGCCCGGGCAGCCGCTCCGGCGTGCCGTCCAGGTGCAGGAACACCAGGCGGCGCGGCGGGTGGCCGAGGTTGTCGACCCGGGCCACCGTCTCCTGGCCCCGGTAGCAGCCCTTGTTCAGATGCACGGCGCCGGGATGACCCTCGGTGGCGATCCAGCCGACCTCGTGCGGGATGGTGCGGTCGTCGGTCTCCAGGCCGACGCGGGGCCGGTGCGCGGCGATCCGGAGCGCCTCGTACGCCCACATCCCCGCGGGCTCCCCGGCGCCGCCCTCCTTGGCGAAGTCGGCCAGCCGCTCGCGCGGCAGGAACAGCTCGTGGCCGAGGTCCACCTCACGGGACAGCACACCGTCCGGAACCGGGCCGGTGGTGAGGACCACGGCGTACTGGTCGGTGACGTCCTGCGGCTCGACGCGCATCATGAAGCGCATCTTCTCCAGGAAGGCCAGGACCTCCGGCGCGGTGCCCGGTTCCACGTGGAACCACGTCGCCTCGCCGTCGTCGACCAGGTAGAGGGCGTGCTCGACCCGGCCCTGCGGCGACAGGATGAGCGCCTCGACGGCCTGGCCGGGCCGCAGCGACTCCAGGTGCTGGCTGGTGAACGAGTGCAGCCAGGTCAGCCGGTCCGGCCCGGAGACCCGCAGCACGCCGCGGTGGGACAGGTCGACGAAGCCGGTCCGGTCCTCGGCCAGGCGCCGCTGTTCGCCGTGCGGATCGCCGTAGTGCGCGGCGACGCCGGCGTCCGGCGGATCGGCCGGGACGGCGGTGGTCAGGGTCAGCAACGGGCTCGTCATGACTCCAGTCTCTCCTATCGCAAAGCGGCTGCTACGCTGCCGTTCTCCCTGTGGGGGTCCGCTCGCAGGGTTCACCAGTGCAACGCACAGGGCGGGGAAATCCATGGCAAGGCCGACGGTCGTCGCGTGGGCGTCCTGCGCCGTGCTGACCTTGGCCGGATCGCTCACGGTCGGCGGGGTGGCGGCGGCCAAGGCCCGGCAGGCCTCCCCGCCGGCCGCGGTGCAGCAGCAGGCGCCGGCGATGAAGTCGCAACCGGCGCACGCGCCCGGGGAACAGACGGCGCTGCCGGAGGCGAAGTCTCCGGCGGACGGGTCCATAACCCGGGCCGACCTGGACGCTTTCGTGGCGGCGCACAGTTCCGCGCTGAAGGGGAAGAACCGGTCGGCCTTCATCGGGGCCGTGGACCCCGCGAAGGCGGATCTGGTGAAGAAGCAGGGGCAGCTGTACGACAACCTGCAGAAGATCCCCTTCACGTCGGCCACCTACTTGGTCTCCGCCGTGGACGGCGGTGAGAGCACCTTCGCGCAGGGGGCACAGGCGACCGTCACAGTGAGCTTCGACCACCAGATCAGCGGGGTGGACACGACGCCGGTGGCGGAGCAGTACCGGTGGACCGTGGTGCGCGGGCCGAACGGGTTGCAGGTCGCCGGCGTGGACGCGCCTTCGGGACGGCGCGGGTATCCGGCACCGTGGGATTCGGTGGCGAACCTGACGGTCGTCACCCGCAAGCACGTGGTGCTCATGGCCGACGACACGTCGTCCTCCTTCGCGAAGAGTCACGCCGACGCGCTGGAGAGCGACGCGCAGTACGACTTCGCGCACTGGACCGGCGGATCCGGCACAGCGCCGGGGTTCGCGGTCTTCCTGACCTCGAACCGGGACCTCTACCAGGACATCTACGACCAAGGCCGGGACGAGTCGGTCGGGGTGACGGTCCCCATGCCGGCCGCTGACGGCCAGAGTACGAACGGGGCCTACCCGAGTTCCCGGATAGCCGTGGACACGACGCACTACAAGAACGCTGATCCGGCCGATGCGGACATCGTGTTCAAGCACGAGATGACGCACGCGATGATCGACCCGTTCGAAGACTTGTCCGGACGGTCCCAACAGGATCACTTGTGGGTCGTCGAGGGGTTCGCGGAGTGGGAGTCGCAGCGGATGTACGCCCCGACCGAGCTTCTTTATGACGGGAACACGCTGCACACGTTCGTGAGTAAGCACCCGGCTCCCAAGGGCCTGCCCACTGACGATCAGGTATACAGCTCGGACTCTGACAAGTCGTCGGTCGGATACTTCTACTCGCATATGGCGATCCGGTACATGGCCAGCAAGTGGAGCCCGGAGAAGGTGGACCAGTTCGTCCTGTACATATACCGGCACGCTACGTCGTCCACATGCGTGGACGACGCTATGAAGAACGTCCTCAGCACCACGACCGATCAGTTCGCACAGGGGTACTCGGCGTGGCTCCGGAGCGCTATATGAACCCGAACATGCTGCGTGGCCCTCTATTGCCGAGTGTCATAGCGATCGGTGTGGTCGCGGCTTCCGTCGCCGGGACCATAGCGCTGACCGGCAATCACCACTCCTCCTCCGGATCCGCGACCCAGACACCCGCCGCTCCGCCTCCGGTGCGGAACGCGGCGTGGGTCGCCGACGGCGCGCAGGACGCCTCGACGCTGAGCGCGCTGACCGGCTTCTGGATCGGTCCGGACGTCGTGGTGCGCGGCGGCATCGACGGCCTGCACGCGATGAAGCGCTCCGACGGCACCGCGGCCTGGGACCTGCCGACGCCGGGCGGCGGCGACGTGTGCGGGATGTCGCCCGGGATCGACGGCGGCGTCGGGATCGTGGCGGCGCAGGGGACGGCGGCGACGCTGAAGGGCAGCTCCGCCAGCTGCTCGGTCATCTCCGGCATCGACGTGGCCAGCGGGAAGGTGCTGTGGACGACACAGCTTTCGGGGCCGTTCGGGGATCCGGCGGCCGGGGCGGCCGACTACGCGGCCCTGGCCGGCATGGCGGTCGTCGACTCGGACCAGAGCGGGGCCCAGGTCGGGATCGTGGCACTGGACCTGAAGACCGGCGTGGAGAAGTGGAAGCACCAGGGAGACTGCACGCATCTGCCCCACTCCTTCGCCGCGGCGGGCGGCCGGGTGGCTATCGCCGAGGTCTGCCAGAACCAGCCGCAGGCCACGGTGCGGGTGCTCGACGCCGCGACCGGGGCGGCGGTGGCGGATGCCGCGGTGCCGAAGCTGCCCGGCCAGCCGCGCCCCTTCATCGTGACGGCGGATCCGGTGGTGGTCGCCGACGACGGCGACCACGCCAAGGCACTGGCTTTCGGAGCCGGCGCGCCGGTCGCGGTCTCAGGCCTCGACGGCCTGTTCGACGCACCCGGCAAGCAGCAGGAGTCGCGGGCCCAGGTGAGCGTCGGCGGGGGCGTGCTGTGCGCCAGCGAGCCGACACCGGTGTGCTGGGGCACCGCCGGGCAGCCGCTGGTGCCGCGCGGACTGCCGAACGCGGGTGCCGCCCACCAGGACGCGTACCCGGTCGTGGGCGCCGCGGACGCCGCCCGGCTCGTGACGGTGGGGGTGGCGACGCATCCGCGGGCCTCCCTGTGCCGGGTCGCGCCGGACGGCAAGGTCGTGGTCGAGGCCGACCTGTCGCAGCCGGTGTCCGACTACTTGGGGCAGAACGGGATCGCCGCACCGTACGCCGTGTACGCGGACGCCAAAGACCTGTTCGTGGTGGACCCGCATCCGAACGGGCGGGCCGCGGTGATCGACGTGCGGTTGGGCTGACCGGCCGGCGTCCGGCGGCTCGGCCTGCGGGCCCGGCTCGGCCTACTCGCCCGACGCGGCCCCGTCAGCCCCGTCACCGGCTTCCGCCTGCTCCCCCTGCTGCTCGGCGACACAGTCCGCGCAGGTCCCGAACACGGCGAGATGCCGCACATCGGTCTCGAACCCGTAGTCGGCGCGCAGGCGCTCGACGAGCGGGTCGGCGGCCGAGTCCACGGCCTCGACGATCCGGCCGCAGCGGCGGCAGACGAGGTGGACGTGCGCCGGCTGGTCGGCGGTGTGGTAGATCTGCGCCCCGTGCCCCAGGTGCGTGTGGGTGACGAGGCCCAACTCCTCGAGGAGTTCGAGGGTGCGGTACACGGTCGAGAGGTTGACGCCGCGGGCGGTGCGGCGCACCTCCTCGCAGATCGACTCCGGCGTGGCGTGGTCCAGCGACGCCACGGCCTGCAACACGAACTGGCGCTGCGGCGTCAGGCGGTAGCCCTTCGCCCGCAGCTCCTTGGTGAGGTCCGTGGCCGCGGTCTCCATACACCCACTATCCCACCGGGTGGAGACCTGCTCCGCCACCCTGCGTGAGCGAGGCGGGCGACCGGCCCTTACCGGACCGGCTTGAGCTGCGCCGACAGGTGCGACTGCATCGGCTGACCCATGGCGGCCATGTCGAACGCCCACAGCAGGTCCCCCTGCACCAGGCCGTAAAGACGGTGCCCCGCGGTGTACTCCTTGGCGGTCTCGGTCCGCGCGACGACGTCCGTGCGCAGCTCGATCTTGGCGCCGTCGGCCTCGCCGACCCAGATCTCCGAGATGCCGGTCGGGTGCGCGAGGAGCACCTCCAGGTGCGTGCGCGTGGTGCCGGCGGTGCCGTTCTCCTCGGTCCGCGCCTGCGGCCGCCAGTAGCCGGACTCCTGCGCGAGCGGGCGCACCTGGTTGCCCTCGTCATCGAGGAGCCAGGACCGGGACTCGTACTTCAGGAAGGGCTTCTCGGGCGTGTAGGAGAAGGTCACCTCTTGCCCGAAGTTGAAGGACTCGATGGTCGGATAGCCGCCGACCCCGGCGCCGGCCCAGGTCCCGAGCAGGAAAGCCAGGGGGACGCAGTTGGGGTGCAGGTCAGAGGGGATCTCCAGCGGCATGACGCGGCCCTTCCGGTGTCTCGTGAAGTCAGCTCTGGCCCTTGAACAGACGCAGGACCGCGAAGGACGCGAACCACAAGACCAGCACGGCCACCAGGACCAGCAGGATGTCGAAGAGGGTCTGCACGCTCATGATCTGGAGTCTATCGGAGGGGCGGGGGTGGGACGCGGTGAGGTTGGTCTCCGTGGGCGGCCCCGGCCGGCGGGTCGCTGGCGCCCCTCGGCCGCTCCCGCAACGGCGCCCGCCGCCGGTCCGGAATCCGGGCCTGCGGCGGGCGCTCCCCTCATACGTGGCGGTGCTGCGTCCCGCGCTCAGACCGCGAGCGCGACCTCGGCGACCTCACCGAGGGTCGCCTCGACCTGGGCGTCGACGGTGCCGCCGGGCACCAGCGCGCGGACGGTCCAGGTGCCGGGGGCCGCGAAGAAGCGGAAGCCGCCCTCCGGGCTGGTGGGGACCTCGGCGGTGAACTCGCCGCCGGCGTCCAGCAGCCGGACGTAGCCGGTCACGGGGTTGCCGTCGCGGGAGACCGCGCCCTGGATGACAGTTTCCTTCGCCACGTCCACTCCTTCGATGCTGAATCCGCCGGCGGGAGCCCCGCACGAGGCCGTCACTGCTTGCCGCCTTCCGGGGCGCCCGGCTCGGTGCCGAGGGCGACGGGGACGCCGACCAGCGAGCCGTACTCGGTCCAGGAGCCGTCGTAGTTCTTCACGTTGGTCTGGCCCAGCAGCTCGTGCAGCACGAACCAGGTGTGGGCCGAGCGCTCGCCGATGCGGCAGTAGGCGATGGTGTCCTTGGACAGGTCGACGCCCTCGGCCTCGTACAGCGCGGTGAGGTCGGCGTCGGACTTGAAGGTGCCGTCGTCGTTGGCCGCCTTGGACCACGGGATGTTGCGGGCGGTCGGGACGTGGCCGGGGCGCTGGCTCTGCTCCTGCGGGAGGTGCGCCGGGGCCAGCAGCTTGCCGGAGTACTCGTCGGGGCTGCGCACGTCGACCAGGTTGGTGCTGCCGATCGCGGCCACCACGTCGTCGCGGTAGGCGCGGATCGACTGGTCCTGCGGCTGGGCGGTGTAGGTGGTGGCGGGCCGGGTGGGGACCTCGACCACCAGCTCGCGGGAGTCCAGCTCCCACTTCTTGCGGCCGCCGTCCAGCAGCTTCACGTCGCCGTGGCCGTAGAGCTTGAAGTACCAGTAGGCGTAGGAGGCGAACCAGTTGTTGTTGCCGCCGTAGAGGACCACCGTGTCGTCGTTGCCGATGCCGCGCTCGGAGAGCAGCGCCTCGAACTGCGCCTGGTTCACGAAGTCGCGGCGGACCGGGTCCTGCAGGTCGCGCTTCCAGTCGATCCGGACGGCGTTGCGGATGTGGTTCTTCTCGTAGGCGGCGGTGTCCTCGTCGACTTCGACGAGGACGACCTTCGGGTCGTCCAGGTGCGCCTGGACCCAGTCGGCGTCGACCAGGACGTCGTTGCGACTCATGGGAGTCCTTCCGGATGGTTCGGGGTTCGGGATCGGAGCGGGGCGGCTCGCGGGCCGGATGAGGTTCCCGGCTCGCGGGCATGCGGAAGCGAGAGCGTGTCCACGACGGGTCCGCGCTGAAACGAAGGGCCTGCTGGGCTCATGCACACCCAGGCTTCGTGTCCCTAGAAGGGGAACACGCCGAAAGGCCGACCCTTCGGGGTCAGCGCATTCGACACAGGCAGGCGGCGACGCGGCACAGGTCGACTGCGCGTCGCTTGGTGAAATCCGCCTGCTGCTTCATGCAACCGATGCTAGAGAGGGCTCGGGGCCGTGTCACGTATGTACCGCACTGTGAGACGCCGGTCTTACGTTTCGCACGCGCGGCAGGTCACAGCGTCACGAGTGGATCACGAGCCCATCGGCACCGAGATGTCATACCCCTGGCCGTCGACCCGCACCTCGAAGTGGTCGATCTGGTCCGGGCGCAGGTTCGTGGCGGCCGGGATGTCGATCTGCTTGCCGACCGACTTCCAGCTCGACAGCCTGGTCAGGTTCTGGTTCTTGTCGTAGACGAACAGCGTGCACACCGTCTCGGCCGGGGCGCCGCTCATCTTCGCGTCGATCCAGGTGCCCCAGCCCTTGCTCTCGTAGGAGATCTGCGCGGTCACGCCGCTCTGGGTCACCGCGGGCAGCGCTGTGGTCTGACCGATCTGGCCGGTCCGGCCGCCGGAGGTCCCGTCGTGGGCGCGGCCCATCGCGAAACCGCCGCCGATCAGCGCCAGCGCGGCCAGGCCGCCGGCGGTGCTCAGCACCAGACGGCGCCGCAGCGGCTGGACGAAGCCCGGCATGCGCTGCCGCCGGGGAGCCTTCGAGGCCGGCGCCAGATCCGGCATCGGGGCGCCGACCAGGCCGACGTCCATGATCCGCTTCACTCCGACGAACGAGGTGTACTCGGCCTGGCACTCCGGGCAGTCGGCCAGGTGCCGCCGCACCTCCCGGGCCTCGTCCTGGTCCAGCGCGCCCAACGCGAGGGCGCCGATCGAGAACCTCAGGTCCTCGCGGTCACACATCTCCGGCTCCCGATTCACGGTTTGATCCCCCGTTCCTCGAAAGCGGTCCGCAGCGCGCGCAGCGCGTAGTACGTGCGCGACTTGACCGTACCCGGCGGGATGCCCAGCACCTTCGCGGCCTCGGCGACGGACAACCCCTTGAAGTACGTCTCGCGCAGCACGGCCCGGTGGTCGGGGCTCAGCGTCGTCATGGCCTCGGCCACCTCCCATCCCAACAGGATCCGGTCGTGATCGTCCTCGACCACGGCGCCCCGCGCCGCGGCCAGGTGCAGGCCCTCCTCGCCGACCTCCTGCGGCCGGGAGCGGCGGGCGCGCGCGTGGTCCACCACGATGTTGCGGGCGACCGTGCACAGCCAGGCGCGCGGCGAGCCGCGGTCCGGCTCGAAGGCCTCGGCGTGCTGCCAGGCCCGCAGGAAGGTCTCCTGCACCACGTCCTCGGCCTGCGCCCGGTCGCCGTTGGTCAGTTTGAGGACGTAGCCGAGCAGCGGGCCCGCGTGGTCCGCGTACAAGGTTCTGAGGCGTTCCGCGTCCGCGCTCGCGACGTCCACACCAGGGACACGCAAGGGCGGCGGGTCCGGTTCAATTCGCCTCCACCACGCCACAACACCGCATGATGACACCGACGGCGGCCGCTCGGCACCCGTTCGCGTCCAGTCACGCTTGATTGGCGGTGAACCGACGGTCCGCGGGGCGCGTTCGGCC
>JABFXP010000045.1 GCA_013361685.1 Catenulispora sp.
GCGGCCGAGACCCTGGCCGCCGCCTGGCCGGACCGGGTGCGGCCGTACGGCGGGGCCGGCGAGCTGCGGCAGGCGTTCGAGGACTGCGACGCCGTCGTGGCGTTCCTGGCGGTCGGCGCGGCGGTGCGGTCGCTGGCGCCGGTGCTGGGCCACAAGAGCACCGACGCCGCCGTGGTCTGCGTGGACGAGGCGCTGCGGCACGCGGTCGCCGTGCTCGGCGGACACCACGGGGCCAACGAACTCGCCGAACGGGTGTCTGCGGTGCTCGGCAGCACGCCGGTGATCACCACGGCCTCGGATGCCTCGGGCGCGCAGGCGCTGGACGGCTACGGCACGGATCTGGGCTTCCGGATCGAGAACCCTGAGATGCTCGCGCCGGTCGGCGCCAAGCTGCTCTCCGGCGCACCGGTCGCGGTCACGGGTGCGGAGCGCTGGCCGCTGCCGCCACTGGATCTGCGGGCCGGCGAGCCGCAGGCCCGCATCTCGGTCACCGACGCCGCCGGGGCCGAAGGCCTGGTCTACCGGCCGCCGTCGCTGGTGGTGGGCGTCGGCGCGGCCCGCGGAGTCAGCGCGGAAGAGGTGCTGGACGCGGTCGACCGCGCGCTGGCCGCCGGAAACCTCAGCCCGACCTCGGTCGCCCGCCTGGCCTCGGTCGAGGCGAAGGCCGACGAGGCCGGGATCCTGGAGGCCGCCCGCCGCCGGGGATGGCAGGTGGTCTTCCACCCGGCGGCGGCCCTGGCCGCGATCGACGTCCCGAACCCGAGCGCCGTGGTGCTCGCCGAAGTCGGCACCCCGTCGGTCGCCGAAGCCGCGGCCCGCTACGACGGCCCGAACCGGCCGCTCGCCGAATTGGTCGTGCCCAAGACGAAGAGCGTGCCGGCCGCAGGGCCGGACGCCGCCGCCCGAACCGCGACGGCCGAGCCCGGATCGGCCCCGATGGACGCCGCCGCCGCTCGAACCGCAAGGGCCACGCCCGTACCGGCCCCCATGGCCACCGCCGCCGTCGCCCGCCTCGTACCCCGCGGCCGCCTCGCCCTCATCGGCCTCGGCCCCGGCGCGCGGGACCTGCTCTCCCCGCGCGCGGTCGCCGAACTGCGCCGCGCCTCGGTGGTCATCGGCCTGGACCAGTACCTCGACCAGATCCGCGACCTGCTCCGCCCGGGCACCGAGATCCGCGCGACCGGCCTCGGCAGCGAGGAGGCGCGCGCCAAGGACGCCGTCGAGACCGCGCGGGCCGGGCGGGCCGTCGCGCTCGTCGGCTCCGGGGACGCCGGGGTCTACGCGATGGCCAGTCCGGCGCTCGACGTCTTCGAAGGGCTCGACGACGTCGACGTCGTCGGCGTGCCGGGCATCACGGCCTCGCTCGCCGCCTCGAACATCCTCGGCGCGCCGCTGGGCCACGACCACGCCGTCATCTCGCTGTCCGATCTGCACACGCCCTGGCCCGCCATCGAGCGGCGCGTGACCGCCGCCGCCGAGGGCGACTTCGTCACCGTCTTCTACAACCCGCGCAGCAAGGGCCGGGACTGGCAGCTCGGCCACGCCCTGGACATCCTCAAGCGGCACCGGCCGCCGTCCACCCCGGTCGGCTGTGTGCGCGACGCCTCCCGTCCCGGGGAGCAGGCGTGGATCAGTACCCTGAGTGAGTTCGATCCGGCCGCCGTCGACATGTACACCGTGGTCCTGGTCGGCAGCTCACACACCCGGGTCGCGGCCGGCCGGATGGTCACACCGCGCGGCTACACCTGGAGCGACGCCTCATGAGCACCCTGATCGCCGAAGTCCACGCGTGCCAGGGCTGCGGTGCGTGTCTGCTGACCTGTCCCGAGCACGCCATCCGCCCCGACGGCGGCAGCCTGCTCGTCCTCGCGGACCGCTGCACCGGGTGCGGTGAATGCGCCGAAGTGTGCCCCGTCGACGCCATCGACCTCGTGGAGGCCGCCCCGTGACCGCGCGCGCCGTCCATCCCATCGAGGCCGAGTCCTACCGCATCCTGCGTGCGCGGCTGGACACCACCGTCCTGCCGCCGTATACGAGGGCTGTCACCGAGCGGGTCATCCACGCCAGCGCCGACTTCGACTACGCCACCGATCTGGTGGCCGAGGAAGCGGCGCTGGCCCAAGGCGCCGCGGCGCTCGCCGCCGGGGCTGCGGTGGTCGCCGACGTCGAGATGGTCGCGGCCGGGATCACGCGGCGGGACACGCTCTGTGCCATCAAGGACCCGCGCGCGCCGGGGCTCGCCGCGGAGCTCGGCATCACCCGCTCGGCCGCCGCCCTGCGCATCGCCGCCGAGCAGGCCGGGCCGGGGGCCGTCTACGTCGTCGGCTGCGCCCCGACCGCGCTGTTCGAGCTCATCGCCATCGCCGCCGAGGCGCGGCCGGCGCTGGTGATCGGGCTGCCGGTGGGGTTCGTCGGCGCGGCGGAGTCGAAGGCCGCGCTGCGGGAGTCCGGGCTGCCGGCCGTGTCGAACGTCTCCGGCAAGGGGGGATCGGCGGTCGCCGCCGCCGCACTCAACGCTCTGATCTACGAAGACCTGGTGAAAGTAGGTAACCTGCGATGACCGCCCTGTTGATCGTCGGCCACGGGACCCGTGACGCCGACGGCGCGGCCGACTTCCGGGCCTTCGTGGACCGGGTCTCGCGCCGGGCGCGGGGGGCCGCCGTGGACGGCGGCTTCATCGAGCTGTCCGCCCCGCCGGTCGGTGACGCGGTGACCCGCCTGGTCCAGGCCGGACACCGTCGCGTGGCCGCCGTGCCGCTGGTCCTGGTCGCCGCCGGCCACGCGAAGGGCGACATCCCCGGATCCCTGAACCGCGAACGGTCTCGGCACCCCGGACTGTCCTTCGCCTACGGCCGCCCCCTCGGCGTCCACCCCACGATCCTGGCGCTGCTGGAAGCGCGGCTGGACGCGGTGCTGCCGCGCGAGGAGCGCGCCGAGGCCGCCGTGCTGCTCGTCGGCCGCGGCTCCACCGATCCGGACGCCAACGCGGAGGTCTACCGCGCCGCGCGGCTGCTGTGGGAGGGCCGCGGCATCGGGACGGTCGAGGCCGCCTTCGTCTCGCTCGCGCAGCCCTCGGTGGCGGAAGGGCTGGAACGCTGCCGGCGCCTCGGCGCGAAGCGCATCGTGGTGCTCCCGTACTTCCTGTTCCGGGGCGTGCTGCCGGACCGGATCGCGGAGCAGGCGGCGGGCTACGCCGTCGCCCCGGTCATCGGCGACTGCGACCAGCTCGCGGACCTGGTGCTGGAGCGCTACGCCGAAGCCGTCGCCGGAGACATCCGCATGAACTGCGACACCTGTGTCTACCGCATCGCCATGCCAGGGTTCGAGCAGAAGGTCGGCGCGGTGCAGGCGCCGCACCACCACCCCGACGAGGACGGGCTCGAGCACAGCCACGAACACGGTCACGAGCACAGCCACGAACACGGCCACGAGCACGGCCACGACCACCACTGCGAGCAGCGTCATCACGACCACGCGCACGCGCATGGCTGAGCCGGTCCCGGATCTGCGCCACCACGGCGACGCCGAACTGCGCGACGCCGCGGTGCCGGTCCGTCTCGACTTCGCCGTCAACGTACGGGTTCCCCAGCCGCCACGCTGGCTCCGCGACCGTCTGGCGGCCGGCCTGGACACCCTGGCCGCCTATCCCGACGCCACGGCGGCCACCGCGACGATCGCCGCCCGCCACGGCCGGACCGCCGGCGAAGTGCTCCTCACCTCCGGAGCCGCCGAGGCCTTCGTCCTGCTTGCCAGGGTCCTGCGACCCCGCCACGCGGTCGTGGTGCATCCGCAGTTCACCGAGCCCGAAGCCGCCCTGGCCGCGGCCGGCCACGCTGTGGACCGGCACATCCTGACCGGCGCCTTCACCCTCGATCCCGAGGCCGTGCCCGCCGACGCCGATCTGGTCATGATCGGCAACCCCACGAACCCGACCTCGGTCCTGCATCCTGCGTCCGCCATCACGCCGCTGCTCAAGCCCGGCCGGACCGTCGTGGTGGACGAGGCGTTCATGGACGCCGTCCCCGGCGAGCCGGAGAGCCTGGCCGGCCATCCGGACGTGGTGGTCATCAGAAGCCTGACCAAGACCTGGGGGCTGGCGGGCCTGCGGGTCGGCTACGTCCTCGGCCCGCCCGGCCTCATCAGCGCCCTGAAAGAGGCGCAGCCGCTCTGGTCGGTCTCCACCCTCGGCCTCATCGCCGCCCGCGCCACCTGCGAACCGGACGCCGTCGCCGAGGCCGAGACCCTGGCCAAACAAGCCGACCAGGACCGCGACCACCTTTTGGCCCGGCTCGCCGAACTGCCGGACGTCGTCGTCCCGGCCGCCGCGCGAGCCCCGTTCGTCCTCGTCCGCACACCCGGGGCGGCGGCGGTGCGCGACCGCCTCCGGGCCGCGGGCATCGCCGTCCGGCGCGGCGACTCCTTCCCCGGGCTCGGCGCCGACTGGCTCCGGATCGCGGTCCGGGACCGCGCCGCCAGCGACACGCTGATCGACTCCTGGAAACGGATCACCGCGCCCCGGCCGTGACGGCCGGATAAGGTCGACTCCATGAGCAGCTACCTCGACGCGGCCGACGCGGCCGTGGAGCACGCGCTCGCGTTGGGGGCGCGCTACGCCGACGCCCGCGTGATGCACCGCCGCACCGAGGCCATGTCCGCCCGCAACGGCGCCGTCGAGGCGCTGGACCAGGGCGAGACGGTCGGAGTGGGGGTGCGGGCGCTGGTCGGCTCCAGCTGGGGCTTCTTCGCGACACCGCGGCTGGACGCCGCCTCCGCCCGCGAGGCGGGCCGCCAGGCTGTGCGGATCGCGCGGGCCTCCGCGCGCGTCCCCGGCCCGGCGGCGATGATCCCGGCCGAGCCGGAAGTCGGCACCTGGGCGAGCGAGTGCCTGGTGGACCCGCTGGCGGTGCCGCTGTCGGACAAGGGCGACCTGCTGACCGCCGCCACGTCGGAGATGCGTAAGCAGGGTGCTGACATCGCGACCGGGCTCTACCAGATCTGGGACACCCGCAAGTGGTTCGTGTCCTCCGAGGGGCACCGCATCGAGCAGCACATCCGCGAGTGCGGCGGCGGCATCTCGGCCACCGCGGTCGGCGAGCGCGAGACCCAGGTCCGGTCCTATCCGTCGCGCCGCGGCCAGTACGGCACCCGCGGCTGGGAACTGGTCGACGAGCTCGACCTCGGCGCGCAGGCCGCCCGCATCGCCGACGAGGCGCAGGCGCTGTTGCGGGCCCCGCAGTGCCCCTCCGGCGAGACCGCGCTGATCCTCGGCGGCGAGCAGCTGGCGCTGCAGATCCACGAGTCCGTCGGCCACGCCATCGAACTGGACCGGATCCTGGGCTGGGAGGCCGCCTACGCCGGCACCTCCTGGCTGGACCTCGCCGAGCTCGGAAAGCTCCGCTACGGCAGTGACCTGATGAACATCGTCATCGACGCCACCTACCCCGGCGCGCTGGGCTCCTTCGGCTACGACGACGAGGGCACCAAGGCCGGCAAGCACGACGCGGTCCGCAACGGGATCTGGACCGGCGTGCTGTCCGGCCGGGAGAGCGCGGCGGTCGCGGGCCTGGACTACGCCGGCAGCGTCCGGTCGATGGACTGGTCGCGGCTGCCGATCGTGCGGATGACCAACGTCGGCCTGGAGCCGGGGCCGCACACCCTGGAGGAGATCATCGCCGAGACCGACGACGGGGTCTTCATGGACATGAACCGCTCATGGTCGATTGATGACAAGAGATTGAATTTCCAATTCGGCTGCGAGATCGGGTACGAGGTCAAGAACGGCAAGCTCGGCCGGATGCTGAAGAACCCCACCTACACCGGCATCGGCCCGAAGTTCTGGCAGAGCATGGACATGCTCTCCAGCGAGATCGTCGCCTGGGGCACCCCCAACTGCGGCAAGGGCCAGCCCGGCCAGGTCGGCCACACCGGCCACCCGGCGGCGCCGGCCCGGTTCCGGAACGTGCGAGTGGGGGTGCGCGGATGAGCATCGCCGAGCAGGTGGTGGAAGCGGCCCGGCGGGCGGCCGGAGGCTCCGCCGACGTCGACGTGAACGTCGAGCACACGCACGAGGCGCTGACCCGGTTCGCCAACTCCTACATCCACCAGAACGTCGCCAGCGACACCGACACCGTGACGCTGCGGATCCACCTCGACGGCCGCACCGCCGTGAACTCCACGACGGTCATTGATGACGCGGCGCTGGCGGCGCTGGTCGAGCGCACGGTTGCGGCGGTCCGACTCTCCCCGGCGGACCCGGGCTGGGCCGGGCTGTCCGGGCCCGCGAAGCTGCCGGAACTGCCGGCCGCGCCGGATACGGCGACCGGCGACGCGGCGCCGGAGGTGCGGGCCGATCAGGTGAAGGCCTACATCGAGGCGATCGGCGGCCTCACGGCGGCCGGGTACTACCGCAACCGCATGGTCGTGACCGAATATGCGAACTCTGAGGGCCAGACCGCGCGCGGGACGGTCGTGGAGGCCGCGATCGACGGCATCGCCAAGACCGCCACCTCCGACGGCGCCTCCCGGCAGGCCTCGCGGCTGATGGCCGACCTGGACGGCGCGGCGCTCGGCGCGCGGGCCGCCGCCAAGGCGCTGGCGTCGCAGGAGCCGATCGAGCTCGAGCCCGGCGAGTACGAAGTGGTCCTGGAGCCGACCGCCGTCAGCGACGTGCTGTGGGTGCTGAGCGGATACGGCTTCAACGGCAAGGCGTACAACGAGGGCACGTCGTTCGTGAAGCTCGGCGAGGCGCAGTTCGACCCGTCGGTGACCCTGGTCGACGACCCGCTGTCCGGTCCGGCCGCGGGTGCGGTGTTCGACGTCGAGGGCACTCCCCGCGACGTGCTGACGCTGGTGCGGGACGGGGTCACCCGGGCTGTCGCGCATGATCGGCGTTCGGCCTTGGAGGCCGGCGTCGCCAGTACCGGCCACGCCAGCGCCGAAAGTGCGGTGCACGGCGCGGAGCCGGTCAACGTGCGCCTGGAGCCGAGTGGGGGTGCGGCTCCGACCGAGGTCGAGGGCCCGGCGGCGGACTCTGCGGTGCTCGGGTTGGTGGCCGGTGTGCGGCGGGGTTTGCTGGTGACAGACCACTGGTATACGCGCTGCCTGGATCCGCGGCGGCTGGTGATGACCGGGCTGACCCGCAACGGCGTCTGGCTGATCGAGAACGGCGAGATCACCCGGCCTGTGAAGAACCTGCGGTTCACGCAGTCCTATCCGGAGGCGCTGGCGCCGGGCCGGGTGCTGGGCATCGGGAGCCATGCTCCAGCTTTCGCGTCGAAGTACGGGGTGGCGTCGGCGATGGCTCCGGCGCTGTGGCTGGCCGGGTGGAACTTCACTGGCGGGGCCAGCGGCTGAGCGGGTGCTTGGCGGTGAGTCGGTGGTCGGTCGATGGTCGATGGCCGGCAGGTGATCAGCCGGTGGTGATGACGGCGATGATGCGAGTGCCGGGGGCGAACTTCCCGGCCTCGATCATCGCCGTGATGCCGTAAAGCATCTTGGCGACGTAGATCCGGTCGACTTCGAAGCCGTGATCCGCGCCGAACTTCGCGGCGAACTCGTCGAGTTCCTTGGGGACCTTCGCATAGCCGCCGAAGTGGAAGTCGTCCTCGACGTGCCAGTTGTCGAACACCTTGCCGTAGGTCTGCTGCTGAAGCTTTTCGACCTCGTGCGTGAGGAAGCCACCCTTCAGCGTGGCGAAACCGATGGCTCGCTGTCCCGGCCCGAGCCCCGCGGCGATGCCCGCCAGCGTGCCGCCGGTGCCGACCGGGCAGCAGATGACGTCGAAGGGCTCTGCGATCTCGCGGGGCAGTTCGGCGCAGCCCTTCACGGCGGCCGGGTTGCTGCCGCCTTCCGGGATGAGGAAGAAGTCGCCGAACGTGCTCTCCAGGAAGCGCCGGGTCTCTGTCGAGTCCTTGGCGCGGTAGGACTCGCGGTCCATGTAGTGCAAGCGCATGCCTTGCGATACTGCGAAGGCGAGCGAATCGTTCAGCGGCAGGTGCTCCTCGCCCCGGATGACGCCGATCGTTTCGAAGCCCTCGGTGTGTCCGGCTGCCGCGACGGCGCGGATATGGTTCGAGTACGCGCCGCCGAAGGTCAGCAGCGTCGAGGCGCCTTGCGCACGGGCCGCGGCGAGGTTGTATTTCAGCTTGCGGGGCTTGTTGCCGTCGAAGCGGAGGAGGAGTTCGGGGGCGGTCATCGCAGCCGGTGGTCCAGTCCGGTGCAGCGCTTCCCGGCCGACACCGTGCGGATCGCCTGGGCCAGCGCCCGCTTCGAGCCGACGATGACGACGAGTTTCTTGGCGCGGGTGACGGCGGTGTAGAGCAGGTTCCGTTGCAGCATCATCCAGGCGCTCATGGTCACCGGAACCACGACGACGGGGTACTCAGAGCCCTGCGAGCGGTGCACGGTCATGGCGTAGGCGTGCTGGAGTTCGTCGAGCTCGGTGAACTCGTAGGGGACTTCCTCGTCTTCGTCGGTGCGGACGGTGAGGGTCTGTTCCTCCAGCGACATGGCCGTGATGACGCCGCCGGTGCCGTTGAAGACGCCGTTCTTGCCCTTGTCGTAGTTGTTGCGGATCTGCGTCACCTTGTCGCCGACGCGGAAGGTGCGCCCGCCGAAGCGCTTCTCGGGCCGGGAGGGCTCCGAGGGCGTCAGCGCCTCCTGGAGCTGGCCGTTCAGCGTGCCCGCACCGGCCGGGCCGCGGTGCATCGGGGTCAGGACCTGGATGTCGCGGCGCGGATCGAAGCCGAAGCGGCGCGGGATGCGGGCGGTCGCGAGCTCCACGGCCACGCGGGCGGCGTCCTCGGTCTCGTCCTCGACGAAGAGGAAGAAGTCGTTGAAGCCGTCCAGCTCCAGCGGTTTGCCGGAGTTGATGCGGTGCGCGTTGACCACGACGCCGGACTGCTGCGCCTGCCGGAACACCTGCGTCAGGCGCACGCGCGGGACGCGCGGCGCGGCGAGCAGGTCGCGCAGCACCTCGCCGGCGCCGACCGAGGGGAGCTGGTCCACGTCGCCGACCAGGAGCAGGTGCGCGCCGGGGGCGACGGCCTTGGCGAGCTTGTTGGCCAGCAGCACGTCGAGCATCGAGGCCTCGTCGACCACCACCAGGTCGGCGTCCAGCGGCCGGTCGCGGTCGAAGGCGGCGTCGCCGCCGGGCTTGAGCTCCAGCAGGCGGTGCACGGTCATGGCCTCGGCCCCGGTGAGCTCGGTGAGGCGCTTGGCGGCCTTGCCGGTGGGCGCGGCGAGCACGACGCGGGCCTTCTTGGCGCGGGCCAGCTCGACGATGGAGCGGACGGTGAAGGACTTGCCGCAGCCGGGGCCGCCGGTCAGGACGCTGACTTTCGAGGTGAGCGCCTGCTTGACCGCCGCGGTCTGCTCGGGGGCGAGGTCGACGCCGGTGCGTTCGCGGAGCCAGCCGAGGGCCTTGTCCCAGTCGACGGCGGCGAAGGAGCCGAGACGGTCGTCCGGGGCTTCGAGGAGCCGGCGGAGCTGGGCGGCGAGGGAGACTTCCGCGCGGTGGAAGGGGACCAGGTAGACGGCCTTGATCGGCTCCGTCGGGTCGTAGCCGTCGGGGTCGGGGAGGTCCTCGGCGACCACGCCCTCGGCGGCGATGAGCTCGTCGAGGCAGGCGGCGGCCAGGGTCGGGGAGACGGTGAGGATCTTGACGGATTCGTCGAGGAGTTTCTCGCGAGGCAGGTAGCAGTGGCCGGCGTCGGAGCTCTGGGACAGGGCGTACTGGATCCCGGCTTTGACGCGCTCGGGGGAGTCGTGGGGGATGCCGACGGCGACGGCGATGGAGTCGGCGGTCTTGAAGCCGATGCCCCAGACGTCGGAGGCGAGTTTGTAAGGCTCCTGTTTGACGACGTCGATCGAGGCGTCGCCGTACTCCTTGTAGATGCGCACCGAGATGGAGGTGGTGACGCCGACGGATTGGAGGAAGACCATGACCTCCTTGATGGCCTTCTGCTCGATCCAGGCGGCGCCGATGAGCTTGGTGCGCTTGGGGCCCAGGCCCGGGACCTCGACGAGGCGGGCGGGGGATTCCTCGATGACGGTGAGGGTGTCGACGCCGAAGTGCTCGACGATCTTCTCGGCGATCTTCGGGCCGATGCCTTTGATGAGGCCGGAGCCGAGGTACTTCTGGATGCCGGCGACCGTGGCGGGGAGGACGGTCGTGTAGTTCTCGACGGTGAACTGGCGGCCGTATTGGGGGTGGGAGCCCCAGCGGCCGCGCATGCGCAGGGATTCGCCGGGTTGGGCGCCGAGGAGGGCTCCGACGACGGTGAGGAGGTCGCCGGAGCCGCGGCCGGTGTCGACGCGGGCTACGGTGTAGCCGGTTTCTTCGTTGGCGAAGGTGATGCGTTCCAGGACGCCTTCGAGGACGGCTAGCCCGGGGATGGGGGATTCGGTCTCGGGGGCGGTGGTCGCGGCCAAGGCTTCCTCCTCGGGGGCTATACAGCGGCTGGCGTGGTGCCCTCGACTTTAGCTGTGAGCACGGACGGATTCGGGGCGGTGTCGGTGTTGGTGTCGGTGCGGGTGTCGGTGTCGGTGTCGGCTGTCGTCGGGAGGCGGCGGGGCCAGACGATGGCCACCAGGCCGACGAGGACCACGGCGGCTCCGGCGAGTTCCAGGGCGTTCATGCGTTCGCCGGTGACGATGGCGGAGGCGACCATGCCTATCGGGGGGACGCCGAGCGTGTAGGGCGCGACGGCTGATGCCGGATACTTGCTGATCAGGACCACCCACGCGCCGAGCCCGACGAAGGTCGACAGGGCGACGACGTAGAGGAGACCGAGGATCGGGCTGAGGTGGAGGTGGGTGAAGCTGTGGGCGATGCGGTGCGGGCCGTCGATGAAGAGCGAGGCGACGGCGAGGGGCGGCGCGGCGTAGAGGCTGGCCCAGACCATGAGGGCGAAGCCGTCGGTGGCGCCGGCCTTGCGGTTGCAGATCGAGCCGATCGCCCACGAGGCGCCCGCCGCGATGACCAGGAGGAGGGAGCCGAGGGGGACGGTGCCGCCGCGTCCGGTGCCGATGATGACGAGGCCGGCGACGGCGGCCGCGATGCCGAGGAGTTGGCGGGCGCCGGTGCGTTCGCCGAGGAGGAGGGCGGCGGCGAGGACGGTGAAGGGGGCCTGGCATTGGAGGACGAGGGAGGACAGGCCTTCGGGCATGCCGTGGGCCATGCCGGTGAAGAGGAGGACGTACTGGCCGAAGAACATGAAGGCGCTGATGCCGGCGGCCCAGTACCAGCGGACTTCCTTGGGGCGGGGGATGAAGAAGGCGGCCAGGCCGGTGAGGGCGAAGCGGAGGGCGGCGAGGAGGATCGGGGGGAAGCCGTCGAGGGCGTAGCCGATGGCGACGAAGTTGACGCCCCAGATGGCGACGATGGTCAGCGCCAGTGTGATGTGGCGGGGATTACGCATGAGGGTAGTGTCGGGGGCGGTATCGTTTAGCACCAGCGAATGATTTTGTGGGGAATCGTTAAGTTGTGTTGAAGGGTTGAGTCGGGCGGCGGGCGAGGGAGAGGGAGAGGGGTGGAGTCTGATGATCGACGTGCGACAGTTGCGGACCTTGCGAGCGCTTGCTGATCACGGGACGGTGGTGGCCGCGGCTGAGGCGTTGTACCTGACGCCTTCGGCGGTGTCGCAGCAACTGGCGGTGCTCAGTAAGAGTATCGGGTGCGAGCTGCTGGAGCGGCGGGGGCGGAACGTGGTGCTGACCGAGGCGGCGCGGGTGTTGGTGTCGCACGCCGACGTGGTCTTCGCTCAGTTGGAGCGGGCGCAGTCGGATTTGCGGGCCATGTCGCCGGCGCCCGCGACGGTGCGGATCGCGGGGTTTCCGACGGCGGTGATGGCGGTCGTGGCGCCGGCGATGAAGGAGTTGCGGGAGCGGCATCCGGAGTGGGGCTTCGAGATCTCGGATACGGAGAGCGAGGAGTCGGTGGCGAGGTTGATCGAGGGGTCGATCGACATCGCGGTGGTGATGGCGGCGCCGAATCGTCCGTTGCTGGGGGATCCGCGGATCAAGGTGATGCCGTTGTTGGAGGAGATCTATGTCGCGGCGTTGCCGGCGGATCATCCGTTTGCGGGGGCGGAGGCTGTTTCGTTGACGGATTTGGTGGAGGATCCGTTTGTGTTGGCGGCGGAGGGGTTGTCGTGTCATGACCAGGTGACGGCGATATGTGCGGATGCGGGGTATCAGCCGCGGGGGCGGATACGGGCTACGGATTTCAGTGCGGCTTTGGCTTTGATTGCCAATGGGTTCGGGGTTTCGTTGCTGCCGACGTTGGGGGTTCCGGTGGTGGTGCCGGAGGGGGTGGTTTTGGTGCCGTTGAAGGAGGATTGGCCGCGGAGGGTTTCTTTGATCGCGATGCGGGCGGGGGCGGAGCATCCTGAGGTGGTTGCGGTGCTGGGGGATGTGGCGGGGAGGTTGGTGCGGTGAGGGGGATGGAGGGGCGAGCGTTGGAGGGCTCGTTGAAGGGCTCGTTG
>JABFXP010000453.1 GCA_013361685.1 Catenulispora sp.
CAGCCTCCCATGCGGCGGGGTCGGCCGTGGGGTCGCGGCCCGCGCGGCGGGCGGGCGGGCCCGGGCCGCGCGCGGACGCGCAGGTCCGTGCCGTACGGCCGTCCGCACGTCCGCGTCATCGACAGCTCTGTGCCATATACAGCTCTGTGCCCTATACCAGCCTGTGCCGCATACAAGCCCGTGCCGTACGTACGGCCTACGGCCACACCGGCTTGCGCTTCTCGACGAAGGCCCGGACCCCCTCGGCCCGGTCGGCCGAGAACGCCGTCGCCCGCCAGGCCCCGTCCTCCACGTCCAGCCCGGCGGCCAGCGGCAGGTCCGCACCCACCTTCAGCGCGTGCTTGGCGTTGCGCACGCCGATCGGCGAGTTCTTCGCGATCTGCTGAGCCAGCTCCAGGGCCGCTCCGCGGGCCGTCGAGGCGCCCGCGACCCGGCGGTCGATCATCCCGAACCGGTCGGCCTCGTCGGCGTCGATCCGCCGCGCCGTGAAGATCAGGTCCGCCGCGCGGTTCATCCCGACCCGCCGCACCAGGGTCTGCGTCCCGCCGCCGCCCGGGATCACGCCGACCGAGACCTCCGGCAGGCCGAAGACCGCGCCGTCGTCGGCCACGATCAGGTCGCAGCCCAGCGCCAGCTCGCAGCCGCCGCCGAGGGCGTAGCCGGACACCGCGGCGATCACCGGCATCGGCAGCGAGCCGAACGCCGACCACGTGCGGCGGAACGCCGGGCGGGTGGCGACCAGGTCCGCGTCGGTCATCCGGTTGCGTTCCTTGAGGTCCACCCCGACGCAGAACGCGTGGTTCCTCCCCTCGGCGGCCGGCGGCGCGGAGGAGACCACCACCGCGCGGACCGCCGGGTCGTCGGCCAGCGCCGGCGCCACTTCGCGGATCGCCGCGGCCATGCCGGTGGAGATGGCGTTCATCGCCTCCGCGCGGTTCAGCACGATCTCCGCGACGACGCCGTTGCCCTCGGCCGGGTGCCGGCGCAGGAGGACGCCTCCCGCGCCGAAGGCGGTTTCCGCTACCGCGTCCTTTTCGGATGCCTCAGTCATGTGCCCACAATATGAGACGGCGATTTGAATCCGGAAGCGCTGATCAGAAACCGAAGGGCAGGTACGGCGCGACGTCGCTCGCGAACGCCTGCGAGGCGGCCTTCAGCGCGCCGGGCCGCAGCTCCTCGACCCGCCCGGCGCGGGCCAGCGCCCCGAGCGAGAACCCGCCGAGGTAGGACGCCCCGAGCTCGCGCGGCCCCAGGACCAGGTCGGCGGGGTCCGTGGTGCGCTCGCACGTCGCCCCGTCGGCGCCGCCGGCCAGCCGCCACCGGCCGGTGTTCCACGGGCAGAACGGGTCGGAGACCTCGAGCACCACGTCCACTTCGGCGCAGTAGCGCCGGGCGGCGAGCGCCCGGTCCACGTCCACCAGCCGCACGTAGAGCATGTCCTGCACCTGCGGCACCACCTGCCGGGGGTCGGAGAACAGGAACATGAGCGGGTGGTCCATCGGCACGGCGGCCTGGATCTCGCTGGTGAGGTCGAGGTCGCACAGGAACCGCCAGACGGCGACGGTCGCGGCCAGGTCGCGACCGTAGACCTCCTTCACCCGGACCTGGCTGGTCGGCCGCGCCGGGTTGTCGTAGCCGGCCTTCACCCGGTAGCGGGCGTAGCCGGCCACCCGGCCCTCGGCGTCCTCGGCGATGACGCAGCGCAGCGGGCTGGCGTCGCGGCGGACGAACTCGTGGTCGGCGATGGCGGAGTCGCGCCAGTTCTCCCCGAACCGCGACAGCATGCCCGGCCGGGCGAGGCGGCAGGCCTCGTAGACCTCGTGGCACCGGTCGTAGCCGGCGAGCGGATCGACCATCCGCATCCGGAACTTGTCGCTGCCGGCCACGGCCGACAGCCCGTTGTCGCCGCGCGGGATGGTGAGCCACAGGTGCTGGATGCCGAGGGCGTAGCCGAACCGGCCGTAGATGGCGGGCTCGGAGGCGAGCAGCATCCCGACCGGGGCGTCGCCGCGCTCGTGCCAGCCGTGCAGCTGGTGCCGCATCATCGCGGTGAGGATGCCGCGCCGGCGGTGGGTGGCCTTCACGGTGATGCCGGTGACGCCGCCGGCGTCCACCGTGGTCCCGCCGGGCAGGGTCAGCTGGAAGGGGAAGTCGCCGCCGGTGCTGACCAGCTCGTCGCCGTCGAACGCGGACATCGACCGCTCGCGCGGCAGCAGGCGGTGCCACACGTCGTGGAACTCCTGCGGCGGGTTCTCGTGGAACCCGAGGTCCAGGTGGGCGGAGAAGGCCGCCACCTCGTCGTCGGTGATGGGACGGATCGGATACCCGGCGGCTTCGATGCTCATAACCCATGGCTAACACCGAGGCGTCGTCTATGCGAGCCAATATTCGCCCGGCCCGGTCCGGCCGAGTCGCGCAGATCACGGGTCCGGAGAGCGGCCGGGGTTAGGCGTGGGGCCGGGCGCTTGCTAGCGTCAGGAGTGGCGGCAGCGTGCCGTCCACAACGTGTGCAGCGAAGCCGGTGCGAATCCGGCGCTGTCCCGCAACTGTGAGCTCTCCGGTGGGGAGCGAGCCAGGTCGCCTCACACGGTGTGTCAACGTTCGGCCCTCGCGGTTCGGGGCGGTCCGGTGCGTGCGCATCACGCCCCACCCGGGTCGGCGCGCGTCGTGCGGGCCGCGGATCAGCCGGAGGAGCTGACCTCGTGCATTCTCGTCTGCACAGACTGGCGCGGCACGCCGTCGTCGGTGTCATAGCGGGTTCGGCGCTGCTGGCCGCCGGGTGTTCGTCGTCGAAGTCGGCGGCGGCCGGGGGCGGGGCGTCGAGTTCGGGCTCGAGTTCGAGCTCGGGGGCGGCCACGTCGGCCGGGTCGTCGTCGGCCGCGACGTCGGCGTCCTCGAGCGCCGCGGTCTTCCCGGCCACCGTCACCGCCAAGAACGGCTCGGTGAAGCTGACGGCCCAGCCGAAGAAGATCGTGTCCCTGTCGCCGTCGGCGACCGAGGACCTGTTCGCGATCGGGGCCGGCCCGCAGGTGGTGGCGGTCGACGACCAGTCGGACTTCCCGGCGGCCGCGCCGAAGACCGCGCTGTCCGGCTTCAAGCCGGACGCGGAGGCCATCGCGAAGTACAACCCGGACCTGGTCGTGGTCGCCGCCGACAGCTCGAAGATCGTCGAGGAGCTCGGCAAGCTGAACATCCCGGTGCTGTGGTTCGACGCCCCGAACTCCCTGGACGACGCCTACGGCCAGATCACCGCCCTGGGCACCGCGACCGGGCACGCCGACGAGGCCGGCGCCAAGGTCACGGACATGAAGAAGGAGATCACCGTCGCGATCGCCGCCGCGAAGAAGCCCGCGACCCCGCTGAAGTACTACTACGAGGTCGGCACGCCGGGGAACTACAGCGCCACCTCCAAGACCTTCATCGGCTCGATCCTGTCCCAGTTCGGCCTGACCAACGTCGCCGACCCCGCCGACAAGTCCGGTGCCGGCTATCCGCAGCTGAGCGACGAGTACCTGGTCACCGCCGCGCCGGACCTGGTCTTCCTGGCCGACACCAAGTGCTGCCAGCAGACCACCGCCACCGTCGCCGCCCGCCCCGGCTGGGCCGCGGTGCCGGCGGTGAAGAACGCCGCGAAGGGCACCATCGTCGGCCTCGACGACGACATCGCCTCGCGGTGGGGCCCGCGCCTGGTGGACCTGGTGCAGCAGGTTTCCGACGCGGTGAACAAGGCGCAGGGCTGAGTCACGGCGATGGGGCGTGTGGGTGCGCGCGGGGCGGACGGTTCCGGTCCCGGGGCGGGTTCCGGCACCGGGCCGGGGGCGACGGACGCCGGGTTCGCGACCGGGGTGGTCGAGCCGGTTGATCCGGCCGGTGCCGATGGTGATGCTGCTGCCGGCAACGGCAGTGCCGGTGACGCTGTCGGTGCCGAGGCCACCACCCGGCCGGCGTTTGAGACCGCCCCGCGCCGCTTCGCCCGCCCGACCATCGCCCTCCTCGCCGCGACCGCCGTCCTCTTCCTCGCGGTCCTCATCGCCAGCCTCGGCGGCGCGGCCGGCCTTCCGGTCGCCGGCACCGCCGAGGCCTTGCTGAACAAGCTGCCCTTCGTCCACTTCGACACCGGCCTCACCGCCGTGCAGCAGGGCGTGCTCGACCAGATCCGGCTGCCGCGGGTCGTTCTCGCGACGCTGGTCGGTGCGCTGCTCGCGCAGGCCGGGGCGGCGTATCAGGGTGTGTTCCGCAACCCGTTGTCCGACTCGGGCACCATCGGGGCCTCGGCGGGTGCGGGGATGGCCGCGACGCTGGTCATCGTCTACGGCGGCGGGCCGGAGCACACCTTCGCCGGGATCGGGGCGGTGCCCCTGGCGGCGTTCGTCGGCGGGTTGGCCGGGGTGCTGGCCAGCTACGTGCTGGGGACGCTGGTCGGGCGGGGCGGCACCGCGTCGTTGATCCTGGCCGGGGTGGCGGTGAGCTCGTTCGTCGGGTCGGTGCAGGCCTTCGTCATGCAGAGCAGCACCGCCGACGTGAAGCAGGTGTACTCCTGGCTGTTCGGGAGTTTCACCGCCGCGGACTGGGGGCTGGTGCGGCTCGCGCTGCCGTACGCGGCCGTCAGCGTGCTGATCGTCACGCTGCACGCGCGGCACCTCGACGTGCTCGCGCTCGGGGACGACGAGGCCGCCACGCTCGGGCTGAACCCGGTGCGGATCCGGCTGATCGTGCTGGCGGCGGCGTCGCTGGCGACGGCCACGGCGGTCGCGGTGAGCGGGATCATCGGGTTCGTGGGGTTGGTGGTGCCGCATGTCGTGCGCCGCGTCGCCGGGCCCGGGCACCGGCTGCTGCTGCCGATGAGCCTGCTGGTGGGCGGGGCGTTCCTGGTGCTGGCCGACCTGCTGGCGCGGACCGCGCTGGCGCCGGCCGAGCTGCCGATCGGGGTGGTCACCTCGTTCGTGGGCGCGCCGTTCTTCGTCCTGATCCTGCGCGCCACCCGGGGGCGGGACCGGTGAGCGGGGTCAAGGCCGTCGGCGTGCGGGTGGCGCTGGACCGCAAGCCGATCCTGCACGGCGTCGACTTCGCCGTCGCGTCCGGTTCCTGGCACGCGGTCCTGGGTCCCAACGGCGCCGGCAAGTCCACGCTGCTGCGCGCCGTCGCGGGCATCCTGCCCTACGCCGGCGAGATCCACGTCGGCGGGCAGTCCGTCGCCCGGCTCGCGGCCAAGCACCGGGCCCGGCTGATCGCCTACGTGCCGCAGGAGCCGCAGCTGCCCGGCGACATGACCGTCGGCGAGTACGTCCGGCTCGGCCGCACGCCGCACCTGGGATACCTGGGGGTCGAGACCAGGGACGACCGCGCGGTCGCCGGCCGGGCGCTGGAACGCCTCGACCTCACCGGCTTCGCCACCCGCCGCCTCGGCGCCATGTCCGGCGGCGAACGCCAGCGGGTGGTCCTGGCGCGGGCGCTGGCCCAGCAGGCCGGGCTGCTGCTCCTGGACGAACCCACGACGGCCCTGGACCTCGGTCACCAGCAGCAGGTCCTGGACCTGGTCGACGAGCTGCGGTCCACCGAGGGACTCACCGTCGTCAGCACCCTGCACGACCTCAGCATCGCCGCCCAGTACGCCGACGAGCTCACGCTGCTCGTCGGCGGGCAGGCCGTCGCCCGCGGCACCGCCCGCGAAGTCCTCACCGAGGAACGCATCGCCGAACACTACGGCGCGCGCATCCGGGTGCTCGACGACGGCGAGGGGCGGCCCGTCGTCCACTTGGTGCGAGGCAAGGGCCGCTAAGGCGAATACGCCACTTGTGGCACGTCGTAGCAGTTCGTGTCCATGTCCGGTACCCGCGTCACCCACCCGCCCCGGCCGCCGTTCGCAGAGTCCTGCCACTGCGCGACGTTGAAGCAGGCGTGCGTGGTGCCCGTCGGCGCCTTCACGCTGAACGTGGCGGGCGTGATGATCCCCTGCGCGTCGTAGGGCTGCCCGGAGTTCATGAACTTCTCGACACACGCGCGCGTCACATCCGCGCCGCAGGAAGCCACCGCGTCGGTCAGCCACTGAGCCGACGCCCACCCGTCGACCTCCCACTCCGACAGCTTCCCCTCGCGCTCCGGGAAGTACTTCGCCATCGCGTCCCGGAACGCCTTCACCGACGGAACCGACGTGTCCTCGTAGTTGCGGTCGGAGGAGTTGGCGAACAACAGGTTCCGGCACTTCGGCGCGTCCTTGTACGTCGCCCCGACCGTCGCGTCCCAACTCTGCACCGTCGTCATCTTCGCCACGATCGGCACCCCGACCGTGTCGATCGCCTTGCACAGCCTCGCGTTCCCGTTGGTGTCGATCGTGTCGAAGACGACGTCGACACCCTTGTTCTTCATGTCCAGCGCCGCCGAGTTGAAGTCCGACAGCGCGATGTCCAGTTGCTCCTGGACGACCGTGAACCCCTCGGCACGCAGCGCGGCCGCCACGTAGGAGGCGTACCGGGCCGAATCTGCCTGGTTGTAGGAGACCAGCCCCGCGACGTGCGCCTTCAGCGTCACCTTCGCGTAGCGCTCTGCCTCCGTGGAGGAGTAGAGCTTGCCCTGCCAACCGATGCTCTTACCGTCGCGTGGGTAGGCGCTGCCATATATGGAGTACAGGTGCGGGTAGCGGTCGTAGGCGTTGCTGATCGGCTCGCCGCCGATGTCCGGAACCCCCTTCGAAGAAACATAGGAAGCACCGTTGTAAGCGAACACTGAGTTACCGGCGAATGCGAAGACCTTGTCCTGGTCGATCAACTTGTGCGCGCACGAGACGTTGCTGCCGCCGATGCCTTGATCATCGCAGGGGACGACGACGACCTGTCGGCCGTTCACCCCGCCGGAAGCGTTGAGCGCCTTGAAGAACGCCTGCGCGCCGTACATCGGGCCGGAGAACGTGTCCGGGCCGAGCAGCGAGTCCACCGAGTCGATCATGCCGATCTTGATCGAGGTCGCGGTGACGCCGACGTCGCTCGCGGCGTTCGCCGCCCCCGCCGGGCCGCCCGCGCCGGGCCCGCCGGAGGCCGCGGAGTCGGCCGGGCCCGCGGGACCTGCCGGACCCGCCGAGGAGAACGCCGAGTCCGGCAACCGGGTGCCGCACGACGCACTCGCGAGCAGAGCCAGCCCGGCTCCCATCGCCCACAGCCGCCGCATCAGCCCTCCCGGTCGTGTCAGGGCGCCGGATCCACGATCCGGCTGCCGACGTCCCCGCTCGACACCGGGTCCTGGGGCGCCACCGGGCCGCCGCTGCCGCCGGGCACCATGACCGTCCCGCCGCCGGAGTGCGTCGAGTGCGCCACCGTCGCGATCCCGGCCACCATGCCGAAACCCGCGACGCACAGCGCCGCGGCGGTCAGACCGGTGCGGACCCGGTGCCGGTGGCGGATGCCCTCGCCGAGGGCCTCGACCGCGGCCATCACCTCGTCGACGTCCGGCAGTCCGGGCTCGCCGGCGGCGAAGGCGGAGCCCATCAGGCCGCGCATCGCGTTCTCGCCCGCGGTCGCGTCCACCGCGCTCATCCCTGTCCTCCCTCGGTCGGCTCCGCACCCATTGCTCAGACCGCCTGGTGTAGAGACGAGTCGAGCAGCCCTTTGAGTTTCGCCAAGGCGCGCGCCGTGTCCGATTTCACGGTGTTGGCCTTCATCCCGAGCGCCTCGGCCGTCGCCTCGACGCTCAAATCGTCCCAGAACCGCAGCGCCACCACTGCTCGCTGCCGCGGGGAGAGCTGCTTGAGGGCCGCCATCAGGGCCAGCCGTGTCTCTATCTCCGGTCCCTCGGTCCCGGAGTCCGGCAGTTCGGCCGTGGCCACCTCGTGGTTGCGGCGCTTGCGGGACTCGTCGATGAAGGTGCGCACCAGCACCTGGCGCGCGTAGGAGTCGACCGCCTCCACGGCGCGGACCCGGGACCAGGCCACGAACAGTTTGGCCAGGGTCTGCTGCGTCAGGTCCTGGGCCTGGTGCCAGTCACCGCACAGCAGATACGCGGTCCGTCGCAGGGCACCCTGACGTGCGCTGACGAACTCCCGGAAATCCTCGTTCCCCGCCCGCATCCGAAATCAGTGGCCTTCACCTGTTGTCGGCGTTCCCGCGCTGCCCGTGGTGTTGGTGGCTCCGTTCCCCTCCTCGCGCCGACCGGGGCCGGTCAGCCGCGGTTCACCACCG
Source organism: Catenulispora sp. (assembly GCA_013361685.1). GTDB lineage: Bacteria > Actinomycetota > Actinomycetes > Streptomycetales > Catenulisporaceae > Catenulispora. Next base: position 8,169 of record JABFXP010000453.1, read on the forward strand.
CGTCGGTGAGCTGGCCCAGCACGCCGGTGGCGGCGTCGGCCGCCTTGCTGGTGTCGGCGGTGGTCTCCAAGTCGTAGTACCCCGTTTGCGGCGCAGCATAGCCGCGGGTGTACGTGAGCACCACGTAGCGGCCGCGGCGCTGGGCGACCACGGTCACCGCCTGGTTGGTCTTGGTGTCGGCGTAGACGTACACACCCTGCGAGCCGTACCAGGACGGGCCGATCTCGCCGATGCCGCTGCCGACGATCGCGGTGCGGTCGGCGGGGCCGCCGCAGCCGACGGTGTTCGGGTCGATCTTGCCCATCGAGTTCACCGCGCCGCGGGCCGCCTCCGAGGTCGCGTAGACGATGGCGGTGCTGACCACCCAGTGCGGCGGGTTCTGGTCCGGGACGGGGGTCAGGTCCTTGGCCATGGAGTCGCTCGAGGTCGAGGTCGGCCCGGAGGACGAGCCCGGGGCGGACGGGGTGCCGCCCTTCTTGGTCGAGGACGTCTTGGGCGAGGCCGGCGGCGCGACCGCGGTGGACGGCGCGCCGGCCACCGGGTCGGAGGGGAGCCGGTCGGCCTTGAAGGCGGTGGTGACCGGGGCGAGCGTCTGCGCCTTGGTGTCGATGATGTTCGCGGTGCAGGCCTGCGCCTGCTTGATGAGCAGCTTGGAGGGGTCGTAGTTGCCCCAGGGCTGCCACTTGGTGTCGGTGGCGAAGGCGGTGTCCAGCTCCGATGCCGTCAGCTGCAGCGAGTTGAGGATCTGGACGTCGTTCCCGTTGGCGTTGGGGTCGGCCGAACTCTGCGACGTCGCCGTACCGCCGGTGCCGCCGCCGGCGCTGGAGTTGCCGGACTTGGAGCTGCTGGAGCACGCCGAGGCCGTGAGGACGGCCAGCGTCAGCGCCGCGCCCGCGGCCGTGGTCCGCCGCAGCGCCGGGGCGCCCGCCCGCGGGACGGCGGTGGTGCGAGAAGTCCGCCGAGATATCCGCATTGTCCGCGGTCCTCCCCTGCCGAAGTGCTGTCGATCGCTCAAGTCTTCGGCACTCTACACTGCGGACTTTTGCCTGGAAGCCACTAACCGGCGGGTATACGCCGAGCCGCTACAACACTGTGACCTCAAGCTCTCCGTCCGCGTACGCTCGGCGCACCGCTTTCTTGTCGAACTTGCCGACCGAGGTCTTGGGGACTTCCTTGAGGTAGGTCCAGCGTTCCGGAAGCTGCCACTTCGGGATCAGCCCGGCCAGGTACTCGCGGAGCTCGTCCGGGGTGGTTTCGCGGCCCTCGTGCAGCACCACCGCGGCCAGCGGCCGTTCCTGCCAGCGCGGGTCCGGGACCGCCACGACGGTGGCCTCGGCGACCGCCGGATGCGCCATGAGGTGGTTCTCCAGCTCCACCGAGGAGATCCACTCGCCGCCGGACTTGATGACGTCCTTCGCCCGGTCGGTCAGCGTCAGGTAGCCGTTCGCGGTGATGGTGCCGACGTCGCCGGTGCGCAGCCAGCCGTCGTGGAAGCGTTCCGGGTCCTCGTCGCGGTAGTAGGAGCCGGTGATCCACGGCCCGCGGACTTCGAGCTCGCCGACCGCCTCGCCGTCGGAGGGCACGATCGTGCCGTCCGGGCCGGCCAGCCGGGCCTGCACGCCGGCCGGGAAGCGGCCCTGGGTGACGCGGTAGGCGAAGGCCTCCTGTCCCGAGGTGCCGGCCGGCGGGTGCGAGACGCAGCCCAGCGGCGAGGTCTCGGTCATGCCCCAGGCGTGGATGATGCGCATGCCGTAGCGCTCCTCGAACGCGGTCATCAGCGCCGGCGGCACCGCCGAGCCGCCGACCACGGCGCGCTTGAGCGTGGAGATGTCGCCGCCGGCGGCGTCGAGGTGGTGCAGCACGTCGTTCCAGATGGTCGGCACCGCGCCGGCGAAGTCCGCGCCGGACTGCTCGATCGCCCGGACCAGCGCGGCGGCCTGCAGGAAACGGTCCGGCATGACCAGGGTCGCGCCGGTCAGCAGCGCCGCGTACGGGATGCCCCAGGCCATCGCGTGGAACATCGGGACGATGGTCAGGATCCGGTTGGCCTCGGTGAGGCCGAACGACTGCGGCATCGCCACCTGCATCGAGTGCAGGTAGATGGAGCGGTGGCTGTAGACGACGCCCTTGGGGTTGCCGGTGGTGCCGGAGGTGTAGCACATCGCGGCGGCGTCGGTCTCCTCGACGGCCGGCCAGGCGTAGGCGGTGGGCTTGCCGGCCAGCAGCTCCTCATAACGGTGGACGGTCTTGCCGGCGGCGGCCAGCGGCGCCGGGTCGCCCTCGCCGACGACGACCACGTGCTCCACGGTGGTGAACCCGGGCAGCACCCGGGCCAGCAGCGGGATCAGGCTGCCGTCGACCAGCACCACCTTGTCGGCGGCGTGGCCGGCGATGTATGTGACCTGATCCGGGTAGAGCCGGATGTTCAAGGTGTGCAGCACCGCGCCCATGGAGGGGACCGCGAAGTACGCCTCCAGGTGCTCCTGGTTGTTCCACATGAAGGTGGCGACCCGGTCGTCGCCGCGGACGCCGAGGTCGTCGTGCAGGGCGTGCGCCAGCTGGGCGGCGCGGGCGCCGAGCTCGGCGAACGTGGCGGTCCGCAGGCCGTCGGCGGTGACGGTGTGGACGTGCGAGGCGCCGTAGACGGTCGAGCCGAACGTCAGCAGGGTCGAGATGCTCAGCGGGGTCTCTTGCATGGTCGAGCGCATCGCGGACCTCCAGCACACGGCGGCGGGCGGGTTACCGGCCGGTATGAGGGTCAGTCTGCATCGGCGGCGGCGGATTTCGGAAGGCCCTGCGACGCGGCCGGGCGCAGCGTCTGCGAGCCCGGCGCGCGCAGCGGCGCCGGGATGACCAGCCGGGCGTCGCGCAGCGCGCCGTCGGTGCGGAGCTTGGCCAGGGCGCGGGAGGCGGTGGACTTCACGGTGCCGACCGAGATGCCCATCACCGCGGCGGTCTCGGCCTCGGACAGGTCCTCGTAGTAGCGCAGGACCACCACGGCGCGCTGCCGGCGGGGCAGCTGGGCCAGCGCCTCCCAGACCGTGGAGCGCAGCTCGAACTCGCCGGGGCGGGTGTCCTCCCAGGCCTGCTCGGGGAGCTGGTCGGTGGCGTACTCCTCGACCCGGCGCTTGCGCCACCAGGAGGTCTGGGTGTTCACCAGGACCCTGCGGACATAGCCGTCCAGGGCGCCCTTGTCCTGGATCCGGTGCCATGACAGATACGTCTTGGCGAGTGCGGTTTGCAGCAGGTCTTCGGCGTCGGCGCGATTTCCGGTCAACAGATAGGCCACGCGCAGTAACGCGCCGGAACGTTCAGTGACATAGCGCGAGAACTCCTCGTCTCTGTCCGCCGTCACGACACAACGTTATGCCGAGGGGGTGCCGGGATGACAATCGAGGGGCATCCTGTTCCATGCTCGGAGCGGTTGTTGTGGGCAGCGCACAGAAATCCGAAGCGGTTCTTGGTGGATGCCCTACCGCTGGGCTCCAGTATTGAGTACCGTTTGCGCAACGATCCCACCACATCAGTGGACATTGATCACAAGCGACACAGCGGACACAGCGGCAACGGGGGCCGCCTCATTCCGGGCTTATCGACAGCTTTTGAGCCGAGGCGGGCTATACATGGCAAAAACTTTGAGCAAGGTTCCGGACTCGCACTCCGGAGAACGGTCAGGCAGCTGATGAGCGTCGCGTACGGCGAGCAGCAGAGAACAGGCTCGGCCCTCGGCGGGTCCGGGTCGCAGTCGCAGCGAGAGCTTGAGCGCCAGTACCACGTCGTGCTGCAGGATTCCCTGGGGCACCCCGCACTGGGGTTCCGCGAAGGGACCTGGTTCCGGCTGACCGTCTCCGGTCCGCAGGCGCTGCAGTTGCGCGGCGCGATCCGGACGTGTCCGCACGCCGCCGGGTCCATCGTGCAGATCGCGTGCTGGTGGATGCGGGAGAACCCGACGCAGCCGCGGTCCTTGGACCTGGCCACCGAGCTGGCGTTGACGGTCGGCGAGTTGGTGCGGGTGTGCCCGGCCGACGGGCTGGGCACGACGTCGATGGATCTGCTGCCGATGGCCATGGCGGCGGTGGCGCAGAGCGCGCCGCCCGCGCCCGCGCCGGCGGCGCTGGCTGCCGGGTCCAGCACCGGCACCGGTGTCGGTGCTTATGGTGCCGACCCGCTCGGGTCGGGGTCGTCGTCGGCTGCTTCGGCCGGGTACGGGTCCGGGTCCTCGAACGGTTACAGCACCGCGAACGGTTCGAGCGGCACGTACAGCACGAGCAACGGTTCGAGTGGTGCGTACAGCAC
>JABFXP010000639.1 GCA_013361685.1 Catenulispora sp.
GGCGGCTGGTTCGTCGGCAGCCGGTGTGGCGGTCGGCGGGTCGACTGGCGGTATGGCGGCAGGTTCGTCGGCGGCTGGTTCGGCGGCGGTCGGCGCTTCAGCGGATGGCGTACCGGCGGTCGGCGGTTCAGCGGATGGTGCGGCGAGTTCCGGCGCGGCAGCCGCGTCCGGCCCCGTGGCGCACCCCCGCCCCACCCTCCTCGGCATCGGCCTGCGCATCGAGGGCCTGGCGCTGGGCGCCGAGGGCGACCTCGACGCGGCGGTGCGGGCGCTGGAGGCCGCGGTCGTCGCGCACCGGTCGTCGCAGTTCCCGGTGGAGCTGGGGCGCAGTCTGCTGGCGCTGGGGCAGATCCAGCGGCGCCGCAAGGAGCGGCCGGCGGCCGGCGAGGCGCTGCGGGCCGCCTTGGACTGCTTCGAGACCGCCGGGGCGGTGCCGTTCGCCGACCTGGTGCGCGCCGAGCTCGGCAAGGGCCGTCGCGGCGCCGGCGGGGAGACCCTGACGCCGACCGAGCAGCAGGTCGCCGATCTGGTGGCGGCCGGTCATACCAACCGGGAGGTCGCCGCGCGGCTGTTCATCAGCATCCGCACCGTCGAGACCCACCTGGCCGCCGTGTACCGCAAGCTCGGTGTGCGCTCGCGCAGCGAACTCGCGGCGCGGCACCGCTGACGCCGGTCGGCGCGCGCCGGTTTCAGCCCGCGAGCATGATGCCGACGAACGTCGCCGCCAGGGCCGTCACGCCGGTCAGGGCGCCGAGCGCCGCCATGGCCCCGCGGCTCTTGGCCTGCGCGTGGAGGTAGGCGCTCAGGCCTGAGGCCGCGACGATGACGACCTTCACGATCAGCGTGGTCTGGTACGCCCCGTGCTCCTTGTCGTGCTCGGCGGCGATGTTCCACATGCCGGTCAGGAGCAGGACGGCGAAGGCCGGCCAGGCGATGCGGTTGTAGGCGTTGGCCGCCGCCTTGGGGACGTCGGAGCCGGCCGCGCGCAGGGCTGGGACCAGGGCGGCGAGCGTCACCTGCCCGCCGACCCAGATGGTGGCGGCGAGGACGTGGAGGAAGAGGCGGATCGTGTCCCAGTTGACGGCGAGCATGGGGACATTGTGCTTGATTGCCGTGCGCGGGCGGCGGCCGCCCCCCGGTTCGGGTTTCCGCAGCTCGGGGGCTTATCATCCGGCCTTCGGGTGGGCCGCGAAGAACTGCCAGAGCACGTCGGTCGCGTTCAGCGCGGTCGACGGCGGGTCCGTGCCGAGGACCGCCTCCACTCCCGGCCGCTGCGGGCTGCCCGGCCACTGGTGTCCGGCCCCGGCGATGGTGATCAGCTCCACCGCGCGGCCGTCCCGGCAGGTCGCGGCGGAGGTGGTGACCGCTCCGGACACGGTGACCGTCGGGGCGGCGCAGGCGTCGGTGGCGCGCCAGTCCGCGATCACGGTCGGGACGGCCGGGCCGTCGATGTGCGCGCTGCCCTCGCCTTCGCCGCCGTTGTAGCGGATCCGGGTGTCGGCGGTGCCGTGGATGTGCAGCACCGACACCGGCTTGGGCGCGGGGCAGGCGCCGAGCTGCGTCGCCGAGTCCGGGCCGATCGCCGCGAACAGGTCGGTGTCGCAGGCCAGCCGGTAGTCCATGATGCCGCCGTTGGAGATGCCGGTGGCGTAGACGCGGTTCGCGTCGATCGGGATCTCGGCCTCGACCGCCCGCACCGCCGCCGTGATGAACGCGACGTCGTCGGTGCCCTGCCGCGCCGGGTTGCCGCAGCAGCCGCCGCCGGTGTTCCACGCGTGGTTCTGCCCGTCGGGGTAGAGCACGGCGAAGTGGTAGCGGTCGGCCTCGGCGTCCCACCCGTAGGAGCGCTCAGCCTGGTCGGCGCTGCCGAACCCGCCGTGCAGCATCACGACGAGCGGCGCGCTGGGCGGCAGATCGCGCGGGCGGTAGACGTCGAACGTGCGGGTCAGCCCGCCGATCTGCAGGGACTGCTGCGACTGCCCGACCGGGGCCGAGGCGGTCGCCGAGTCCGGCGGCGAGTCGGCCAGTCGGTGGCCCGGCCGGCAGCCGGCGACGGCGAGCAGGATCGCCACGACGAGCGCGATGACAGAGCTCTTACGCACAATGGTCCCCTTCGGTCGGTCGGTCCGAGGCCGACGCTAGGCGGGGACTTTGGGAAAACCTTGTGACGGCAGCCGGACCGTGAAGCGGCTGCCCCGGCCCGTCGGTGCCGGCCCGGCTTCGACCGTGCCGCCGTGCAGGGCGACGACCTGCGCCACGATCGTCAATCCCAAGCCGAACCCCGGGCTGGACCCCGACTTGCTGAAGCGTTCGAAGATCCGGGCCCGGAGCTCCGGGGCGACACCCGGACCTCCATCATCGACCGTTACCATGAGTGTGTCAGGCATTTGTGATAGCCCGAGCATCACCACGCCGCCCGCCCCGTGAACCGCCGCGTTATCGAGCAAGTTGTCCAACACCATGCGGACGCCGTCAGCCCAGCCGATCATCGTGCACCCGTCAGCACCACCGGTCTCCCGCGTCTCGAAAGGAACCCCGGGATGTCTGGCCCGGGCGGCATGCAGCGCGGTCTCGGCGAGCTCGGCGAGGTCCACCGTCGTGAACGACTCCGGCCTGGTCAACTCGGCACGGGACAACGCCCGCAGCACATCGAGCAATCCCAGCACCCTGCCATGTGCCTCGCGCAGGTCCACCAGCGCCGCGCCCCGGTCCTGCTCGCCGGCCCCGGGATGCTCCAGCACGTCCAACGCGGTCTGCACCGCGGTCAGCGGCGTCCGCAGCTCGTGCGCGGCGGTGGCGGCGAACGAGCGCGCGGCCTGCCACGCCTCGACCGTCTCCCGCTCCTGCTCGTCCCGCCGCGCCAGCGCGCCGTCCAGCACCGCCGCCACGTCGTCGATCTCCTCGACGCCGGTCCGCAGGTCGATGCGCGCGCCGGTGCCCGCGCTCACCCGCCCCGCGCGGTCCCGCAACACCGTCAGCGGCCTGATGGTCCGGCGCCCGAGCAGCGCGCCCACCCCGAACGTGACCGGCGAGACGATGAGCGCCATCAGCCAGACCCGGCCGCGCAGCCTGCGGACCTTCGCGGTCAACACCGCCTCCGGCTCGACGACCCAGACCCGGGTCCCGGCGGCTGTATCAGAGGCCGAATAGCCACGCCAGGTGCGCACGCCGTCCCGGACCGAGAACAGCCCGTCGGCAGCCGGGAGCGCCGCCGCCGGGGGAGTAGTGCCGACCGCGACCTCGGTACCGTGGACCGCGATCACCACCGCGTCATCAGGGGCCTGCAACGCCTCACGCACCCGCGACGCGGGCTCGGCACTCTGCGCCGCCAACGATCCGGCCTGCGGCAAGAGCAGTTCGGCGCGCGCGTGCAGATGGGTGTCGCGCTCGGCCCGCAGATCCGCGCTCTCCCACGGGACCAGCGCGGCGCCGGCGGCGAGGACCAGGACCGGCAGGGTCGCCGCGGACATCCAGGCGAAACGGGTCGACAGCTTCATCGGCTCAGGCACCGCCGGTGTCGGAGCCGGACCCGGAGCCGGAGCCGATGCCGGCGTCCGCCTCGGCATCCGCATCAACATCGCCGCGCAGCGCGAACCCGACCCCGCGCACAGTGTGCAGTACGCGCGGCCGCCCCTCCGCCTCCAGCTTGCGCCGCAGATAGCTGACCACCGTGTCCACCGCGTCGGACCGGACCTGGAAGTCGTAGCCCCAGACCCGATCCAGCAGCTGGTCTCTCGTCAGCACCGCGCCGGCGTTGCGGACGAGGACCTCCAGCACGTCGAACTCGCGCCGGGTCAGCTCGACAGGCCGTCCGGCCGCGGTGGCCGTGCGGGACTCGGTGTCCAGGACCAGCCCGCAGGCGGCGGCGACACCGTGCGGGACCGGCCGGCCGCGCCGGAGCAGCGCCCGCAGCCGCAGTTCGAGCTCCGCCGTGGAGAACGGCTTGACCACGTAGTCGTCGGCGCCCGCCGCGAGGCCCGCGATGCGGTCGGCGACGTCGTCGAGGGCGGAGAGCATCAGCACCGGGACGTCGTCGGCGCGGCGGCGCAGCCGGGCCACGACCTCGACCCCCGACATGCCCGGCAGGGAGACGTCCAGCACCACCGCGTCCACGCCGCCGCGCTCCAGCAGCGCCATGGCCGCCTCGCCGTCCGCCGCGGTCTCCACGGCGAAACCGGACAGGCCGAGCGCCCGGCGCAGACCGCGCAGCACCGCCGGATCGTCGTCCACAAGCAGCAGCCGCCACGTCATGGCCGGAGCTTAGCCACACCGCCACCGGCGGCGTAGCACCGGTCGCGGGCGATCGGCTCGGCGCTGCGCGGCGCCCGGGATGAAACCGGCGCCCCCCGGTGCTTACTGTGGTGTGGTGCGCATGAGACCGACCCTGACCTGGGAGCCGACCGGCGAGGACTTCCCCCGGACGACCAGCTTGGACGCCATGGTCGAGCTGGTGGCCGCCGGGGGCGTGGTGGTCCTCAGCGGGGCCGGGCTGTCGACCGAGTCCGGCATCCCCGACTACCGCGGCGCGTCGGGGGCGCTGCGCAAGCACACCCCGATGACCTACGACGACTTCGCGGGCAGCGCCGACGCGCGGCAGCGTTACTGGGCGCGCAGCCACCTGGGCTGGCGCGCCATGGCCGGCGCCGCGCCCAACGACGGCCACCGCGCGGTGGCGGCGCTGCGGGCCTCCGGCCACGTCGCCGGCGTGATCACGCAGAACGTCGACGGCCTGCACCAGGCGGCCGGGACCGCCCCGGAGGTCGTGGACCTGCACGGCAGCCTGGACCGCGTCATCTGCCTGACCTGCGGCGACCTGTCCGCCCGCACCGAGCTGGAGCGGCGCCTGAACGAGGCCAACCCGGCCTTCGACGCCGTCGCCGACCGCGTCAACCCCGACGGCGACGTGGACCTGCCGGACACCGCCGTGCGCGCCTTCCGCCCGGTCGACTGCACCGCCTGCGGCGCCGGCGTCCTGAAGCCCGACGTGGTCTTCTTCGGCGAGAACGTCCCCAAAGCCCGCGTCGAGCGCTGCCGCGCCCTGGTCGACGGCGCCACGTCCCTGCTGGTCCTGGGCTCCTCCCTGACCGTGATGTCGGGCCTGCGCTTCGTCCGCCGCGCCGCCGAGGCCGGCAAACCGGTCGTGATCGTCAACCAGGGTCACACGCGCGGCGACCGGTACGCCCACACCCGGATCGAGGCCCCGCTCGGCGCGGCGCTGGGGGAGGTGGTGGGGCGCGTCGGGGCGGGAGCTCCGAACGCCGCGTCTATCCTGTCCCCATGATCCGAACCGCAGTCCCGGCCGACGTCCCGATGATCCGCACGCTGATCGCTGAGCTCGCCGAGTACGAGCGCGAGCCGCAGGAGGCGAAGGCCACCGAGCAGCAGTTGCACGACGCGCTGTTCGGTGAGCGGCCGGCGGTGTTCGCGTTGCTGGCGCAGGACGATGCGAGCGGGGCGGTCGTCGGGTTCGCGGTCTACTTCCTGAACTTCTCGACGTGGAACGGCGTCCACGGCATCTATCTCGAGGACCTGTACGTCCGGCCCGAGGCGCGCGGGGCCGGGCACGGGGTCGCGTTGCTGCGGGAGTTGGCGCGCATCGCGCATGAGCGCGGGTACGCGCGGGTCGAATGGAGTGTGCTGGACTGGAACGAGCCTTCGATCGCCTTTTATAAAGCGCTTGGAGCGGTTTCCCAGGACGAGTGGACGACCATGCGGTTGACCGGGGCGGCGTTGGCGGAGCTCGGGGCGTCGGGATAGGACGCCCCGGCCGCCGGGTACCTGTCGCGTTGTGAGGATCATAACCGCTGGTCAGGACGCCTGAGCGGAATCGCGGACCCGGAGGTCTCGCGGTTCGATGTGCATCAGGGCAAGTAATTCAGTACCCTGAGATAGCACACACACAGTGCAGCGGCGTCGCCCAGCCCCCCGTGCGGCGCCGCACCCCTTCGCCGTGCGGCGCCGCTTCTCGCAGGTGAGGCCGCGGCCTCAGAACGTCGCCAGGTGCGCCTTGTATCCGGCGCCGAAGGCGGTCGGCGTCCCGTCGTAGGCGCTGATCAGCGACGGCCCCGAGGAGCAGTCCCAGGTGTTCCACGTCCACGCCGCATACCCGGTGTGGTGGCTGTCGAGCCACGCCGTCAGGGTGTCGATGTAGGAGTGGCCGCAGTCGTTCTCGCCGATCTCGCCGGCGATCACCGGCACCTGCGCCAGCACCGGCGCCACCTGCGAGTCCCAGCACGAGGACGACGAGCACGAGTTGAAGTTGTACGAGTGCCAGGACGCCACCAGGTTGTTCAGCGGGTCGGCCGGCTTGTGCTGGAGCCACTGGCTCAGATCGTTGGAGTAGGCCACGCCGCCGAGCATCAGCACGTTGGCCGCGCCGGCGCCGCGCACCGCGTTCACCAGCGACTGCATGCCGGCCACCTGGTAGCCGATCCCGGTGCAGGAGCCGCCGTTCTGCCAGCAGCTCCAGCCCAGCGCGCTGTTGAAGCCGGCGGCGAAGTCCGGATACGGCTCGTTGAACAGGTCGAAGATCGTGGACTGGTCGTTCTTGAAGGCGTTCGCCACCGAAGCCCAGAACGCCGGGGCGTTCGCGGCGTCCGGCATCGGCTTCTGACAGGTCGCCGTGGCCACCGAGCACGCGGAGGACTGTCCGGTGTAGACGCCGTCGGTCCAGTGCAGGTCCAGGATGACGACCTGGCCGTGCTTGTGCAGGGTGCTGACGAAGCTCTCGATCGCACTCTGATACGCCGCCCCGCCGTACTGCGACGAGACGTTCGACGCGCCGAGCCAGCAGTCCTCGTTCAGCGGTACGCGGACGATGTTCGTCTTCCACGACGCGATCGCGGCCACCGAGGTGTCGTCGACCGGCCCGTCGAAGATGCCCTTGCCCTGGACGCAGGCGAATTCGGCGCCCGAGCGGTTCACGCCGTGCGGGACGAACACCTTGCCGGTGCTGTCGAGCAGTTGGTTGCCGGAGACGTGGACCGCCGGCGCGCCGGTCGGCGGGGGAGAAGAACTGGGGGATGTCGAGGGACTCGTGGACGGGCTCGTCGAAGGGCTCGTGGACGGTGACGTGCTCGGCGTGGTGCTGGGCGACGTGGTCGGCGTGCTGGTCGACGTCGTGGGAGGAGGCGTCGACCCGTTGCAGACGGTGCCGTTGATGGTGAAGACCGTGGGTGCGGTGTTGGTGCCGCTGTAGGTGAAGTTGGCGGCCGGGTTGACGGTGCCGCCGGCCGGGACCGAGCCGTTCCAGGAGGCGTTGACGACCGTCACCGCCTTGCCGGACTGGGACCAGGTCCCGTTCCAGCCGTTCTGCAGCGTCTGGTTCCCGGTGTAGGAGTAGCCCAGGTTCCAAGAGCTCCAGGGCGAGGACCCGACGTTCTTGATCACGATGTTGGCGCCGAAACCGGAGCCCCAGTCATTGGCTGTATACGTCACCTGACACTGAACCGCTGTATCAGCGTGCGCGGCTCCCGGCATCAGCGCCGCCGCGGTTCCGGCCCCGGCCGCCAGCGCCGCGCCGGCCACCGCGCCGACCGCGGATCTCAGGCGTCTCGAGGGGGTGGTCATCGCCGTCATGGCCCTCCTTCATACTGTTGTCACGTCGCGCGGAACCTAGGAAGCCGAACGCCGATCACGCAAGGCCATCCCGACTTCATCGTCTGCCGACCACTGCGCACCGATGAAAGTTTCATGGCGGCCCGGTGGCGCGCCGGACGTGACCGGCTTTCGGCCTCTGTTACGCCCGCCCCCCTTGACAAGAACGGGTCTCGCGACGACTTTTCATGAGAGCGCTCTCACCCCCACCCGTGAGCAGCTCGACACCCGGCGTTCACGCCGAGGGGCTCCCCACGCCACCACGAAGGAGAACCCGCCTGATGTCTGGCCCCACGCTCGACCCCCGTCCCACCCTCGCCGATGTCGCGGCGCTGGCCGGAGTGTCGCCGGCCACGGCCTCCCGCGTGCTCAACGGCACCGCGAAGGTGAGCACTTCGGCACGGGCCGGAGTCCACGACGCGGTTTCGCAGCTCGCTTACGTCCGACAGCGGGCGCGGGCGGCGCGCGACGAGCGCATCTCCTCGATCGCCGCCGTGGTCTGCGGTACCGACCAGTGGCTGTTCGCAGACCCCTACTTCTCCCGGATCCTGCTGGGAGCCGGACGGGAGCTGCGCACCGACGAGATCCAGCTGGTGCTGCTGGTGGTGCGCGGACCGGCCGACCACCCGCTGGTCGAACGCTACCTGGCGCGCGGCGCGGCGGACGGGGTGATGCTGATCAACGCCCACGACCGGGATCCGCTGGGCCTGACCCTGCAGGCGATGAACGTCCCGGCGGTGGCCGCCGGCCGCAGCGCCCCGCCGTGCCGGCTGCCGTACGTGGACGCCGACAACCGCTCCGGCGCCCGCGAGGCGGTCCGGTACCTGCTGCGCCAGGGGCGCAAGCACGTGGTCTCCATCGCCGGCCCGCCGGACATGGCGGTCGGCGCCGACCGCCGCGACGGCTACCGGGACGCCATCGCCGAGGCCGGCACCGGCGGCCTGGTGCTGTACGGCGACTTCACGCAGTCCTCCGGCGAGCACGCGATGCTCCAGCTGCTGGAGCACCAGCCGGAACTGGACGCGGTGTTCGCCGCCTCGGACCTGATGGCGCTGGGCGCCCTGCGCGCGCTGCGCCGCGTGGGCCGCCGCGTCCCGGACGACGTGGCCGTCATCGGCTTCGACGACGCACCGCTGGCCGCGCACACCGAGCCGCGCCTGACCACCGTGCGCCAGCCGGTGGAGGAGATGGGCGCGGCGATGGCGCGGCACCTGACCCGTCACATCCACGGGGTGGCCGACGTGCCCGCGCACACGGTCTTCCCGACGCAACTGGTGATCCGCGACTCCGCCTGATCATCAGCCCTCGAATGTCCGCCGCACGACCGGTGCGGCGGCCATGCCGCCCTGCCCCGAAAGGACTGAGCGAAGCAGTGAACAGACCCCGAACAGCGACGAGACCGAGACCGAGGAGCTGGCGCGCCCTGGCGCTCGCCCTCGCATCGGTCCTCGGCGTCGGCATGATAGCCGCCACCCCGCAGGCCGCCCGCGCGGCCACCGTGCAGTGTCAGGTCACGTATACCGCGAACGACTGGGGCTCCGGTTTCGGCGCCAACATCGTCATCAAGAACGTCGGCACGGACCCCTGGTCGTCCTGGAACCTGGGCTACTCCTACACCGGGAACCAGACGCTGCAGAACGGCTGGAACGGGACCTGGTCCCAGTCCGGCAAGGCGGTGACGGTCGTCAACGCCTCCTGGAACGGCTCGGTCCCGGCCGGCGGCACCGTCAACCCGGCCGCCAACTTCACCTACAGCGGCACCAACACCGCACCCACGGTCTTCACCATCAACGGCACCGTCTGCAACGGCGCCCACACCCCGCCCGCCGTCGCGCTGACCAGCCCGGCCGCCGGCGCCTCCTACACCGCCCCGGCGACCGTGCCGATGGCGGCCACCGCCTCGGCCTCCGACGGCGCGACGGTCAGCAAGGTCGAGTTCTACCAGGGCACCACCCTGGTGTGCACGGCCACCGCCGCACCGTTCGCGTGCAACTGGACCGGAGCCCCGGCCGGGACGTACTCGATCACCGCCAAGGCCACCGACAGCCAGGGCGCGTCCACGACCTCCGCCCCGGTCGGGATCACCGTGAGCGGCGCTCCCGCGGTCACGGTCACCCCGAGCGCGGTGAGCATCGCGCAGGGCGGCACCGGCACGCTGGCGGTCAGCCTGTCCTCGGCGCCGACCGCCAACGTCACCGTCACCACGGCCCGCACCTCCGGGAACACCGGGCTGTCGGTCACCGCCGGCGGCTCGCTGACCTTCACGCCGTCCAACTGGTCGACGCCGCAGAACGTCACGATCACCGCCGACGCCTCCGGCTCCGGCAACGCGACGTTCACCTCGACGGCCACCGGCTACACCTCGGGGGCGTCCGTCGTCACCGAGACCGGTGCGCTGGGCGCGTACGAGCAGCGGTTCATGACGCTCTACAACAAGATCACGAACCCGGCCAACGGGTACTTCAGCCCGCTGGGCATCCCGTACCACTCGGTCGAGACGCTGATCGTCGAGGCTCCGGACTACGGCCACGAGACCACCTCCGAGGCCTGGAGCTACGACATCTACCTGCAGGCCATGTACGGCAACATCTCCGGGGACTGGACGAAGTTCAACGCCGCCTGGGGTCTGATGGAGCAGTACATGATCCCCACGCACGCCGACCAGCCCACGAACAGCGGCTACAACCCCAGCTCCCCGGCGCAGTACGCGCCCGAGGAGCCGGAGCCGGACCAGTACCCGGTCGCGCTGAACAGCTCGACCCCGACCGGTCAGGACCCGCTGGCCGCCGAGCTCCAGGCCGCCTACGGCACCTCCGACATCTACGGCATGCACTGGCTGGAGGACGTCGACAACAAGTACGGGTACGGCGACACCCCGGGCGGCGGCTGCGAGCTGGGCCCGAACACCGGCAAGCCGTCCTACATCAACTCCTACCAGCGGGGCGCCGACGAGTCGGTCTGGGAGACCGTCCCGCAGCCCACGTGTGACAGCCTGAAGTACGGCGGTCCCAACGGCTACCTGGACCTGTTCGTCCAGGGCACCGGCACCGCGCAGTGGAAGTTCACCGACGCCCCCGACGCCGACGCCCGCACCGTGCAGGCCGCGTACTGGGCCGACACCTGGGCCAAGGCGCAGGGCAAGGAGTCGCAGGTCACGGCGACCGTCGCCAAGGCCGGCAAGATGGGCGACTACCTGCGGTACTCGATGTACGACAAGTACTTCAAGCAGATGGGCAACTGCACCTCGCCGTCCTGCCCCGGCGGCACCGGCAAGAGCAGCAGCGACTACATGCTCGGCTGGTACTACGCCTGGGGCGGCTCGCAGGCCACCTCCGGCTCGTGGGCGTGGCGCATCGGCGACGGCGCGGTGGCCCAGGGCTACCAGAACCCGATGGCGGCCTGGGCGCTGTCGACCGACCCGGCCGAGGCCCCGAAGGGCGCCACCGCGGTCGCCGACTGGGGCACCAGCCTGAAGCGGCAGCTGGAGTTCTACCAGTGGCTGCAGTCCGCCGACGGCGCGATCGCCGGTGGGGCCACCAACAGCTGGGACGGCCACTACGGCACACCGCCGGCCGGTGACCCGACCTTCTACGGCATGGCCTACGACTGGCAGCCCGTCTACCACGACCCGCCGTCGAACAACTGGTTCGGCATGCAGGCCTGGTCGATGGAGCGCGTCGCGGAGTACTACTACTCCACCGGTGACGCCACCGCCGGCGCGATCGTGAAGAAGTGGGTCGCCTGGGCCGAGAGCGTGACCACGGTCGACACCACGACCGGCAACTGGCAGATCCCCTCGACGCTGAACTGGACCGGCCAGCCCAACACCTGGAACCCGACCAGCCCGCAGCCGAACACCAACCTGCACGTCACGGTCAAGGACTACAGCCAGGACGTCGGCGTGGCCTCGGCCCTGGCCAAGACCCTGTCGTACTACGCGGCCAAGGCCAACGACACCACCGCCCAGACCCTGGCCAAGAACCTGCTCGACGTCATGTGGGGCAACGACCAGGACTCGCTGGGCATCGCCACGCCGGAGCAGCGGACCGACTACAACCGGTTCTCGCAGGCCTACGACCCGACCACGCACGCCGGGCTCTACATCCCGTCGGGCTGGACCGGCAAGGACCCCTTCGGCAACAGCATCTCCTCCAGCACCAACACCTTCCTGAAGCTGCGGCCCTGGTACACCAGCGACCCGAGCTTCTCCAAGGTGCAGAGCTACCTCAACGGCGGCGCAGCGCCGACGTTCACCTACCACCGCTTCTGGGCGCAGTCCGACGCCGCCATGGCGCAGGCGGTCTACGGCCAGCTGTTCGGGGTCTGAAACAGAAGGGAGAAGAGCAGTTGAATCAGGAATCCGACAAGTCCGGGCGCAGGCTCACCAGCGCGTTAGTCGCCGCGGGCCTGACGATGGCGATGGCCGGCGGCTTCGCCGCCCTGACCGCAACGAGCAGTAATGCCGCCTCCACCCCAGGGTGCACCGCGGTCTACTCGGTCAGCAGCGACTGGGGCTCCGGCTTCGGCGCGCAGGTCATGATCACCAACAACGGGCCCGCCTGGAGCAGCTGGACGCTGACGTACTCCTACGCCGGCAACCAGACGGTGCAAAGCGGCTGGAACGGCAACTGGACGCAGTCCGGGAAGAACGTCACGGTCACCAACACGTCCTGGAACGGTGCGGTGGCCAGCGGCGGGACGGTGACCCCGGCGGCGAACTTCGGGTACTCCGGGACCAACCAGGCCCCGACGTCGTTCGCGGTGAACGGGGTGACGTGCTCGGGCACCGGGCCGACCACGCCGACCACCGGCCCGACCACCACGACGCCGAGCACCACGCCGAGCACGACGCCCAGCACGACGCCGA
>JABFXP010000336.1 GCA_013361685.1 Catenulispora sp.
CCCGCTCCCCACACCCCGCTCCCCACCAACCCACCCGCCGACGCCGTCGCCGGAGCCGGCGACCTGGCCGCCGTCGCGATTAACGCCGACCCGCCCGCGGCGACCCCCGGCTCCGCCCCGGCCGCGGCCCCGCCCCTGGACGGCTCCGGCTTCCTGGTCCCCGTCGGTCCCGCCGACCCCGCCGAGCCGCCCGCCTGCGGCGCGGCCACCAACGCCGTGCTGGCCGCCACCGAACGCTGGTTCGTGCATGCCGGCGTGCCGCACTTCGTCGAGGGCGGGCGGCGCGCCACCCGGCTGCCCGGCCCTCTGCGTCCGCTCGCCGCCGTGCTGGAGCTGCTGCGGCTGGGGGTCATGCTGGCTTTTTGGACAGTGCGGCGGGTGTTCGGCGAGGCGCGGGAGATGGGACATCTGGCGGTGCGGGCGCTGCCGCTGCTGGCCCTGTTCGGCATGGTCATCTTCTTCACCGCCGACTTCTGGCAGGTCGCGGCGGCGCTGAACTCCGTGTGGCTGTGGGCGACCGCGGGGTTCTTCGTGGTGCTGATTCAGGCCTTTCTCATCGCGCGGCTGCCTGAGGAGTTCGGGACGTTGCCGCGGGCCTGCACTCCCGACCGGATCCGTGCCAGCTGCGCCGCCACGCCGTTGGCCGAGTTCGCGCTCGCCGGGGCCGATCTGGACGCCGATCCCGCGCTCGGGCCCGCTCAGCGACGGAACATGTTCGTGTATCTGCTGCTCAGTCAGACCATTCAGGTCAGCCTGCTGAGTTGGATGGTGTTCTTCTTCTACGTCATCTTCGGCGCGATGGCCGTGCGCCCGGAAGTGCTCGGCGAATGGTTCAAGCGGCCGATCCCGGACGCGCGCGTGCTGGGCGTGCGCGTGCCCGGGGTCAGCAGCGAGCTGTTGCACGTGGCGGTGCTTCTGGCCGGTCTCAGCGCCCTGTACTTCGCCATCACGGCCCTGACCGACACCGTCTACCGGCGCGAGTTCTTCGACCGGACGCTGGCCGAGCTCGACCGCGCCATCCACCTGCGCGCGGCCTACCTCACCGCGCGTCGGCGGTCGTGACCACGATCTTGCCGATCTGCGTGTTGGATTCCAGGTGGCGGTGCGCGGCCACGATGTCGCCGAGGTCGAAGACCCGGTCCACCACCGGGGCGAACGCGCCCGCGCGCAGCCCGGCGCCGATGAAGGCGGCCGCCCGGTGCCGGCGCGCCGGGTCGCCGGTGATCTCCAGCATCGTGAACGAGCGGATGGCCAGCGCCGGCAGCCCCAGCTCGACACCCGGATACGGCGTCGGCTGACCGCTGAGGCCGCCGTAGACCACGAGCGTCCCGCCGGGGGCGACCAGCCGCGCCAGGTCGGTGATGCCGGGACCGGCCACGGCGTCCATCACCACCTCGACCCCGCGGCCGTCCGTGGCGGTGCGCACCCGCTCGGCGACGTCCTCCTCATCGGTGACCACGACGTGCGCCGCGCCGTGCCGCAGCAGGAAGTCGCGCTTGGCGGCGGTGCGCGTCAGCGCGATCGCGGTGGCGCCGACCCGGTTGGCGACGTCGATCACCGCCAGCCCACTGCTGCTGGAGGCGGCGTTCAGCAGCACGGTCCCGCCGGGCCGCAGTCCCGCGATCTCCACGAGCGCGCCGTAGGCGGTGAGGTACGGCATCCACACCGCCGCACCCCGCACCGCGTCCAACCCCTCGGGCCGCGGCACCACGGCGGACGCCGGCACGATGGCGTGGTCGGCGTAGACGCCGTAGTCGTTCTGCGAGAACGCCGGCAGGGTGCTGACCGCCTGCCCCGGTGACAGAGTGCTGACCCCCGGCCCGACCGCCTCGACGACGCCCGCCGCCTCGTTGCCCAGCCGCGCGGGGAAGCTGCGTACCGGCTGGATGTAGAGACCGGCGCGGAACAGGGCCTCGGCGCGGTTCAGCCCGATCGCCTCGACCCGGATCCGCACCTCGCCGGGGCCGGGCTCGCCGACGTCGAGGTCTTCGATGCGCAGCACGTCGGGGCCGCCGAGTTCGTGGAACAGCACGGTTCGCGTCATGCCCTCCAGGGGAGCACGGAAGTACGATCGCGGTCAAACTTCGATCGGCATCGTACTATGGGGGCATGGCCGCCGACCGCATCCCGCCGCATCCCGACCCCCGGGACGTCCCGCTCCAGCAAGTCCTGGAAGCCCTGATCGAACCCGCCCGCCGCACCATCGTCGAGCAACTGTCCGCCGGACCGTCGGACATCCCCTGCGGCGGCTTCGACCTGGCGATCAGCAAATCCACCGCGACCCACCACTTCCGCGTGCTGCGCGAGGCCGGCCTGATCCGCCAGTACTACGCGGGCACCTCGCGGATGAACAGCCTGCGCCGCGAGGAGTTCGACGAGGCGTTCCCGGGCCTGCTGGAGGCGGTGCTGTGGGCGTCGGTGCGCGAGGCCGGGCTGCGGGTGCCGGGCGTGGCCTGAGGACGGCGGCGCACAGCAAGAACAGAGCGACGCGGGTCCGGCTCAAAGCTCTGAGGCGCGGATAGCATCCGCGCATGAGGGATCCACGACTCACCGGCCGCGTCGCGCTCGTCACCGGAGCCAACCACGGCATCGGCGCGGCGATCTCCCGCGAACTCGCGCGCCACGGCGTCCACGTCGTGGCCGCCTACCTGCGGATGACCCCGACCGATCTCGACAGCGAGCACTACCCGGCCGCGTACGGCGAGGCCCGCGGCACGACGGCCGACGCATTGGTCGCCGCCATCAAAGCCCAGGGCGGGACCGCCATCGCGGCAGAAGCCGACCTGCGTGCCCCCGACGCCGCGGCCGCCTTGTTCGACCTCGCCGAAGAGACGTTCGGCCCGGTCGAGATCCTGGTGAACAACGCCAGCGCCTGGAAAGCAGACACCTTCGCACCCCTCGAAGCCGACCGATTCGGCCGCCCACACTCCGCGATGACCCCGGCTGTCCACGACTTCGTCTTCGCCATCGACGCCCGCGCCTCGGCGATGCTCATCGCGGAGTTCGCCACACGACACACGGCACGCGCAGCCGACTGGGGCCGCATCATCGGCATCGGCTCCGGCGGCACCTCCGGCTTCCCCGGCGAAGTGTCCTACGGCGCGGCGAAGGCGGCGATGCAGAGCTACACGCTGTCCGCAGCCCACGAACTCTGGCCGCACGGCGTGACGGCGAACGTCATCCTGCCGCCGGCGGTGGACACCGGCTGGATCAGCGCCGAGACCCGCGCGGCGATCGAAGCCGGCGGCCCCGGCTCGCGGGTCGCACGCCCCGAGGACATCGCCGAGGTGGTCGGGATGTTCGTGTCGGAGGAGGCGCGGTTCGTCACCGGGCAGGTGATCGCGGTGCGGTGATGACCAGCA
>JABFXP010000367.1 GCA_013361685.1 Catenulispora sp.
GTGGTCCGCCGCGCTCAGGGCGGCGCGGGCCGCCGACCAGTCGCCGGGCCCGGCCACGCCGCGCGCCGCGGCGACCGGCTCCAGCAGCAGCCGCATGTCGTAGATGCAGCGCGCGTGGGTGCGGTCGATCTCGCGGACCGCGGCGCCCTTGTAGGGGCTCATGGTCACCAGGCCGGTCCCGGCCAGGGTTTTCAGCGCTTCTCGCACCGGCGTCTTCGAGACGCCGAGATCGGCGGCGAGTTCGGACTCCACGAGCGGCTGCCCGGGTTTGAGCTCACCGGTGAGGATCGCGTGCTTGATCGCCTCCTGGACCGCCTCGGTCCGGGACGGGAGCGTTCCGGGCCGGGTGGTGGCGGCGATGGGGAGAAGGGCTTCGGGCATGGAGGCTCCTGGCGCCTGAGGTCGATCGACGATCGTTAGATCTCATATATGAGATGCGACGGGAGCGTAGGCCTGCGGGCGGTGGGCGTCAAGAGTGTTGCCTGAAAGTTTCGGCGTGCTTGACCCCTTGCGATCGGCTGTCTACTCTCCGCTCCGATCTCTCATATATGAGATCTGATTATCGGCAGCCAGGAGGTCTCTGAATGCGACTGCTCAGACAGATCAGATCCCCGCGCCTCGTCGGGGCGACGGCGGCGGCAGCGGCGGCGGTGCTGGCCGGCGCGCTGATGGCGGTGGTGTTGCCGACCGCCGCGCACGCCGCGCCGGGGGCCGGAACGTACACGATCGTCAACGCCGGGAACGGTTTGTGCCTGGACCTGCCGGGGTCCAGCACCGCCGCCGGCGTGCAGGCCGACCTGCAGAACTGCGGCGGCACCACGAACCAGAACTGGACGCTCGCCTCGGCGGCGAGCGGCTACACGATCTCCTCGGCGGTGGGCGGCAGCACGCTGTGCCTGGGCATAGCCGACGCGTCCACCAGCGCCGGGAAGGCGGTTCAGCAGCAGGCCTGCACCGGCGCCCCGGACCAGGAGTGGACGCTCAACGCCGGATCGGGCACGTACCAGCTCGTCAACGTCAACAGCACGAAGTGCATGAACGCCTCGGGCAGCGGCACGAGCGCGGGGACGCCGGTGGTGCAGAACAGCTGCGACAGCGCGGCGACGAAGGCGTGGACGCTGAACCCGGCCGGCGGCACCACCACGCCGCCGTCGTCCAGCCCGTCGAGCTCGCCGTCGTCCACGCCGCCGCAGCCCGGCGAGCCGAGCGTGCCGGGGACGTGCACGACGCTCACGGCTCAGCTGGCGAAGCCCAGCGGTGGAACTTTCACCGCCGCGCAGGAGGCTTCCCCGCCCGACACGGCGCGGATCCAGGCGGCGCTGACCGGTTGCAGCGGCACCGGCAAGGCGGTGGAACTGGCCGCCGGCAGCGCCGGCGCGGCGTTCCTGGCGGCGCCGCTGACCATCGACGCCGGCGAGGTGCTGCTCGTCGACACCGGCGTCACCCTCTACGCCTCGCGCAACCCGGCGGACTACCAGGTCGCCGGCCAGCCCAAGTGCGGCACCCTCGGCGCCTCGGACGGCACCACCCTGGGCACCGCGACCGGCTGCACGCCGTTCCTGTCAGTACGCGGCGACAACTCCGGCATCATGGGCACCCGCGGCGGATCCGGCTCGCAGGGGCTGATCGACGGCCGCGGCAACCAGGACATGCTGGGAACCACCACCACCTGGTGGGCGCTGGCCGAATCCGCGCACAGCAAGACCACCACCCAGCAGGAGAACCCGAAGCTGATCACCGTCTTCGGCGCCTCGAACGTGACGATGTACCACATCAGCCTGACCAATTCGCCGATGTTCAACGTCCTGCTGGACAAGGGCAGCGGCTTCACCGCGTGGGGCGTCCGGATCGACAACCCGGACACCGCCCGCAACACCGACGGCTTCGATCCGGACAGTGCCGGCAACGTCCTGATCACCGACAGCTTCATCAACACCGGCGACGACGGCATCGCGGTCAAGTCCGACGCGGGCGGGCCGGCCGCCGACATCACCGTCCGCAACACCAGCTTCTGGGGCATCCACGGCCTGTCGGTCGGCAGCCAGACCGAGGGCGGGATCCAGAACGTCACCTTCACCGGCAACTACATCCACGGCGGCACGGACATCCACGGCAACACCGCTTCGAGCAACAACGGCGTCCGCGTCAAGAGCGACTCGAGCTTCGGCGGCACCGTGTCCGGCGTCAGCTTCGTCAACACCTGCGAGACGGGAGTCAAACACCTGATTCTCATCGACCCGCAATACCTCAGCGGCAACGGCTCGTCGGTACCGAGCTTCGCCGACATCACGGTCAACGGCCTGCGCTCGGTCAGCTCGTCGTCGGGTAGCTCGACGCTCGACGGCTACGACGCGGCGCACCCGCTGGGGCTGACGCTGGAGAACGTCCAGCTCGACGCGACGAAGGTGGTGGCGCAGTACGCGAACATCAAGATGTACAACAGCAACATCGCGCCGGCCGGCACCGGCGTGACGGTCACGAGCTTCAGCGGGAGCGGCAGCGTTCCCAGCTGTAGCAGCTTCCCCGCGTGGCCGGGGTTGTAGGGCCGTAGCGGGCCGTAGGGCTCACCGCGGGCGGCGGGCCTCGGGCGGGCCGCCGGCTCGACCACATCGGCACCCGCACACACCGCGAGCAGCCGCATGGGGGCAGCCGCGCGAGCAGCCGCGCCGTCAGTATCCCGCCGCCTGCAAAGCGCCGATCCAGGTGGCGATCGGCAGCTTCGTCCGGTCCGGTCCCGCCGCCGGGGCCGCGCCGGTGCCCTGCGTCACCACGACGAAGGCGTCTCCGGCCTGCACATAGGTGACCTGCACCGGGAAGAGCGTGCCCGTCGGCGACTTCTCCGTCGCGTCGTAGGTCCAGGACCGGTCGCCCGCCTTCAGCTCGGCACCGGGATGCATGTCGACCAGATACTGCGTCGTGGACTGACGGTCCATGTACGTGAAATGCTCACAGCGCTTCATGATCGCCACGCTGCTGTCAGCCTCGGCGGCGCCCTTCCCGTCGGGGAGGACATCGATCAGCACCGAGGCCCAGGACTGGTCGGGCCCGTCGAAGAAACGGCTGGTGTACGCGACTTCACCCGGCCCGAACAGACCCTGCCCGGTCCACCAGTCCGAGCAGGTGATGGTCGTCGGATCGACATTGGCAGGCGTCGGCGTAGCGGGGCCCGCCCCGGAATCGCTCGAGCCGGACGTCTTCAGCGCGAACCCCTCCGGCGGGTTGATCAGGGCACTGAGCTGCGCCCCGGTCAGCGGCTGCGGCGGATGGTGCGCCGCCGGGGACGCACTCGGCCGCGCGCCCACGGTCCCCTGGCTGCCGCACCCCGCGAGCACGACGGCCGCGACGACGCCGACCG
>JABFXP010000003.1 GCA_013361685.1 Catenulispora sp.
GGCCACCACCGCGCCGCCGAGCCCCCGGCCACCGCCGGCCGCAGGGCCCTGATCACCGCCGGCCGGCGGGCGGCCGGCGGGCGCTTACCCCCACCAGAAGGCAGTCGCCACCAGCACATACAGCCCCACCATCGCGGAGCCCTCCAGCCAGTCGGACTCGCCGTCGGAGATCAGGTACAGCACCGCCAGCGTGGCGATGCCGACCGTGGAGACCAGCATCGGCGCGAAGACCAGCGTGAACGGGGCGCCGCCGATCAGCGGGGAGGCCAGCACCAGGACCGGGGCCAGCACCAGGGCGATCTGCAGCGGGCTGTTGAGGATCACCGACAGCGCGTGGTCGGCCTGGTTCTGCCAGGCCAGTTTCACCCCCACCGCGTTCTCCACCGCGTTGCCCGCGATCGCCACGATCACCAGACCGGAGAACGCCTGCGAGATGTGCAGCGACGTCATGGCCGGGGTCAGGGCGTCCACGAACAGGTCGGAGACGTACGCCGCGCCCAGGCCGGTGACCGCCAGCATCCCCACCGCCAGCCACAGCGGCCAGTGGTTGTCCGGGCCCGTCTCCTCCTGCTTGGCCTCGCAGGCCTGCTCCGACGACGTCGGCTCCAGGTCGCGGCGCAGGCTCGCCGGGATCGAGAGCGCGAACACCACCAGCAGCACGACCGCCGTGATCCGCGACAGCCCGACCTCGTGGCCGGACGCCGGGGAGTGCACGTACGACGCCAGGCTCGGAATCAGCATCGAGGCCACCGACAGGATCATCAGGCCCATGATCAGCCGGGCCCGCTGGCTCGAGAACCGCAGCACGCCGTTGCGGGCGCTGCCCACCGAGAACGACAGGCCCAGCACCAGCAACAGGTTGGCCAGGATCGAGCCGATGATCGCCGAGGTGACGACCGTGGTCAGCCCGGCCTTCAACGCGAAGATCGAGATGAACAGTTCGGGCAGGTTGCCCAGCGCGCTCTGCAGGACGCCGACCGCGCCCGCGCCGAGCCGGTCGGCGAGGTGGTCCACGGCCCGCCCGACCAGGGCGGCCAGCACGGCGACCGCCGCCGCCGAGACCACGAAGGGCGCCACCGAACCGCTGCGCACGACCACCGCGGCCACCGTCGTGGCACCGGCCAGACCGATCAGGATCAAATCGGAACGGGAGAAGACCCGTGTGATCCCCGTGAGAGCCGTCATGCCACGGGACTATAGGGCATGTCAGCTCAGGTGCTCATCGGTGGTGAAGCGGGCTTGCGGCGGACCGCCGCTCCGGCGAAAGCTTCACCCGGGTGCCGACGGCCTTCAGCGTGGCCGCCGGCACGACCGGTGCGAACGGTGCGGCCGGCGAATCAGGCCTCGGGCTTCCTGGCCTCGATCAGGAACCGCCGCGAGTACGCGACGAACGGCCCCTCGGCCTGGATCTGCTCGTGCAGCCGCTTCAGGTCGTCGCGGTACTTCTCCACGGTGAAGTCCGGGACGAACCAGATCACCTTGCGCAGGAAGTAGACCATCGCGCCGACGTCGAAGAACTCCATCTTCAACTCGGCCTCGCGCAGGTCCACGACTTCGAGCCCGTACTTCTCGGCGTCGCGCCGGGCCAGGGCCGGCTCCCGCAGGCTCTTGCCGGTCGGCTTCGGGCCGAGGAAGTACTCGTAGACCTCGTGGCCGCTGTCCGGTCCGACGTGCTGGGAGAAGTACGTCCCGCCGGGCGCCAGCACCCGGGCGATCTCGCGCCAGTGCGCCAGCACCGGATGCCGGCTGGTCACCAGGTCGAAGGCGCCGTCGGCGAACGGCAGCGGCGGCTCGTCCTCGTCGGCGACGATGACCACGCCCTTGGCGCGCAGGTTCCGCTGCGCCACCGCGATGTTCGGCGGCCAGCCCTCGGTGGCGACCGACGCGCCGGAGGGCCGCTGCTCGACGCCGGCCAGCACCTCCCCGCCGCCGGTCTGGATGTCCAGATGCAGGTGCGCGCGGCCGATCCGCTCCCCGAGCAGCCGCTGATAGCCCCACGGCGGCCGCTCCTCGGTGGCGCGGCCGTCGAGCCAGGAGAAGTCCCAGCCGCTCACGTCGACCGCGGCGGCCTGCGCGATCAGTTCCTCGAATGTGCGGTCCATGGCAGAAGATGATCGCGGTTCGGTGCCCCTGATCGCCAGAGCACGCACCGTCGTTCGGACACTTACTTGCCGAGTGTTTACCTGACGCGGTGCCGGCGGGACGTCAGTGCCGCGCCGGCAGGACGCGCGTGCGGCGCAGCCCGGGTCCGGCGCCGCACCGGAACCTCACCGCGCGCGCCGCCGCCCCCGCGCGTTCCAGCACGGCGTGTGCCAGTGCCGCCGGTCGTGGACACCCTGGCCGCGGTCCTCCTTCGGCCAGGCCACCACGTGCGGCACCCCGGCGCGGATCTCCTGTTCGCAGCCCGGGCACCGGTAGACCTTCTGCGCGGCCTGCCCGGGGATGCCGCGCACCGCCCAGTCCCGGCCGTCGGGCCCGGGTTCGATCCGGTCGTAGCCGAGCACCCGCGACGCCATCCGCGCCATGGCGCCGTCGCCGTCGTCCGTTTCCGGGACGGCGTCGGAGCGGCGGGGCGGGCGGCGGCGCGGGCTCATGAGACCAGGGTAGTCAGCGGCCGCTGTGATCCCGGAAACCGCGCCCGGCCTTGCGGCCCAGATATCCGGCGGTCACCAGGTGCTCCAGCAGCGGCGCCGGGGCGAAGCCGGGCTCGCGGAACTCCTGGTACAGCACCCGCTGGATGGCCAGCGAGACGTCCAGGCCGACCACGTCGAGCAGTTCGAAGGGCCCCATCGGGTAGCCGCAGCCGCGCTTCATGGCGGTGTCGATGTCGTCGGCGGTCGCGTAGTGCGCCTCCAGCATCCGCACCGCGTCGTTGAGGTAGGGGAACAGCAGCGCGTTCACGATGAACCCGGCGCGGTCGCCGCAGTCCACCGCGACCTTGCCCAGGCGCCGGCACACCGCGTGCACGGTCGCCACCACGTCGTCGGCGGTCTTGACCGTGCGCACCACCTCGACCAGCTTCATCACCGGCGCCGGGTTGAAGAAGTGCACGCCGACCACGTCGGCCGGGCGCCGGGTGGCCATCGCGCACTCGATGACCGGCAGCGAGGAGGTGGTGGTCGCCAGGATCGCGCCGGGCTTGGCGAGTTCGTCGAAGTCCGCGAACAGCGCGCGCTTGACCTCCACGTCCTCCACGACCGCCTCGATCACGAGGTCGCATTCGGCCAGGCCGCCCAGGTCGGTGGTGCCGTGCAGCAGCAACAGCGCCGTGTCCCGCTGTTCCTCGGAGAGCTTGCCGCGCTGCACCCCCTTCTCCAGCGACCGGGCGATCGCGGCCTTGGCCGCGTCCACCTTCGCCGAGGCCCGGGCCACGAGCACGGTCTCGTAGCCGGCCTTGACGCACACCTCGGCGATGCCGGAGGCCATGGTGCCCGAGCCGACGACGCCGATCCGGGTGACGGTGCGGACCTCGGCGCCGTGCCGCGGGCCGCCGTCGGCGTCCGGGGACTCCGCGTCGGCCACGACCACCGGGGAGTCAGAGCTCTCATAGGTGTAGAAGCCGTGCCCGGTCTTGCGCCCGAGCAGCCCGGCGGTCGCCATCTGCTTCAGGATCGGCGCCGGGGCGTGCAGCCGGTCCCGCGACTGCTTGTACATCGTGTCGAGGATCTCGTAGGCGGTGTCGACGCCGATCAGGTCCAGCAGCGCCAGCGGCCCCATCGGCAGCCCGCAGCCGAGCTTCATCGCGGTGTCGATGTCCTCGCGGGTGGCGTACTTCTGCTCGTACAGCGACACCGCGTGGTTCAGGTAGCCGAACAGCAGCGCGTTGGCGATGAAGCCGGCCCGGTCGCCGCAGGTGACGTCGTCCTTGCCGAGCCGCCGCACCAGCGCCTCGACGTCGGAGACCACTTCGGGGTCGGTGACGACGGTCCGCACCACCTCGGCGAGCTTCATCACGGTGGCCGGGTTGAAGAAGTGCACGCCGACGACCCGCGAGGGCCGCGCGGTGGCCACCGAGATCTCGGTGACCGACAGCGCCGAGGTGTTGGTGGCCAGGATGGTCTCCGGCGGGCAGACGGCGTCCAGCCGCTGGAAGACCGACAGTTTGAGGGCCAGGTCCTCCGGCACCGCCTCCACGACGAGTTCGGCGGCGGCCAGGTCCTCCAGCGAGGTGGTGTAGGTGATGCGCTCGTGCAGCGCCGCGGCCTCGTCGTCGGTCAGTTTGCCGCCCTTGACCGCGCGCGCCACGGAGGCCTGCAGGTGCGCGCGGCCGCGGTCCACGCCGGCGGCGTCGACCTCCACCCCGATGACCGAGATCCCGTTGCGGGCCATGACTTCGGCGATGCCGGCGCCCATCGTGCCCAGGCCGACGACGCCGATGGTGGTGAACTCGCGGGGCATGGCTGTGTCTCCTTGAGTCGAGTACTCGCAGCTCCTGAGGGATGGAGTCTGCGGTTACCGGTCAGTATCCACGGACGACATGCGTTCTGACACCACCTGATTGCCTGTGAGAGTCGCCACACCGTTACAGACTGATACCCATGCGTATCGGAGTCTTTCTGGTGGCGGCGGGCTTTCCGGGCGTCGGGCCCGAGCGGTCGCTGCGCACGGCCCTGGACTACGGGATCGCCGCGGAGGACGCCGGGTTCGACGACGTCTTCGTGGCCGAGCACCACTTCATGCGGTACGGCACCTGTCCCTCGGCGCTGACCTTCGCCGCGGCGCTGGCCGGCCGCACACGGCGGATCGGCGTGGGCACGGCGGTGACCGTGCTGTCCACGGCGCACCCGGTGGCGGTGGCCGAGCAGGCGGCGATGCTCGACGTGCTCACCGGCGGCCGGTTCACCCTGGGTGTGGGGCGCGGCGGGCCGTGGGTGGACCTGGAGGTGTTCGGCACCGGGATGGAGGGTCTGTCGCACCGGGCGTTCGCCGAGGCGCTGGACGTGCTGGTCGCGTGGGGCTCGCAGGAGGCGGTGGCGTACGACGGCGAGTTCCACCGGTTCCGCGAGGTGCCGGTGGTGCCGCGGGGACGGGCGCCGATGCTGGTGGGCTGCACGGGCCCGGACACGGTGCGGCTGGCGGCCGAGCGCGGGCTGCCGATACTGCTCGGGATGCACGCCGACGATGCCGAGAAGGCGGCGATGGTGCGTGCGCACGGCGGCCGCGCGGGCCATGTGTCGGTATTGCTCGCCCAGGTCGCGGAGTCGCGGGCGGCGGGTGTCGGGTTGCTGCGGCGGACGATGCCGACATGGCTGGGCCCCGGGATGGCGGGGTATGTGCGGTTCGACGGCGCCGAGGCCGCGATGCGCGATCCGGTCGCCTACACCGATCACCTGACCGGGATTCACCCGATCGGGCCGGCCGCCTACTGCGCGGACCGGATCCTGGAGTCGGGGCGGGCCACCGGGGTCGAGCGGTTCCTGTTGTTCGTCGAGGCCGGCGGCCCGGACCATACGATGGCGAACATCAAGGCCCTGGGAAGCTCGGTGCTCCCGTTGCTGCGGGCGGGCAGTACGGCCCGCTGACCGGAGAAACGCAGAACCGGTGGCGTCCCCTGCCCCCTGGGACGCCACCGGCCGCACGCGGAAGGCCCGCCGGCCCTCGATTCGGGATGCCCGCACCAGCCCGTATACGGCGCACGGCAACCGGCCCGAACCGTCCCCACCAGCTCCGGGGGTTCCGCGGTCCTAGCAGTCGCGCAGCAGCGGCGACTGGTTCAGGAGCTGCGATCGGACCGAAGTGAACCTTCGATACTGATCGGAGTCCTTCTCTGCGTCGACGGGGAACACCGCGACGCGGTGGCAGTTCTGGAACGCCAGCCGGACGCCGAAGTGGCGTTCCAGACAGCCGCGGATGGCGTCGCTGGCGAGGGCGCGCAGCAGTTGGCCGCGCGCCTGTTCGTCCGGGGGCGGCACGGTGTTGTCGACGAACCCGGACTCGCCGGCACCGTCCACGTGCAGGCGGGTCGCGAGATCGCTGACCAGCCGCCAGGCGTAAGGCAGGGAGGTGCGGACGCAGTCGGCGAACTGCTCGTCGGGGACGTCACCGGCTTCCGCCGCGGCGAGCAGTTCCGGGGAAACGTCGAGGGACATGTCAGAGGGCTCCTCCCGATCGGGGCTACACCTAGAGGCATGGCCAATCGGGGAGGTCTTCTAACCTGTCCGGACTAATGGCTTTCAAAACGACATCAGCACATGACTGATGTCCAACCTCTGTCGTCCCTCGACGCCGGCCCCGTCGCTCAGTGGAAGTTGACGTTGTGGAGCCGGGACTTGTAGAACTCGGCGCCGTAGGACAGTCCCCGGGTGAACGTCTTGGCGCCGGCCGCGGAGAAGAACTGCACGGTGGGGCTCACCCAGTTACGGCTGTCCCCGTGATACTTCGTGCCGGTCGCCTGGACCCAGAAGGACTCGCCGGACACGTCCTGCGAGAACGATTTCACCGCGTGGTTGCTGTGGACGGTGGTGACCTTGTGCGTCGCCTTGTCGATCGAGATGACGCCGGTGGTGTGCGTGGCCAGCAGGACGTTGCGGTTGCTGTAGGACGCGTCCAGGCTGTGGCCCAGATTGGAGGCGCCTATGGAGACGCTGACGCCGCTCGTGAGCCGTGTGCTGCGGTAGGTGCCGCTGACCGCGTAGGACGTGGCCTTGCCCTGGCCTATGACCCACAGCCGGCCGTGGACGTCGTCGTACCAGACGCCGTGCGCGCCGGCGTAGTTGATGGTCTGCACCAGAGCCAGCGTGCTGGGCTTGCTCACCGCGGTCGGCGCGTAGAGGTGCACATACCCGCCGGTGCACGCGGCGACGATCGCGCCGACGTTGGGGATGCGCTCGATCGCGTGCGGGTTGCCGCCGGGCGAGGCGTGCCACAGCAGACTGCCCGTGCCCTGGGTGCCGGACGAGGCCTTGTCGACGATGCCGATGTTGCCGCCGGAGGCCGCCACCAACGCCACTTCGCCGAACGAGGAGGTGTTGCGGAACTTGATGTCCGACAGGTTGCTCCACCCGCCGCCGCCCGGGGCCCACACCCACTGCGGTCCGCCCCACGCCACGGCGGAGTTGTAGATCTGTATCTGGTTCCGGTACTGCTCGCACACGGCGACGCCGTAGCTCGCCGAAGCTTGCGCGCCGGATTCCCCGGCGAGCAACGCCGCCGGCGTCGCCGCGCCGACCACGAGCGCCGATTTGATCAGGGTCCGTCTGTTCATCTCCACGGTTCCGACTCCCTTGGTTTGTTCGCAACATCCTGATACAGAACGGTGCGCCACGCCAAGGGGACGGCCGGTTTTTACAAAGGCTCGCCGGCCCGGTGTCAGAGCCCGGTGTCAGAACAGCCGCGCCGACGGGTCGTCCATCCCCCGCAGCACCTCGTAGTCCAGCACCGCGCACTCGATGCCGCGGTCGACGGCCAGGGTGCGGGCCTGCGGCTTGATCTCCTGGGCCGCGAACACGCCGCGGACCGGGGCCAGCAGGGGGTCGCGGTTCAGCAGTTCGAGGTAGCGGGTCAGCTGCTCCACGCCGTCGATCTCGCCGCGCCGCTTGATCTCGACCGCCACGTGGCCGCCGCCGGCGTCGCGGGCCATGATGTCCACCGGGCCGATCGCGGTCGGGTACTCGCGGCGCACCAGCGTCCAGCCGGCCCCGAGGGTCTCGATCTGCTCGGCGAGCAGTTCCTGCAGGTGCGCCTCGACGCCGTCCTTCTGCAGCCCGGGGTCGACGCCGAGGTCGTGGCTGGAGTCGTGCTCGATCTCCAGCAGGGTGATCACCAGGCGTTCGCCGGCCTTGTTGGTGACCGTCCACAGGGTCTGGCCGCCCTGGTCGCCGTCCGACTCCTTCAGGGTGCACGGCGGCGACATCCAGTTCAGCGGCTTGTAGGCGCGGTCGTCGGCGTGGATCGACACGCTGCCGTCGGCCTTCACCAGCAGCAGGCGCTTGGCCTCGGGGAGGTGTGCGGACAGCCGGCCCGCGTAGTCGACGGTGCAGCGGGCGATGACGATGCGCATGGGATCGGAGCCTACCAACCGGCGGGCGTCACGGACCGGCACTCTGCGTGATCGGTCGAGTCGCCCTCATGCCTTTGACGTATCCGGATGCGAGAACCCCCTACGCACATCGCCGTAACCCGTTCTCGCAGTTGCCGCTATCATTCAGCACGACACGCTGCTAACCCGCACTCATCACCGTCACGGGATATCAAGCACTGCGACGCCAAGCGTCTCATTAACGGGCGGTGGTGGGAGACGGGCGGGCGTGTAGGGGAGCACGCACATAACGCCTCGCCGATAGTGACCCGTGCCGAGGCGCCGTTTCGATGCGAGGAGTCGCAGACCGATGAGTTTCATAGCGAAGGCTCTCGAGATCACCGAGAAGAGCTTCGAGGGGGCGGTGGAGCAGCTCGAGGAGTGGAGCGCCCACCGCCACGGCGCGAAGCTGTTCATGAAGCTGGGGATCGCCTACTACGCCGAGCAGCGGCTCGAGGGCCACCACGAGCCGGTGGAGCGCATCCTGGACGCCCTGGACGGCCACGCCGCCGAGCACGGCGAGACCGGCCTGGACCACCTGCGGGCGGCGCACGACGTGCTGGGCCGCGACTTCGCCGGCGAGCACCACCCCGACGCGATCGCGGAGAAGGAAGCCGCCGCGAAGGCCGACGCCTGATATCGCGAATCGCGATCAGGGTTCGGGGAAACACTCAACTAATCAGCGCCCTCCGCTACGGGATATCCCGTAAGGAAGGGCGCTGATTAGCGTCCGGACGGTTGAGGGATCCGTTCAGACGGCGGGGGTGGACTCAGGGGCCGAGGCCGACTCGGCGCGCCGGATCTCCTCGACGATGGTGTGCAGGATCTGCGTGATGCCGAAATCCTTCGGGGTGAACACCGCGGCCACCCCGGCCTCGCGCAGCGCGCGGGCGTCGGCGTCCGGGATGATGCCGCCGACCACCACCGGCACCCCGCCGGCCCCGGCCGCGCGCAGCTCGGCCAGCACCTCCGGCACCAGTTGCAGGTGCGAGCCGGAGAGCACGGACAGCCCGACGCAGTGCACGTCCTCGGCCACCGCGGCGGCCGCGATCTGCGCCGGGGTCAGCCGGATGCCCTGGTACACCACCTCGAAGCCGGCGTCGCGGGCCCGCACCGCGATCTGCTCGGCGCCGTTGGAGTGCCCGTCCAGGCCGGGCTTGCCGACCAGCAGCCGCAGCCGCCGGCCCAGGTCCGCGGAGGCCTGGTCGACCTCGCGGCGCAGCTGGACCAACTCCCCGGAGGGGATCGCGGTGCCGGTGGAACCGGAGACGCCGGTGGGCGCCCGGAACTCGCCGAACACCTCGCGCAGCACGCCGGTCCACTCCCCCGTGGTGACGCCGGCCCGCACGCAGGCCAAGGTGGCGTCCATCAGGTTGGCCGACGTCGCAGCCTCCTGACGCAGCCGGGCCAGCGCGGCGTCGACGGCGTCCTGGTCGCGGCCGGCCTTCCAGGCCGCCAGGGACCGCACCGCCTCCTGCTCCACGGCCGGATCCACGGTCTGGATCGCGGCGTCCAGATCGGCGGTCAGCGGGTTCGGCTCGGTCTCGGTGAACTTGTTGACGCCGACCACGATCATCTCGCCGGACTCGATCCGGGCCCGGCGCTCGGCATGCGCGCCGACCAGCTGCGCCTTCAGATAGCCGGACTCCACCGCCGCCACCACGCCGCCGAGGTCGGCGATGCGCTGGATCTCGGCGTACGCGGCCTCGGCGATCTCGTCGGTCTTGGCCTCGACGACCTTCGACCCGGCGAACAAGTCGGGGTACTCCAACAGGTCCGACTCGTAGGCCAGCACCTGCTGCATGCGCAGCGACCACTGCTGGTCCCAGGGCCGCGGCAGGCCGAGCGCCTCGTTCCAGGCCGGGAGCTGCACGGCGCGGGCGCGGGCGTCCTTGGACAGGGTCACGGCCAGCATCTCCAGCAGGATGCGCTGGACGTTGTTCTCCGGCTGCGCCTCGGTCAGGCCGAGGGAGTTGACCTGGACGCCGTAGCGGAAGCGTCGGAGCTTGTCGTCGGTGACGCCGTAGCGCTCGCTGGTGATGCGGTCCCAGAGCTGACCGAAGGCGCGCAGCTTGCACATCTCCTCGACGAAGCGCACCCCGGCGTTGACGAAGAAGGAGATGCGGCCGACCACCTGGCCGAAGTCCTCCGGCGCCACCTGCCCGGAGTCGCGCACGCCGTCCAGCACGGCGATCGCCGTGGACAGCGCGTAGGCGACCTCCTGCACCGGCTGCGCTCCGGCCTCCTGCAGGTGGTAGGAGCAGATGTTGATGGGGTTCCACTTCGGCAGGTTCGCCACGGTGTAGGCGATGGTGTCGGTGATCAGCCGCAGGGAGGGGGCGGGCGGGAAGACGTAGGTGCCGCGCGAGAGGTATTCCTTGACGATGTCGTTCTGCGTGGTGCCGGCCAGCGCGGCGAGGTCTGCGCCCTGCTCCTCGGCGACCACCTGATACAGCGCCAGCAGCCACATGGCCGGGGCGTTGATCGTCATCGAGGTGTTCATCCGCTCCAGCGGGATGCCGTCGAACAGCGCGCGCATGTCGCCCAGGTGCGCGATCGGGACCCCGACCTTGCCGACCTCGCCGCGGGCCAGGATCGAGTCCGGGTCGTAGCCGGTCTGGGTGGGGAGGTCGAACGCCACCGACAGGCCGGTCTGTCCCTTGGACAGGTTCCTGCGATAGAGGGCGTTGGACTCGGCCGGGGTGGAGTGGCCGGCGTACGTACGCATCACCCAGGGGCGGTCGCGTTCAGTCACGGGGACTCCCATGTGGATTGTGTCGCCGCCTGTGAGGGAGGGTCGGTCGGCGCCTTGGAGCGGAGCCTACTGACGGGTAATGCGGGTGTCACCGGTGAGCTTGAGCACATCGGCTCGGGAAGTGGTGGAGCCGTCAGATATCTCGACATCGAGCTTCTTGACATCGAGTCAATCTCTTTGTCAGACTCCCGGTGGACCGGCAAGCCTGACGCTAGGGGTGGGACGTGCGGTTTCGGAACAGCCAATCACGGAGCGGTGGCTTGGGCGCAGGGCCGGACGGGGGCGAAGGTGGCGGCGCGGGCCGCGGGGGTGCCGACGCCGCCACCGGGTCCGGGGGCGTCGGGGCGGAGGCCAGGGCGCCCGGGACGATCGCCCGATTGCGTAACCCACCCGGGGGACGCGACGCGCGGATCATGCTGGCCGCGCTGTTCCTGGACCGGACCGGCAACGGCGCGTGGTCGTCGGCGGCGGTGCTGTACTTCACGGTCGTGTCGGGGCTGGGCGCCGGGCAGATCGGGGTGCTGTTGGGCGTGGCCGGACTGGTCGGGATCGCCGGGTCGCCGATCGCGGGGCGGTTGGCGGAGCGGTATGCGGTGCGGTCGATCCTGACGGCGTGTCATGGGATGCGGGTGCTGACGTTGTGTGCGGTGCCGTTGTGCCATGGGTTCGGGCCGTTGTTGGCGGTGACGACGGCGACGACGGTGTGCGATAGGGCGTCGAAGACGATGGAGATCCTGTTCGCGACGCAGGCGGCCGGGGAGCAGCGGGCGACGTACCGGGCACTGACGCGGGTGGTGATGAACGCGGCGTTCGCGCTGGGGGCGGGGTTGGCTGCGGTGGCGGTGGCGGTGGGGACGCGGGCGGCTTACGACGTGTTGGTTGTCGGGGATGGGCTTTCTTATGTCGCGGTGGGTGCTTTGGTGACGCGGACGGGGCGGGGTGGGGGTGGGCTTCCGAAGAATCGGTTGGTTGGGGGTGGCGCCGCGGATGTCGTGGAGGGGGTTGGCGACGAGGCGCGGAGGCGGGGGCGGAGTCCGTGGCGGGACCGGGGCTATCTGTTGTTCGTCGGGCTCGACATCTTCATGAACCTGGACGACGCGGTGCTGATGGTCGGGCTCCCGCTGTGGGCGGTGACGCACACCGACGCGCCGCACGCGGTGATCCCGGCGGTCTTGGTGATCAACACCCTCATGGTGGTGTTCCTGCAGATGCCGGTGTCGTCGCGCGTGGTCGGGACGCGGCCGGCCGCGCGGGCGGTGGCGTGGTACGGCGTGGCGCTGCTCGGCGGGTGCGCGCTGATCGCGGTGTCGGCGTCCGGCGGGGCGGTGGTGGCGGCGGTGGCGCTGCTGCTCGCGGCCGTGGTGCTGACGGTCGCGGAGTTGGTGCGGTCGCTGGCGTCGTGGGAGCTGGCGGTGTCGCTGGCGCCCGGGGAAGCTCAGGCTTCGTATATGGGGGTGGCGGGGATGGCGCAGGCGATCGAGCGGTCGGCGGGGCCGGTGGCGCTGACGAGCGTGGTGATGGCGGCCGGGCCGGTGGGGTGGGTCGGGCTCGGTGTGATGGTGACGGGGTTGGGGGTGGTGCAGCGGACGGCGAGTCTGCGGCGGTTGGATCAGATGGCTGGGACGAAGGCGGGATCCGGAGCGGGAGC
>JABFXP010000143.1 GCA_013361685.1 Catenulispora sp.
CAGCGCGGTGAGCAGCGCGGCGGCGCCGGCGTCCTCCCGGGCGACGGTCCCGGCGGCCAGCGTGCCGGTGGCGCCGGCCTCGTCGGCGCACTCGGTGACGGCGCCGGTCAGGGTCGGCTGCGCGGAGATCTCGACGAAGGCGCGGTAGCCGTCCTGGGCCAGCTCGGCGACGGCGTCGGCGAAGCGGACCTGCTCGCGGACGTTGGTGTACCAGTACCCGGCGTCGAGCTCGGCGCCGGACATCCAGCGGCTGTGCGCCGTGGAGTAGAAGGAGACGGCGCCGTCGGCGGGGCGGATGCCCGCCAGGGCTTCGCGCAGCGTCGGCTCGATGGGCTCCACGCGCGGGGAGTGCGCGGCGAAGTCGGCGGTGGCCGGGACGCGCCAGCGCAGGATGCGGCGCTTGGACAGCTTGATCTCGAAGGCGTCGAGGTCTTCGGGGGTGCCGGAGACGACGGTCGCGGCCGGGGAGTTGACGGCGGCGACGGTGATCCGGTCGGCGAAGCCGGTCTCTTCGAGCACTGACACGACGGCGGCTTCGGGCATGACGACCGAGAGCAGACCGCCGGATGCGTGCAGATCCGCGAGCGCCTTGGAGCGGGCGACGACGACGCGGGCGCCGTCCTCCAGAGACAGGATCCCGGCGACGGTGGCGGCGGCGATCTCACCCTGGGAGTGGCCGATGACAGCTTCCGGATTCACTCCGGCGGCCTGCCACACCGCGGCCAGCGAGACCATGACGGCCCACATCACCGGCTGCGCGATGTCGGCGGTGTCGAGGGCTTCGCTGCCCTCGATGATGTCGAGCAGCGACCAGTCGACCAGCGGCGCCAGCGCCTGGGCGCACTCGGCCAGACGCGCGGCGAACACCGGCGAGTCGGCGAGGAGCTCGCGGCCCATGCCGGCCCACTGGCTGCCCTGGCCGGGGAAGACGAAGGCGATGCGGCCGCCGGAGGACGCGGCGGAGCCGGTGACCACGCCGGGCGCGGTCTGACCGGTCGCCACGACCGCCAGGCCGGCGGCCAGGGCGCCCCGGTCGGCGCCGATCACGACGGAGCGGTGCTCGAAGGTCGAGCGGGAGGTCACCAGCGACCACGCGACGTCCGACGGCGCCAGCTCCGGCCGGGCCACGACGAACTCCCGCAGCCGGCCCGCCTGGCCGGCCAGGCCGTCGGCGCTGCGGCCGGAGACCGGCCAGGCCGTGACGCCGCACCAGGGGGCCAGAACGGTGGGCTGGGAGGGCTGGGAGGGCTGGGCCGAGGCGGCGGACGCAGCCGCGGTGCCGCCCGTAGTGTCCGGGGCAGCCGTCGTGTCCGTAGCGTCGACCGGTACCTGCTCGCCGGCCGGCAGAGCCGGATACTGTGCGTCGCCCGCGACCGCCGCTGAAGGCGCGCCGTCGCCGGCCGGCTCGTAGAGCGGCGCCTCCTCCAGGATCACGTGCGCGTTCGTGCCGCTCACCCCGAACGAGGAGACACCCGCGCGGCGGGGCCGCTCGCCGCCGGTCGGCCACGGCACGGCCTCGGTCAGCACCCGCACGTCGCCGGCGGACCAGTCGATGTGCGGGGACGGCTCGTCGATGTGCAGGGTCTGCGGCAGCAGTTCGTTGCGCAGCGCCATGACCATCTTGATGATGCCGGCCGATCCGGCCGCCGCCTGAGCGTGGCCGATGTTGGACTTCACAGAGCCCAGATACATCGGCCGGCCCTCGGGGCGGCCCTGGCCGTAGGTGGCGATCACGGCCTGGGCCTCGATCGGGTCGCCGAGGGTGGTGCCGGAGCCGTGGCCCTCGACCACGTCGACGTCGTTGGTGGTGATCTGGGCGTTGGCCAGGGCGGCGCGGATGACCCGCTGCTGCGAGGGGCCGTTCGGGGCGGTGAGGCCGTTGGACGCGCCGTCCTGGTTCACCGCGCTGCCCCGGACGACCGCCAGCACCGGGTGGCCGTTCGCGCGGGCGTCCGACAGCCGCTCGACCAGGATCATGCCGGCGCCCTCGGAGATGCCCATGCCGTCGGCGGCGCCGGCGTAGGACTTGCAGCGTCCGTCCTGGGCCAGACCGCGCTGGCGGCTGGTCCACACGAACAGTTCGGGGCTGGCCGAGACGAACGCGCCGCCGGCCAGGGCCAGCGAGCACTCGCCGGTGCGCAGCGCCTGGCACGCCAGGTGCAGGGCGACGAGCGTGGAGGAGCAGGCCGTGTCGACGGTGACCGCGGGGCCTTCCAGCCCCAGGGTGTAGGAGACGCGCCCGGAGATGACGCTCGTGGTGGTGCCGGTCAGCAGATGCGCTTCCAGGTTCTCGGCGTCGTCGGAGGGCGCCAGGCCGTAGCCGGCGAAGCTGGCTCCGGCGAAGACGCCGGTCGCGGTGCCGCGCAGGGAGTGCGGGTCGATGCCCGCACGCTCCAGCGCCTCCCAGGAGACCTCCAGCAGCAGCCGCTGCTGCGGGTCCATCGCCAGCGCCTCGCGCGGGCTGATGCCGAAGAATCCGGCGTCGAAGTCAGTGGCCTCATGCAGGAAGCCGCCGTGCCGGACATAGGACGTGCCGGTGTGGCCGGGGTCCGGATCGTAGATGCTGTCGATGTCCCAGCCGCGGTTGGTGGGGAAGGCGCCGATCGCGTCGCCGCCGGAGGCCAGCAGCTCCCACAGGTCTTCCGGAGAGGTGATGCCGCCGGGGAAGCGGCAGCCCAGGCCGACGATGGCGATCGGCTCGTCGGCGCCGGTCCGGCCGGCCACCGCCGTGGCCTTGGGCCGGGCCGCCTCGCCGTCGCCGCCGATCCCGAGCAGGCCGGTGCGCAGGTACTCGGCCAGGACGACGGAGGTCGGGTAGTCGAACAGCAGCGTGGCGGGCAGCCGCAGGCCGGTGGCGGTGCCGAGGCGGTTGCGGAGCTCCACGGAGGTCAGGGAGTCGAAGCCGAGTTCGCTGAAGGCCCGGTTCGGCTCGACGGCGGCGGCCGAGGGGTACTTCAGGACGGCGGCGGCCTCGGCCCGGACCAGATCCGTGAGCAGGCGGTCCTGTTCGCTGCGGGTCAGGGCCTTGACTTGGTCGGCCAGCGCGCTGTCGCTGTCGGCGCCGCCGCCGGAGCTCGCCACGGAGGCGGCGGCCAGG
Organism: Catenulispora sp.; assembly: GCA_013361685.1. Classification (GTDB taxonomy): domain Bacteria; phylum Actinomycetota; class Actinomycetes; order Streptomycetales; family Catenulisporaceae; genus Catenulispora. Next base: position 3,098 of record JABFXP010000143.1, read on the forward strand.
GCCCGCCGCACCTCGGGCAGCGCCTCGATCAGCGGGCTGGGCCGGCGCAGGGTGAAGGTCGGGGCGAACTTCTCCCAGTCCACGTCCGCGATCGTCACCTGGAGGTCGTCGGCGTCCAGGGCCCGGCCCAGGGCGGCGACCGCCCGCTCCGGGTCCAGCGGCGTCAGGCCTCTGCGTTGCATCTGCTCGCCCGCGTCGCCGTCGGCGATGCCGTCCCCGGCCCACGGGCCCCACGCGACGGCGGTGGCGGTG
>JABFXP010000437.1 GCA_013361685.1 Catenulispora sp.
GGCTCCGCCGGGGCGCACCCGGTCTCGCCGCTGCCGCCGGCTCCGCCCGGCTACCGGGGCGACCTGCTGCCGGCGCTGCCGGCCAGCTTCACCACCGCGCTGGCGGTGTGGAAGCCGCAGAAGCCGCAGGGCAAGTGAGACCGCGCCGCCGACCCGCCGGAGTGTCGTCCGGCGGGCGCGGTGCGCGGGGAGCTTGTACAACTTGAAGCGAGGCGAAGATTGGTGGCCCGGCCCGGAGCTTTGGCGATCGTCGACCCGGCCACCAGTCCTTCCTCGCCCCTGATCGCCGGGGGCTGATCTGTCTTGGAGGATTCACCGTGGATTCGCAGAAGCTGACGACCAAGAGCCAGGAGGCCCTGAGCGTCGCGATCCGCGAGGCCACCCGCGCCGGCAACCCGCAGGTGGAGACGGTTCAGGTGCTGCAGGCCCTGCTCGGCCAGACCGAGACCACCACCCGGCCGCTGCTGGACGCGGTCGGGGCGGACTCGAAGGCGCTGCGCGAGGCGGTCCAGGCCGCCGCCGAGCGGCTGCCCTCGGCCAGCGGCTCCACCGTCTCCGCGCCGACCCTGGCCCGCAACACCCTCAACGCGATGAACGCCGCCGGCGACGAGGCGCGCAAGCTCGACGACGAGTTCGTCTCCACCGAACACCTGCTGGTCGGCCTGGCACTGGGCGACGACTCCACCGCGGACCTGCTCAAGAAGGCCGGTGCCACGCCGCAGGCGCTGCGGGCGGGGTTCAGCAAGGTACGCGGCTCGGCCCGGGTGACGTCGCAGGACCCGGAGGCCACCTATCAGGCCCTGGAGAAATACGGCGTCGACCTCACCGCCGCGGCGCGGGACGGCAAGCTGGACCCGGTGATCGGCCGGGACACCGAGATCCGCCGGGTGGTGCAGGTGCTGTCCCGGCGCACCAAGAACAACCCGGTGCTGATCGGCGAGCCCGGCGTCGGCAAGACCGCCGTGGTCGAGGGGCTGGCGCAGCGCATCGTGGCCGGGGACGTGCCCGAGAGCCTGCGCGACAAGCGGCTGGTGTCCCTGGACCTGGGCGCGATGGTGGCCGGGGCGAAGTACCGCGGCGAGTTCGAGGAGCGGCTCAAGGCCGTGCTGTCCGACATCAAGGACTCCGACGGCCAGGTCGTGACCTTCATCGACGAGCTGCACACGGTCGTCGGGGCCGGCGCCACCGGCGACTCCTCGATGGACGCCGGCAACATGCTCAAGCCGATGCTGGCCCGGGGCGAGCTGCGGATGGTCGGCGCCACCACGCTGGACGAGTACCGCGAGCGGATCGAGAAGGACCCGGCCCTGGAGCGCCGCTTCCAGCAGGTGCTGGTCGACGAGCCGACGGTCGAGGACACCATCGCGATCCTGCGCGGGCTGAAGGGCCGCTACGAGGCGCACCACAAGGTCGCCATCTCGGACACCGCGCTGGTCGCGGCGGCCACCCTGTCGCACCGCTACATCACCTCTCGTTTCCTGCCGGACAAGGCCATCGACCTGATCGACGAGGCCGCTTCCCGGCTGCGCATGGAGATCGACTCCCGTCCGGTGGAGATCGACGAGCTCCAGCGCGCCGTGGACCGGTTGAAGATGGAGGACCTGGCGCTGGCCAAGGAGCACGACCCGGCCTCCCGGGACCGGCTGGCCCGGCTGCGCCTGGACCTGGCCGACCGGCAGGAGCAGCTCAACGCCCTGATCGCGCGCTGGGAGCAGGAGAAGGGCGGCCTGAACCGGGTCGGCGAGCTCAAGCAGGAGCTGGACGCGCTGAAGTCGCAGGTCGAGCTGGCGCAGCGCAACGGCGACTTCGAGACCGCCTCCCGGCTGCTCTACGCCGAGATCCCGGCGGTCGAGGCCGAGCTGGAGTCCGCCGCCACCACGGTCGACGAGGCCGAGGCCGCAGCGCCGATGGTCAAGGAGGAAGTCGGTCCGGACGACATCGCCGAGGTGGTCGCGGCCTGGACCGGCATCCCGGCCGGGCGGCTGCTGGAAGGCGAGACCGAGAAGCTGCTGCACATGGAGCAGCGGATCGGCGAGCGGCTGATCGGGCAGACCGAGGCGGTGTCCGCGGTCTCCGACGCGGTGCGCCGGGCCCGGGCCGGGATCTCCGACCCGGACCGTCCCACCGGCTCGTTCCTGTTCCTCGGCCCCACCGGCGTGGGCAAGACCGAGCTGGCCAAGGCGCTGGCGGACTTCCTGTTCGACGACGAGCACGCGATGATCCGCATCGACATGTCGGAGTACTCCGAGAAGCACTCGGTGGCCCGGCTGGTCGGCGCGCCTCCCGGCTACGTCGGCTACGAGGAGGGCGGCCAGCTCACCGAGGCGGTGCGCCGCCGGCCCTACTCGGTGGTGCTGCTCGACGAGGTCGAGAAGGCGCACCCGGAGATCTTCGACGTGCTGCTGCAGGTGCTCGACGACGGCCGCCTGACCGACGGCCAGGGCCGGACCGTGGACTTCCGCAACACGATCCTGATCCTGACCTCCAACCTGGGCACCGCGGGCTTCGACCTGACCGTCGACGAGGCGCTGGACCCGGCGCAGGCCCGGCTGGACCGGCGCCAGCGCGTGGACACCGCGGTGCGCGCGGCCTTCAAGCCGGAGTTCCTGAACCGGCTGGACGCCCAGGTGGTCTTCGACCCGCTGGGCACCGCCGAGCTCGGCCGGATCGTCGACATCCAGGTCGCCAAGCTGGCCGCGCGGCTGGCCGACCGGCGGCTGGTGCTGGACGTCACCCCGGGCGCCCGGGACTGGCTGGCCATCGCCGGGTACGAGCCGGCCTTCGGCGCCCGGCCGCTGCGCCGCCTGGTGCAGTCGGCGATCGGCGACCCGCTGGCCCGCCGCCTGCTGGCCGGGGAGATCCGGGACGGCGACACGATCGTGGTGGACGCGGACCTGGAGAACGACGCCTTGGTGATCGGCACGCGTGCGTGACGCGGATCGGGCTGACGCGCCGGTAATGCTGGTGATCACCACCCGGTGGTGCGGCTAGCGTGGACACCATGCCATCCGCACTGCCGACCGTCACGGCCACCCGGTACGTGACCCCGCTCCGCGAGGGCGGCTCGCTGCCCGGCCTGGTCGAGGCCTCGGACCTGGGCACCTACGTGGTGAAGTTCCGCTCGGCCGGTCAGGGTCGCAAGGCCCTGGTCGCCGAGGTGATCGCCGGGGAGCTGGCGCGGGCGCTCGGGCTGCCGGTGCCGGTGCTGGTCGGCGTGCGGCTGGATCCGGCGATCGGCGCGGCCGAGCCGGACCAGGAGATCCAGGAACTGCTGAAGGGCAGCGAGGGCCTGAACCTCGGCATGGACTACCTGCCGGGCTCGCTGGGCTACGACCCGCTGGCGTTCCCGGTCGAAGCCGGGCTCGCCAGCCGGGTGCTGTGGTTCGACGCGCTGGTCCGGAACGTCGACCGGTCGTGGCGGAACCCGAATCTGCTGCTGTGGCACCGCAAGCTCTACCTGATCGACCACGGCGCCTCGCTGATCTTCCATCACAACTGGCCGGGTGCGCAGAAGGGTGCGCTCGCGCCGTTCGACGCCGCCGACCACGTGCTCGCCGCTTACGCGAAGGACATGCCCGGCGCCGACGCGGACCTGGCGCCGCGGGTCACCGAGGAGCTGCTGCGCTCGGTGGTGGCCGCGGTCCCGGAGGAGTGGCTGGCCGACGAGCCCGGTTTCGCCTCGCCGGCCGAGGTCCGCGAGGCCTATGTCAGCTACCTGCTCACCCGGGTCGCCGGTCCGCGCGAGTGGTTTCCACAGGTTGTGGACAGTTCCGCGCAGGAGGCCGCGCGGACGCTGGAAGGCAGCGATCTGAAGGCGCGGCTGAAGGCGAAGCACCCCAACTGGATGCAGGGACGGGTGAAGTGAGCGTTCAGCCCTACGAGTACTCGGTGTTGCGGGCGGTGCCGAGGATCGAGCGCGGCGAGTTCGTCAACGTCGGCGTCGTGCTCTACTGCCAGCAGCTCGACTTCCTGGGCTGCGCCACCCGGCTGGACCCGACGCGGGTGCTCGCCCTGGATCCCGGCGCCGACGTCGACGGCATCGAGGCGCTGCTCGGCGCGGTCACGAAGGTGTGCTGCGGCGGGCCGGAGTCGGGACCGGCCGGGCAGGACCCGCTCGGGCGGCGGTTCCGGTGGCTGATCGCGCCGCGGTCCACGGTCGTGCAGCCCGGTCCGGTGCACACCGGGCTGACCGCGGACCCCGCGGCGGCTTTGGAGCGGCTGGCCGGTGCGGTCTTCGGCTAGAGCCGCGGATTCAGCGCTCGGGATCGGGTTCGCTATTAGCTGCACCGCGCTTGGTGGCAGTACTCGGCGATGTGCGAGCTCTGGCACGCGGATCTGGCGACGGCCCGCGAGCTGCTCGGCGAGTTAGGTGAGTTACTGGTCGGCGCGGGTGCTTGCACTTGACGCGTTCTGCGCGGCCGCCCCGCCGGGACCGGTGAGTCGGGAAGAGGCCTGCACACCGCGCTTCTCGATGTCCGCGACCATCTCCCGGTCGGCGCGGGCGGTCGCGCGGGCGTTGGCCTTCTCCACCAGCGCGGGCAGCAGACCGTGGAAGCGCCGCAGGTGGTTGACCCAGGCGGGGACGCAGATGACCCGGCTGCGGCGTGCGATGCCGTCGGCGACCGCTTGGCCGACGTTCTCCAGCGGATACACGCGGGACGCCGGACCCGGGGCGCTCTTGCGGAACTTGCCGAGGACCGGGTGCGCGTCGGCGCTGGTGACCAGGTCTGTCTTGATCCACGAGAAGTACGCGACGCCGACGTCCACGCCGAGGTGCTTCACCTCGGCGCGCAGGCTGTCGCCGAAGGCCTCGGCGCCGGCCTTGGAAGCGGTGTAGGCGGCCAGCGCCGGGGGATGGATGAGCGCCGCCGCGGAGGAGACCACGAGGACGTAGCCCTTGCGGTCGATGACGTGCGGGAGCGCGGTGCGGACCGTGCGCCACACGCCGAGCAGGTTGATCTCGATGGTGCGCTCGAAGGCGGCCGGGTCGATGTTCCGGATGAAGCCGGTCGGGGCCACGCCGGCGTTCGCCACGACGACGTCGATGCCGCCGTAGTGGGCCACGATGCCGTCGATCGCCGTGCCCAGCTGTTCCCAGGAGGTCACGTCCGCGTCCCAGGCGGTGGCGTCGGGTCCGCAGGACTGCGCGGTCTTGCGGAGTTCTTCCGGCTCCAGGCCGACCAGCGCCACCTTCGCGCCGCGCCGGGCCAGGCGCCGGGCGGCGTCGGCGCCGATCCCGCGCGCCGCGCCGGTGACGACCACGACCTTGCCGCTGATGCCGTGCGGTCCCCAGGTTCCCATGGCGGAACCCTACCGCCGGTAACTTACCGAGCGGTAGGGCGGCTGGGCCGGACGGTGGGGCCTGGTCCGGACCGCGACTGTCAGAGCGAGCCGCTGATGACGTTCGCGGAGGCGTCGAAGCAGACCATCGGGCTCGGGTACCACGCGGGTTTGCCGTACTGGTTGACCGGCCGCGCCTGAACGCACGAGGTGCTTCCCGCCGGGAGCTGATACGAGTACGAGGTTCCGGTCAGCGACAGCGTCTGATCGGTGCCGTTGTTGATGGTGTAGTGCAGCTCGTAGCCGGTGGCGTCGGAGCGGGTCGCCCACGCCACCTGGACGGTGGCCGCGCCGAACCAGGGCGGGATGGTCACGGTGACCTCGGGGTGGACGAACGCCGCCGGCGGGTTGTGGGCCGGGGGCGGGGCCGTCGAGGTGGTCGGCGGGGGCGCGGGCTTGCTGGTGGTGGGCTTCGACGCGGGCGCGGTGGTTTTGGACGCGGGCGCCGAGGAGGCGGTTTGGCCCCCGCTTTGGCTGGTCGACGGCTGCCCGCCGGGGTTCTGCCCGCCACCGCCCGACGACGAGGGGCTGGAGCTGGGCGGCGGCGCCGCCCCGGGGTTCACCGCGGCTGCCGGAGAGCCGGACGAGGATGTCGAACCGCTGGTGGGAGCGGACGTCAGCGAGCTGCTGGAAGCACCGCCGGAGCTGTCCCCGGCCGGGAACGAGCCGCCGGAATCCGCCGCGCCGGTCAGGGGTTCGCCGATCTTCGCCGAGGATTTGGTGTTCGGATTCCCACCGCCACCGGAGCTTTCGACGATCGCGACGGCCGCCAGGATGAGCGCGGCCGCCGTCGCCGCCGAGATCATCGTGATCCGCTTGCTGTTCCGGCTTTTCGGCTTGATCGCCACCGTGGGGGCCTCGACCGCGTTGCCGACGGTCAGGGGCAGGCCGATGCCCAGCGGTGGCTGTCGCCACTCGATGCCGGTGAGCGGTTCCCACGGGGCTTCGCCGAGCGCGTCGATCAGTTCCTGCGGACTGGGCCGGTCGTCGGGCTCCTTGGCCAGACACCGTGCGACGAGAGCGTGGAGCTCGGGGTCGTCGTCGGCCACGCCCTCCAGGTCCGGTTCGTTGTTGACCACGCGGTGCAGGATCGCCAGCGCCGGGCCGTCGCCGAAAGCCAGGCGGCCGGTCGCCGCGAACACCAGGAGGGCGCCGAGGGCGAAGACGTCTGAAGCGCTCTGGACCATGCGGCCGTCGGCTTGTTCAGGGGACATATAAGCCGGTGTGCCGAGGGTCTGACCTGTGTTCGTCAGCAGCGAGGCGTCGATGGCCCGCGCCACCCCGAAGTCGATGACCTTCGGGCCGTCCGCGCCGAGCAGGATGTTGGAAGGCTTCAGGTCGCGGTGTACGACGTCTGCCGCGTGGATCGACTTGAGCGCATCCGCCACGGCGGAGGCGAACGTACGCAGCCGCGCGGAGTCGAAGCAGCCGCCTTGTTCGATGGCTTCCTGCAACGTGGGACCGGGGACGTATTCGGTGGCGAGCCAGGGCTGTGAGCCATCAGATCGCGAATCGTAGATCTGCGCTATATGCGGCCCGTGTACGCGTTGCGCTACGTCCAGCTCCCGTGCGAACCGCTTGCGGAACGCGGGTACTTTGGCGAGATCGGAGCGGACGACCTTCACCGCCGCCTGGCGTCCGTTGCCGTCGGTAGCCAGGAACACCCGTCCCATGGCCCCGGATCCCAGCTCTGTGAGCAGTTGGTACGGACCGACCCTCGACCCTTCCGGCGCCTCCCCCGAATCCCCCGTAGGCTCGGTATGGTGCGTGGTCAATGTACTGCCTCCCCTGTCTAGCGCAGCCGGCGGTCCTTGAGCACCGGCAGCGTTTCGCGGGTCTGGGTCACCAAAGCCGGATCCACCTCCACCCGCAGTACTTCCTCACCTGTGCCGGCCTCGGCCACCACGTTCCCCCAGGGATCGATGACGGCGGACCGCCCGCCGAGGGTCACCCCGCCGTTCGTGCCCACACAGTTTGTCGCGAAAACGAAGATCTGGTTCTCGATCGCCCGGGCCCGCAGGAGGACCCGCCAGTGTTCGATGCGGCGCTCGGGCCACGCGGAGCACAACACCAGGTGCTCCATGCCCTGGTCCAGCAGGCCGCGGAACAGCTCCGGGAAACGGAGGTCGTAACAGGTCGCCAGACCCAGCGTTCCCCACGGGGAGGGAACAGTGGCCATCTCCTCCCCGGCTCCCATCAGAGTGGCTTCGCCTTCGCTGAAGCCGAACCGGTGGATCTTGCGGTACTGCGCCGCGACTCCATAGGGGCCGCGGAAGACTGAAGTGTTGTAGAGAACTCCATCAGGAGCGCTTTCTACATAAGAACCGAAGTGCAGCCACATCTCGGGGCCGGCGCTATCCCCCGCACGAACCTGTTCCAAAGCCGCGACGGTCTTGCTGGCCGCAATGGGTTCCGCGTGTTCGTTCCAGTGCTTGTAGTCGAAGCCGCCGGCCACCCACAGCTCGGGGAGCACGACGAGATCGGCGCCGGACGCCCGCTCCTGCTCGACCAGCCGCACCACGCGGTGCACGCGGTCTTCCGGCCGCTCCGAGTCGTCGACGGCGAACTGCAGAAGCGATACGCGCATAACGCCGATCGTGCCAGAGGCGCGCCGTTTCTGTGAACCGGCGCGCCTCCATGACTGCTATTAGGAGCTATAATGAGCGATCAGCTCCAGGCCAGGGCCGTCAGCGGGTCGGCCAGCACCGCGCCGATGTCCCGCAGCACCTTCGACCCCAGCTCGCCGTCGACCAGGCGGTGGTCGAAGGACAGCGCGAGCGTGGTCACCTGGCGCGGCTTGACCTTGCCCTTGTGGACCCACGGCTGCTCCCGCACCGCGCCGAACGCCAGGATCGACGCCTCGCCCGGGTTCAGGATCGGCGTGCCGGTGTCCACGCCGAACACGCCGACGTTGGTGATCGTCGCGGTGCTGCCGGTCATGTCCGCCAGCGCCGTCTTGCCCTCGCGGGCGACGTCGGTCAGCGCGTTCAGGGCGCGGCCCAGCTCCACCAGCGACAGGGTGTCGGCGGCCTTGACGTTCGGCACGATCAGCCCGCGCGGCGTGGCGGCCGCGATGCCCAGGTTCACGTGGTCGAAGTAGACGATCTCCCCGGCCGCCTCGTCCCAGCGCGCGTTGATCTCCGGGTTGCGCGCCATCGCCACCAGGTACGCCTTCGCGACCAGCAGCAGCGGCGAGATCCGCACGCCCTTGAAGTCCGGCATCTCCTTCAGGCGCTGCACGAGCTTCATGGTCGGCGTGACGTCGATCGTCAGGAACTCGGTGACATGCGGCGCGGTGAACGCCGACTGCACCACGGCCGCGGCGGTCGCCTTGCGGACGCCCTTGATCGGGACCCGGCGCTCGCCGTTGACGAACGGTCCGGCGGCGGACGCCGGGGCCGCGACGGCGGCCTGAGCGGCCTTGTGCGTGCCGTTGGCGACCGCGTGGACGTCGTCCCGGGTCACGGTGCCGCCGGGGCCGCTGGGGGCCACCAGGGACAGGTCCACGCCGAGGTCCTTGGCGAGCTTGCGGACCGGCGGCTTGGCCAGGACCTTGCCGCCGGTGCCGGCGGCGGGGCTCTGAGCCGGCGCAGGTGCCTGTGTTTGTGCCGGTGCCTGGACCGGCGCCGGGGCGGCAGCAGCCGCCTGCTCCCGGGCCGCGGAGTGGCCGTAGTACGCCGGGGCCGGGACGTCGTCGACGACCGGCTCCTCGCGGACCGAGGCGCCCATGACGTCGGCCGCCGCCGGAGTCGGCTCCGCGCTCTTGCGGGGACGGCGGCCGGCCGCGCCCTGCTTCACGCCGTAGCCGACGAGGACCGGCTCGCGCTTGGCCTCCTGCTTCGGCGCGGCCTTCGCCTCGGCGGTCGCGGCCACGCCGGCGGTCATGTCGTCGCCGCCGGCCGCGCCGCCGGTGCTCGGCGTGCTCGGGTCGATGTCGATGCCGATGATCGGGGTGCCGACGTCGACCGTCTGGCCCTCGGACACCAGCAGCTCGACGACCTTGCCCGCCCAGGGGGAGGGCAGCTCGACGGCGGCCTTCGCGGTCTCGATCTCCACCAGGATCTGGTTGGTCTTGACGATGTCGCCGACCTTGACCGACCAGGCCAGGATCTCGGCCTCGGTCAGGCCCTCACCGACATCAGGGAGGTTGAACCTCTTGATCTCACCCATGTGTGCTCCCGATCCCTTAGAACGCGAACGCGCGGTCGACGGCGTCGAGCACCCGGTCCAGGTCCGGCAGGAACTCCTCCTCGACCCGCGACGGCGGGTAGGGGGTGTGCGGGGCGCCCACCCGCATGACCGGGGCCTCCAGGGAGTAGAAGCACTTCTCGGTCACGCGCGCGGCGACTTCGGCGCCCATGCCCAGGAACACCGAGGCCTCGTGCACGGTGACCAGGCGGCCGGTCTTGCGGACCGAGGCGTACACCGGCTCCAGGTCCAGCGGGGACAGCGTGCGCAGGTCGATGACCTCCAGCGAGCGGCCCTCCTCGGCGGCGGCCGCGGCGGCCTCCAGGCAGGTCTTCACCATCGGGCCGTAGGCGACCAGGGTGGCGTCGGTGCCCTCGCGCAGGACGCGCGAGGCGTAGAGCGGGTACGGGTCCGCCGAGGTGTCGAGCTCGGCCTTGTCCCAGTAGCGGCGCTTCGGCTCGAAGAACACCACCGGGTCGTCGGAGGCGATGGCCTGCTGGATCATCCAGTAGGCGTCCACCGGGTTCGACGCCGCGACCACGCGCAGGCCGGCGGTCATGGCGAAGTAGGCCTCGGGGGACTCCGAGTGGTGCTCCACCGCGCCGATCCCGCCGCCGAACGGCATCCGGATCACGATCGGCATCTTCACCGTGCCCAGCGCGCGGGCGTGCATCTTGGCGACCTGGGTGACGATCTGGTCGAAGGCCGGGAAGACGAAGCCGTCGAACTGGATCTCCACCACCGGGCGGTAGCCGGACAGCGCCAGGCCGACCGCGGTGCCGACGATGCCGGACTCGGCCAGCGGGGTGTCGATGACCCGGCTGTCGCCGAAGTCCTTCTGCAGGCCGTCGGTGACCCGGAAGACGCCGCCGAGCTTGCCGATGTCCTCGCCCATCAGCAGGACCTTCGGGTTGTCCTCGAGCGCCCGGCGCAGGCCCAGGTTGATCCCCTTCGCGAGGGTGATCTGCTGTGTCTTGCTAGTCGACTCTGACATCTCAGTGCGCACCCTCGAAAGATTCCCAGTAAGCCCCGTATTCCGCGCGTTCCTCGTCCATCAGCGGGTGCGGCTCGGCGTAGACGTGGTCGAAGATCGAGACCGGCTTCGGGTCGGGCATGGAGACGCAGCGCGCGCGGATGTCCGCGGCGACCTCGTCGGCCTCGTCGTCGACACCCTTGAAGAAGGCCTCGTCGGCGTAGTCGTTCTTCTCCAGGAAGGACCGCATCCGCTGGATCGGGTCCTTGGCCTTCCACTCCTCCAGCTCGTCGGAGTCGCGGTAGCGGGTCGGGTCGTCGGAGGTGGTGTGCGCACCCATCCGGTAGGTGAAGGCCTCGACCAGCATCGGGCCGTTGCCGCTGCGGGCCCGCTCCAGGGCGGCCCGGGTGACGGCCAGGCAGGCCAGCACGTCGTTGCCGTCCACCCGCACGCCCGGGAAGCCGAAGCCGGCCGCGCGCTGGTACAGCGGGACGCGGAACTGGCGCTCGTTGGGCTCGGAGATGGCCCACTGGTTGTTCTGGCAGAAGAACACCACCGGCGCGTTGTTCACGCTGGCGAAGACGAAGGCCTCGTTGACGTCGCCCTGGGAGGAGGCGCCGTCGCCGAAGTAGGCGATCACCGCCGCCTCGCGGCCGTCGCGCTGCATGCCCATCGCGTAGCCGGTGGCGTGCAGCGTCTGGGAGCCGATGACGATCGTGTAGAGGTGGAAGTTCTTCTCGTTGGGGTCCCAGCCGCCGTTGTTCACGCCGCGGAACATCCCGAGCAGGTTCACCGGGTCCACGTCCCGGCACCAGGCCACGCCGTGCTCGCGGTAGGTGGGGAAGGCGTAGTCCTCGGCGGTCTGCGCGCGGCCGGAGCCGACCTGCGCGGCCTCCTGGCCCAGCAGCGGGGCCCACAGCCCCAGCTCGCCCTGGCGCTGCAACGCCGTGCCTTCGGCGTCGATGCGGCGGACCAGGACCATGTCCCGGTACAGGCCGCGGTATTCCTCGGGCGTCAGGTCGATCGAGTACTCGGGGTGCTCGATCAGATCCCCTTCGGGCGTCAGCAGCTGCACGAGGTCCGGCGCCGTGGGTACCGCGGCGGCCTTCTTCTTCGCAGCGGTCTTGCCACCCGCGCCCTTGCGTGAGGTCACCACTACATGTCTCCTCTACACGTTTCTCAGACGGACGTACGGCGGGATCGCCGCCGCGGTCAGCGAGGTGAAACCGGCCGCGGGTCTCGGTCGGGGTGTGACGTGGATCCCCCTCGGCCATGCACAGGCCACGTTACATTGCTGAATGAGTGTGCGATGCCCTACGCCAAGTACGTGAATGACCTCGAGCGTCGCTATGTTGCCGGTGCGCGGCATGAGGCTGCCGTAACAAGTGGAACCAGTCAGATCACGGCCTCTCGGGTGTCACGCTCGGCGTCTGCTCCTTGCTTTCCTTCATCATTCCGTGGAACAGCTCCAGCAGCCCGTCGCGGATCTCCGTCCTGGTGGGGACGGCCCGGTTGCCCGCGCCGGCCACGGAGTCGAACATCAGGCCCTCGCTCCATGCGATGAAGGAGCGGCTGTGGCGGTCCGGCTCGGCGCTGCCGAGGGCGGTCAGCAGGGCGCGGGCCGGTGCTCTGAACGTCGAGCCCGCGGCGTCGTAGATGGCCCGCAGTTCCGGCCGCCGGGTGGCCTCCAGGGCGAGTTCGAAGCGGGCCAGCAGCTGGTCGCGGCGCCGCGTGAGCGTCTCGTGGAGCTGGGCCGCGACCAGGTCGGCGGCGGATTCCGGATCGAGGCGCTGGAAGACGGGCGCGCCGCCGGCGCTCGCGGAGTTCTCGAAGACCTCGAAGACCTCGGCCTCTAGTCGGCACAGGCGCGCGAACGTCGTCTCCAGCAGCGCGCTGCGGGTGC
>JABFXP010000347.1 GCA_013361685.1 Catenulispora sp.
CATGTACTTCAACCCGCTCAAGGTGCTGATGCCGCCGGCGCTGTGGCTGGTCGGCATCGGCGTCGTCAAAGCCGGGTTCGACCTGGTCACGCATCCCTTCCGGTTCGCCCAGAACACCGCGCTGCTGCTGCTCAGCGGGTTGATCATCGCGTCGATGGCGCTGCTCGCCGACCTCATCGTGCGCTCCCGTCCGGAGTGAGCGCCCGCGGCTGGGGGGCGAAGCTCACGACCGCCGTCGCCGTGCTGGCCGCGCTCTACCTGGCGGTCGGCGGCATCGCGGCGCAACTGGCCGGGCGCAGCGTCCTGGCCGACACCGACTACATGGTGCGGTACGGCCCCTACGCCAACTCCGGTTTCGTGGAGTCACAAAGCAAGAACCTGATGCAGTCGGACGTGTACAGCTCCGAGCTTCCGGCCGAGTATCTGTTCGCGCAGGGAGTGAAGTCCGGCCGGCTGTCGGCCTGGGACCCGTACATCGTCGGCGGCACCCCGCTGGGCGGCATCACCAACAACGCGCTCGCCTCGCCCGTGACGGCCCCGTTCTACGTGCTGCCGTCCTGGCTGGCGCCGGCCTACGAGCGGCTGGCCGAGGTGGTGGTCGGACTCGTCGGGCTGTACTTGTTCCTGCGCCGCCTGAAACTGTCGCCGCCCGCCGCCCTGCTCGGCGGGATGGCCTACGTCTCCGGCGCCTACATGGTGGCCTGGCAGGGCTGGCCGCAGACCCGGGTCGGGGCGTTCGTGCCGCTGGTGTTCTGGGCCGTCGAGCGGTTCTTGCAACGCCGCCGGATCCGGGACGTCGCGATCCTGGCGCTCGCGGTCGCCGGGCTGCTGCTCGGCGGGTTCCCCTCGGTCGCGGGCTACGCGCTGCTGACGGCGGCCGGCTACGCGCTGGTCCGCACCCGCCGGCTCGGCCTGCTGGCCGGGCTGACCACCGGCGTGGCGGCCGGGATCGGGCTGGCGATGTTCCAGCTGTTGCCGTTCGCGCGGTTCTACTCCTCGTGGCTGATCCAGGGGCGCGGCCAGACCGGCGCCGACCATCTGAACCCGGTGACGTTCCTGACCTCGTTCGCGCCGTGGGCGTTCGGCGGCGTGGCCTCGGACGGTCCGCAGCTGTGGTTCCTGGACCAGAACGCCGTGGAGTCGCTGTCCTTCGTCGGGGCGGCGGTACTGGTGCTGGCCCTGGTGGCGGTGCTGGCGCTGCGGCGGGGCCGGGCGCTGCTGCCGCGCGGGGTGTGGGTGTTCTTCGTGGCCGGCACGGCGGTGTGGCTGCTGCTGGTGTACCGCGGCGGGTGGCTGCTCGGCGGGTTGCAGCAGGTGCCGGTGCTGCGGGCGGTGTTCGCCGCGAACTTCATCGGGCGGGCGCGGGCCGTGACCGGGCTGCTGCTGGCGTGTCTGGCGGCGGTCGGGTTCGAAGTGCTGCTGCGGCGGTCGGAGAGTCCGGCGAAGGGTGCGGTTCCTATCAATCCAGCTTCGGCTTCGGCTCTGGGATCGGCTTCGGGACTTCGTGCTGTCTGGTGGCGGGCGCGTCCGGCGGTGACCCGGTGGGCGCCTCCGGTGTGGGTCGCGGTGGTGCTGCTGACGGTCGGAGCGACGCTGTGGCGGCTTCTCGCTGTCGGGCACCGGCTCGCGGCGGCCAACGGGACCGTGAACTCCAGCGCCGGTCAGCCGGCGTCGGCGACGTACGACGCGGAGGTCCACAAGGGGCTGTTGCTTCTCGGGGCGGCGGCGCTGTTGGCCGGAGTGCTCTGGGCGGTGTCCCGTTACGGCGCCTCGATCAAACGGCTCGACGTGGTGCGCACGCTGGCGGCGTGCGGAGTGCTGGTGCTGGTGGCGGGGGAGGGGACCGGATTCATCGGGCGTTACAGCCCCAGCGCCGACCGGGAGACCTTCTATCCGATCACTGACACCCAGGCCTTCCTGGCCGCGAACCTCGGGAACTCGCGCTACGCGAGCACGTCCGAGGCGGCGGTGTTGGGCACGGACTCGGTGTACGGGCTGCGCGCGCTGAACGGGCACGCGTTCCTGAACTCGGCGTTCGCCGCGCTGGTACAGGGCGTGCCGGGCAACCCGATCCCGGCGCCGACCCGGCTCCAGTTCAGCGCGGACGTGGCCCAGGCGACCAGCCCGATCCTGGACCGGCTGGGGGTCGCGTACTTCACGGCCGCGCCGAACGAGGCGGTGTTCGGCACCCACGTGAACGCCGTCACCGACGGATCCTCGCTGCTGTTGCAGCCGAACGTCCCGACCCAGGTCACGCTGCCGATCGGGGACAACGTGCGGGCGCTGGGCCTGATGCCGGCCGGCTCGGCGGACGACGTGTTCGCCTACGCGCCGAAGTCCGCGAACGACTGGATCGAGGTGTCGGTCAGCGACGGATCCGGAACGGTCACCTCCACGCAGCGCCTGACCACCGGGATCAAGACCGGCACGGAGTTCGACGTGCCGATCGCCCTGGACTCGGCCGCCGCCCACGGACCGCGCACGGCGACCATCACCCTGCACACCGCGAAGACGAAACCGTTGGCGGTCCAAGCCAACGCCGGCTCCGTGGCGCTGGCCACCGTTGTCGACCCGGGCGACGACGACCTGCGCCTGGTCCACGCCGGGTCCTCGGTGATCTACGAACGGCTCAATGCGCTGCCCCGGATCCGCTGGGCCTCCTCCGCGGTGGTGGTGCCGAACGCCGCCGAGCGGGTGCGGCTGCTGGCGTCGGGGAGCCTGGACACCTCGACGGTGGTGCTGAACAGCGGAACGCCGCTGTCCGGCGCGGGCGCCGGCACGGGCTCGGTGACGACGCTGACCGACGGGACGGACTCCGTCGGCGTGACCCTGAACGCCACCGACCCGGGCTACCTGGTGGTGGCCGACTCCGACCAGGTCGGCTGGTCGGCGACGGTCGACGGCAAGAAGGCCAAGCTGGTCCCCGCCGACCAGGGCCTGGTCGCGGTCCAGGTCCCGGCCGGCACGCACACCGTGACCCTGCGCTACTCCTCCCCGGACGGCGGCCTCGGCGGCTACGCGAGCGCCGCGACCGCCTTCGGCCTGGCCGGCGGCGTCGGCGTCGAGACCTGGTACGCCCGCCGCGGCCGGGCGGTGACCTGGGAGTTCGGCTGGCTGCGCGGCCGGCCGAAGGGCACGGTGGCCGTCGGCCCGGGGCCGGGACCGCATCCGGAGTCCGAGGACTCAGAGGAGATGGGAGTCGGCGGCGAGCTCGGTGAGGCGGATGTCGGTGCGGCGGATGTCGGTGCGGCGAGTGGCAGCGCGGCCGACGCTGATGAGACCGGCGGCGGTCCGGATGTGCTGGCGGATGCCGGTGTGTGAGGCGGTCTGCGGTTCGGGCCC
>JABFXP010000078.1 GCA_013361685.1 Catenulispora sp.
GGCGTCGCGGCTGGGCGGCGGGCCGGGCGGCACCGCCGGCCGGGACGGCCGGGACGGGGTCGACCCCGGGTACGGCTTCGGCGCCGAGTCCGGCGCCGGGTCCGAACCGCCGTCGCAGGACCCGTCGGACTCGTCGGACCCGTCGCAGGGACCGGACGGGCCGGTCGTCGGCCCCGCGGAGCCCCCGGCTCCCCGCAAGTGGTGGCAGTGGCTCTACGCGCCGTTCGTCGCGGTCTGGCGCTTCGCCTTCCCGAAGAAGCCGCGCCCGTTCATCGTCGAACTGCCGTTCCTGTTGGCGATCGCGCTGGTGCTGGCCTTCGTCATCAAGACGTTCCTGGTCCAGGCGTTCGTCATCCCGTCGGGCTCGATGCAGCAGACCCTGGAGATCAACGACCGGGTGCTGGTCAACCGGTTCTCGAACTGGATGGGCCACGAGCCCAACCGCGGCGACATCGTGGTCTTCCAGGACCCGGGCAACTGGCTGGACGCCGAGCCGGTGAAGCCGAAGAACCTGGTCAGCAAGACGCTGACCGCGATCGGCCTGCTGCCGGAGGACAACGGCGACCTGATCAAGCGGGTCATCGGCGTCGGCGGCGACCACGTCGAGAGCAAGGGCAACGGCGCGCCGGTGACGGTCAACGGGGTGCCGCTGAAGGAGGACGGCTACCTCTTCCCGAGCAACCTGCCCTCGATGCAGCCGTTCTCGGTGGACGTGCCCAAGGACCACATCTGGGTGATGGGCGACCACCGCGAGGTCTCGGTCGACTCCCGGGCCCACATCCAGGGCCCCACCGGCGGCTTCGTGCCGGTGGGCAACGTGGTCGGGATCGCGGTGCTGAAGGTGTGGCCGCCGGACCACTTCGGGACGCTGCCGGTGCCCTCGACGTTCAAGCAGAGCTTCCAGGCCCTGGCCGCCCCGGGCGCGGTGCCGCTGGCCGCGTTCACCCTGGCGGTGCCGATCACGGTGGTGCGGCGGCGGCGCAAGCTGCGCAGGATCGAGGCGCTGAAGTCGTTGAACCTCTAGCCGCACTACACTTGCAGTAACGACATTTCCGCAGGCCATGGCGGTCGCGACAGGGACTTCCTGAAGCGGCCGCCATCGTCGTCCCCGAGCAGTTGTACGTTAGAGACGATGACCACCACGCCGACATCCACTATGCCGCGCGGCGTAGCCATCCGCTCTGACGCGGGCATCTACGGCTACGAGCGCGCGCTGGCCCGCGCCGGGCTGTCCCCGGTCGCCGGGGCCGACGAGGCCGGCCGCGGCGCCTGCGCCGGCCCGCTGGTGGCGGCCGCCGTGATCCTGCGCCCGGGCGTGTCGGGCCGGATCCCCGAGCTGTCCGACTCCAAGCTGCTCACCGAGAAGGCCCGCGACCGGGTCCGCGCGGAGATCGAACGCCGCGCGCTGTCCTACGCCTGGGTCGCCATACCGCCGGCCGAGGTGGACCGCCGGGGCCTGCACCAGGCGAACATCGAGGCGCTGCGCCGCGCGGTGGCCCGCCTCGACGTCACCCCCGCCTACGTGCTCTCCGACGGCTTCGGCGTGGACGGCCTGCCCTGCCCGAGCCTGGCCATGTGGAAGGGGGACCAGGTGGCCGCCTGCGTGGCCGCCGCCTCGGTGCTCGCCAAGACCGTCCGGGACGCCATGATGACCGAGTTGGCCCGGCACCATCCGGCCTACGGCTTCGAGGTCCACAAGGGCTACTCCACCCCGGCGCACCAGGCGGCGCTGGAGGAGTACGGGCCATGTCCGGAGCACCGGTTCACATATGCCAACGTGGCGAACGTTTCCCCGCGTTGTGGGTGACAATGACTGTGATTGAAGACCGACCAAGGGGAGCGTGGGCATGAGCGCTGAGGACCTCGAGAAGTACGAGACCGAGATGGAGCTGCAGCTCTATCGCGAGTACCGCGACGTGGTCGGCTTGTTCAAATACGTGGTCGAGACCGAGCGCCGCTTCTACCTGACCAACCAGGTGGACCTGGCGGTGCGCTCGGCCGACGGCGAGGTGTACTTCGAGGTGACGATGGCCGACGCCTGGGTCTGGGACATGTACCGCCCGGCCCGCTTCGTCAAGAACGTCAAGGTCGTCACCTTCAAGGACGTGAACGTCGAGGAACTGGCCAAGAGCGACCTCGAAGTCCCGACCGACTGACCGCGGACCCGAAAAGGCCCGGGCCCCACCCCGGCCAGCGATAAAAAACCGAACAAAGACGCCCGCCACGCTCAGCCACTAGGCCACACGAGTGACGGGCGTCTCCCTTTCCCCCCGACTTATCCACAACCACCCCATTCCTCCTGGCCCCCACCCACCCCCCTGCGCGACTCTCGAACCCAAGCGGCCCACGGCCGACCGCACCACCGGGAGGAGTCCAGCAGTGGCCGGCACATCCCCACCCCTGGAAGTCGAGCACTACCTGACGGAGTTCCCGTCAGCGGTCGACCACAGCACCCTGTCCCCGGGCCGCCTGGGCCGCGAGGGCGAGAACATCGCCGCCTCCTACCTGGCCGCCTGCGGCTACCGCATCGTCGACCGCAACTGGCGCTGGCGCGGCCCCGACGTCCGCGGCGAACTCGACATCGTCGCCGTAGCCGCCGACCTCCTGATCACCGTCGAGGTCAAGACCCGCCGCGCCGGCACCGGCGGCCGCCCCTTCGACGCCCTCACCGACGCCAAACGCACCCGCCTGTGGAAACTCGCCAACCGCTGGCTCGCCGAACACCGCCTCGACCCCGACCTCCGCCACCACCTCCCCCAAGGCGTCCGCGGCATCCGCCTGGACGTGATCGGCCTCCTCTTCCCCGCCGACGGCCGCACCGAACCCGCCATCGACCACCTCCAGGCGGTCTGACATGGCAGCCCTCCACGCCGAAGCCGACGCCCGCGTCAACGCCCACCTCGCCACCCACGCCACCCGCCGCCGACCCGACCGCAGCCACCGCGCCGACCGCTCCTCCCGAACCGACGTCGTCGCCTCCGGTCCGCCTCCGGCCCCCAGGCCGCCAGCTCTCGCCTGCGCTCCTGCGCCAGCCTCTGGCGCGGCTCTGGCCGCCGGTCCGGCGCCGATCTCCAGTCTGGCATTGGCCTCCGATCCGGCCCCTGCGGCTTATCCGGCTATCGCCCGCGCTCAGGCTTTAACTTCTAGCGCCTGCGGGTCGGCTCTCGCCTGCGTTCCTTGCCTGCCTTCTGGCGCGGCTCCGGCCGCTGGTCTGGCGCCGGTGTCGCGTCTGGCTCCAGTCTCCGGGTCGACTGCGCCTTCTGGTGCGGCTTTGGCCGCCGGTCCGGCGCCGGTCTCCGGTCCAGCTCCCACCTCGGGATCGACTGTCTCGGCTTCCACCGC
>JABFXP010000687.1 GCA_013361685.1 Catenulispora sp.
GGGCCCTACCGCCGGACTGGTGCCGACCGTCCTCGGCGCGGTGTTCGCGCAGTCGATCACGTGGTGGCTGGAGCACGACCGGCCGGTCCCGCCGCGCGAGATCGCGACGGTCTCCGCCCGCCTGGCGGGAGCGATGATCCGGGAGGCGAACATGATCCCGAACGACTAGGACATGGTCACAGTGCGTCGAGGACGGGTCTGCCCGGCCGGTCAGCGCCCGACGCGACGCTTGTGCGCGACACAGTCCCGGCTCGTCATCGCAAGGTGCACCCATCGCGGTCATCGACGTCACCGCCATCGCGACCACCTGGCCGGGCGTCATACCGATCGTCTTGAGCATGGCGAGGTCACGGCGGCGCTCGCGGGTGTTCAGCACCACGGTGTTCATCACGCCGGGTGAGGCGACGATCGACAGCAGGATCGTGAGCGTCGTGACGATAGCTGAGGAACCAGCAAAGTCTGGCCGAGTTGGTTCAGATCCACCAGCAGCCGCATCACCTGGTCGCCGGACTCGCTGTCCAGGGCCCCGGTCGGCGATCAGAACCTGCTCCGCGCCCCGCTCGTCCTCACGAACCTCGAAGCCTGCCGCTGAAAGACGATCTCCACCGAAGACACCCGCGCCCGACCGGCACGAGCACCACCGAACCCTGCCACACCGGCCTTCTGAGCAGCTGGTTCAAGGTGGTGCGGTCTCATTGTCCACGGATCAAGCATCGCGCTCACATAAGCGCCCTGGTGAACACGATGCGCGCGTCGCCGGGTCCGTTGTAGTCCTCGTCGACACTGAGCTCGAATCCGAGGCTGGCGTGGAAGGCCTGCGATCCGGTGTTCGTCACGGAGGTGATGGCGCGCAGGCGGTCGGCGCCCTGCTCGGCTGCCGTCTTCGAGAACGCCTCCCACAGCCGGCGGCCGAGGCCGGTGCCGCGGGTGTCGTCGCGGGTGGCGATGAGGTGGACGTAGCCGACGCGGTCCGGGGTGACGAAGCCGAGTACATAGCCGCGCACGCCGTCTCCGGTGCCGGGGTCTTCGGCGACCAGGCAGGTGTGCGGGAACTCGTGGACCAGCGGCGCTATGTGGTAGGCGCGCAGGTCACGGTCGCCCCAGAAGCGGGGGTGGGCGTCGAGGACCTGCTTGAGGTCGGTCACCGTCATCGGGCGTATCTGTTCGGCCATGCCGCTGATCATCGCAGGCGAGGGGTCTCCTCAGGGAGATCCAGTTCGGCACGACGAGCGGCGATCCGCGTCCGCCGGGCCGTATCGGGTGCGCACCACAGCTAACATCAGTGGGCCGTTCTCCGCCGATAACGCCATGCGATCACTCCTTGCGCAGTAACTGCTGTTTCGGACGGATCCCTTTGGCGAGCAGCCACACCAGGGCCCGGTTCCAGGTGCTGCTCTCTCCTCCACTTCCGGTGTCGCCTGTGTGTCGCCGAAGGACCAGAGGCTAAGGTCCCGCAACCGGTGTGGCGCTCGGCCCTGAGCCGCCCTACCTGTGGCGGGCAGTCTGGTTGTCGGAGGTACCGTCGTATGGGAGAGGTCCTGATCCCGGCCCCGCGAGCGTTGCACGGTCACCTCGCGACGCCCGCCGGCTCCGGGCCTTGGCCGGGCGTGGTGGTCGTTTCCGACGCTTTGGGCATGACCCCGGACCTGCGGGCACAGGTGGAATGGCTAGCGGCGGCCGGATTTCTCGCCGTGGCCCCGGACCTGTACTCCTGGGGCAGGAAGTTCCGCTGTGTCGTGGCCACCATCCGGGACGTCGCCCGCGGCCGGGGCCCGGCCTTCGACGACGTCGACGCCACCCGCGCCTGGCTCGCCGACCGCCCGGACTGCACCGGACGCATCGGCGTGATCGGCTTCTGCATGGGCGGCGGCTTCGCCGTCCTGCTGGCGGCCGGCCACGGTTTCGACGCCGCGAGCGTCAACTACGGGGCGCTGCCCAAGAACGCCGAGGACATCCTCACCGACGCCTGCCCGGTGGTGGCCAGCTATGGGGCTCGTGACCGGACGGTGCGGGACGCACCGGTCCGGCTGCCGCGGATCCTGGACGCCCACGGCATCGACAACGACGTCAAGGTCTACCCCGGCGTCGGCCACTCCTTCATGAACGACCACCCCGGCGCACTGGCCACCTTCGCCGGTGCGGGCGGCAAGGACGCCGCACTGCCGCGGCTGTTCACGGTCGTCGGCCTGCTCAGCAAACCGCTGACCGGGCTGGGCTTCGACGAGCAGGCCACCGCCGACGCCAGGGCCCGGATCACCGCCTTCTTCGACCGCCACCTGCGACCACCGGTGCGCTGACCTGTCCGCATCAGCCCGGCCGAGCGGCGCAACCATCCGAATCCCCTCCGAGGCCGTCATGCCAACCGAGAACGCAACGAGAACGCCACGACTACCGCCCCGCACGCTCATCCGCCTGGCCTGGTCGGCACACCGCGGCCTGTACCGGGTCTCCGGTGGCCGAATCGGGCTGCGCCGACCACGCGGCCGGCGTTGGGGCATGCTGCGGCTGACCACCACCGGACGGCGCAGCGGTCGCCGGCACGGCGTCATCCTCGCCTACATCGAAGACGGCCCGAACCTGGTGACGCTGGCGATGAACGGATGGGGCCCCGCCGAGCCCGCCTGGTGGCTCAACCTCCAGGCGAACCCCGATGCGGCCGTCGATCTGGTCGACGGGCACCGGTCGGCGCATGGTCGTGCCGCGACCGGCGATGAGCGGTCGCGGCTGTGGGCCCGCTGGCGCCAGTTCGAGCCGAACCTGGACAAGTACGCGGCACTGCGCCCGTCCCCGACCGCGGTGGTGGTTCTGGAGCCCACGGATCCTGCCCGGGCCGCTTGATCGGCGGATCACGGTCGACAGGCTGTTCCCGCCGCGGCTGCGTGGGCCCGGCGTGGGTCAGGCGAAACTGGCCCCGATGAGCAGCCCCGCACAAACGGCCATCAGGCCGACGCAGACCTTGAACCAGACGACCGGTGTCCTGGCCCCAGTCGCGCCGGTCACCGCTCCAATCACGAGCAGCGCTACTGCCGTGATCCGGTAGACCCATGACGTAACGTCGCTGTCGGCCCGAACCCGGCCGCCACCCGCCTGGTCGGCCAGGCGTGGCTGACTCCCCACAGGCCCAACAGCAGCGCCGCCGCATAGGCCGGGAACTCACGCACGGCTCGATGATCAGCGCTTGGGCGGTTCGTGGCCAGAGTCTTTGGGCTGGGCTGGGCTGGGCCGCGGGCCATGCTCGGTCGCGTTCTCAGCCGATACGCGCTAGGTAACCGTTGTTCACAAGCCACAGGACGTTGATCGGCGTCGGTGCGCCTGGCACCAGGGCCGGGTCGAGCTGGT
>JABFXP010000561.1 GCA_013361685.1 Catenulispora sp.
CGTGGCGGTCCCCCGCCGGAACAGCTGCGCGGGGCGCCCTCCCTGCCGCGACGTGGTGCCACCGGTCGGCACGAGGAAGCCGGGCGTGCCGGTGACCTTGCGATGGAAGTTCCGGGGGTCGAGCGACACCCCCCACACCGCCTCGTAGACGTTGCGCAGCTCCCCCACCGTGAACTCCGGCGGACAGAACGCGGCGGCCAGGGAGGAGTACTCGATCTTCGACCGGGCGCGTTCGACCCCGTCGGCCAGGATCCGGCCGTGGTCGAACGCCAGCCCCTCCGAATCGGGCAGGTCGGCGACCGGCATCCACGCCGCCGCGCGCGCGTCGCCCCCGGCCGACGGGAACGGCCGACCCGCCACGCCCTGCTCCAGCGACGTCAACGGCGCCAGCGCCAGATACGCCACCGACACCACTCGCATCCGTGGGTCACGGTGCGGGTCGCCGTAGCTCGCGAGCTGCTCCAGGTGCACGCCGTGGTCCGGCAGGCCCTGCGTGTCGTGCACCGCGACCTGGAGCCCGAGCCCGGTCTCCTCGGCCAGTTCGCGCACCGCCGCGTCGCCGAGGCTCTCGTCCGGCTTCACGAACCCGCCCGGCAGCGCCCACCGGTCCGCGTACGGCGCCTCCCCGCGCCGCACCGCCAGCACGCTCAGCCCCTGCTCCCCGACGGTCAGCACCACCAGGTCCACCGTCACCGCGAACGGCGGGTAGGCGGACGGGTCGTAGACCTGGCCGGAGGGTTGGTCGAGGTGCTGTGGCATCCGTTCATCGTAGCGTGATGTCGTCAGGGTGACGAGAACTGGGGTCGACCGACGGGGCAACGCCCGCGGTCAGAACGTTAACGGGGCGAACACCCGCCCGGACCGGCCTATCATCGAAGCCATGGCGATTGAGGACCCTGAGTGGGTCACCTTGAAGTGGTACGAGAACCTCCCGGACTGCCCCTCCCCCCGTCACGTGATCGCTGATTGACTGCTTGATCACGGTATGGACTGGATGCCGTTCGACACCGGCGACATCCTCGTGAATCTGATGTGCGGAAAACGCCCTGACGGCCACTGGTTCGGCGTCTACCAGCTCCAAGTGCGCGCTTCGGCGCTGCGGAAGTACGGCCTGCATCCGGACCAGCCGTGGTCCGACGTCCTGGCATCCCAGCCAGCATGGTGGCGAGCCGACGCCCTACGGCTGATGCTGGATTCGAACCGGCATCGTCGACGTCAGCGGCCCTAACCGCCGACCGGCCCCAACTGCCGCATCACCGCGCCGCCGGCGCCGACGGCTCTCGTCAACGTGGCGAGAGTCCCGGTGCCGGCACCGCCGCCAGACGCACCGGGGTCATCCCGTCACCGACGAACCGCCAAGCGGCGATCTCGATCTCGGCGACCCGGACCGGGATCGGCGTGCAGGTCCGGCGGTCGGCGACCCAGTCGACCAGGGCGCGGGGGTGCTGGACCGGCGCGGCGAAGTGCAGGACGTTGAGGTGCCAGATGCTGCGGTGGAAGCCGAGGTCGCGCTCCAGCCACGCGTCCGGGCCGAGGGCTTCGGCATAGGCGGCGGACAACCGGTCCGGGGCGTCGTCCACGGGCAGGGCGCACGCCATCACCGACACCGTGGTCAACGTCAGGCCGGTGACGGTGAACGCCAGCGGCCCGACGTCCCGCACGGCGGTGCGCAACGCCGCGACGTACCGCGCGACGCACGGATCGCCGCTCGGGACCTGCTCGTCACGCGGCCACTCCAGCGCCCGCATCGTCAGGTGCGAACTGCGGACGGCACCGGTCAGCCAATGGCCGTCGCCGGCCACCGCCGCGGCTTCCCGGGCGACGACCTCGAGAGCCGCCGCCGACCAGGGGTCGGGCCGCAGTACTGCCGACACGCCGTAGCGGCGTCCACCCCCTTCGGGCGGGACCTCGATGCGGTGCTCGCCGGCGAGCACCGCCGCGGCGCCCTCCGCGAACAACTGGTCGAAGGTCTCATGGTTGTCGCGGCGCGGGATGGAGGACGGCGGGTTCACGCAGTGGGCTCCCAAAGTGGACTGTGTCGAGGCGTACCGACTAAGCAGTCTGCGCTCCTTTCCGTGGCGACAGCCACATCGGTGGTGGAATCAGTGGCGGATTTATTACGAACCCGAGAACGTCATCACCTCGTGGTGGTGCTTCATGACCTGCGGTGATGTGATGGTCTCGTGGTTGAGGCAGACGACGCCGCCCTGAGTTCGGCCAAGGCCGACGGCACGGGCGGCCGCAGGGGCGGGGTGCCCGACCGGCCCGAGTGGGAGGGGCGGCCGGTCGGGCGGCGCGTGGTGTTCGGAGTCGTGGGTCTGGGCACCCTCGGCGTGGTCGGCGGGGCCGCCGTCCAGCGTTTCCTGGCCGGCGTGGCCCAGCATGATCCGACGGGGCTGACGAACCTCCTTCCGTTGGGCGACGAGTGGCGTTTCTACACGGTGACCGGAGGCGTGCCGAAGGCCGATCCGAACACATATCGGCTTTCGGTCACCGGGCTGGTGGACCGGCCGCAGCGGTACTCGCTGGCCGACCTGGCGGGGCTGCCGCAGACCGACCTGGTACGGGACTTCCAGTGCGTGACCGGGTGGCGGGTGCCGAAGGTGCCGTGGAGCGGCGTGCGGCTGCGGGACATGCTGGCGCTGGCGGGGGTGCAGAGCTCGGCGAAGGCGTTGCGGTTCGTGTCGTTCGACGGGACGTACACCGAGTCGCTGACCCTGGACCAGGCGCAGAACCCGGACATGCTGGTGGCGACGCGGATGCTGAACGGGCCGGTGACCCACGACCACGGCGGGCCGGTGCGGCTGTACGCGGCGCCGATGTACGGCTACAAGAGCATCAAGTGGCTGTCGGAGATCCAGGTCGTGGACCGGGTCCAGCCCGGCTACTGGGAGAACTTCGGGTATGACGTCGACGCGTGGGTCGGGAAGTCGAATGGACGGAGCGGCGATGTCCCGACGAGCTGAGGACGGCGGCGGTCGGGCCCAAGATGACGGGGCGGCGGCGAGTTCGGCACGCTCGCGGGACGTGCAGACCGTGCAAGCTGTGCAGTTGCAGGATGCGCAGGAGACGCGCGGCGTGCGGGACTCGAAGGCTGTGCGGGACTCGCGGATCGAGCGGTTCACGCGGGCCGAGCGCTACGTGCACCGGGTGACCGCGACACTGATGCTGACGTTGATCGTGACCGGCGCGGTGCTGTACCTGCCGTCGTTGTCGGTGCGGATCGGGCACCGTCCGACCATCGCCCTGATCCATCTCTACAGCGGGTGGGGCCTTCCCATCCCGATGGCGGCCGGGCTGTTCTCGCGAGCGTATCGGGCAGACGTGCGGCGTCTCGGCCGGCACAGCGAGACCGACCGGACCTGGCTGAAGAAGCGCGCCTGGCGGTCGGAGCGCGCCCACGAACTGGCGCTGCCGGTGGGCAAGTTCAACGCCGGTCAGAAGCTGAACGCCGCGTTCCAGTGCGGGGCGATCCTGGTGATGGCCGGGACCGGGACCCTGATGTGGTTCCCGCACCTGGTCGGCGTGTCGATGCGGACCGGGGCCACGTTCGTGCACGACTGGCTGGCGCTGGCGATCGGGTTCGTGCTGATCGGCCACATCTGGTTCGCCGTCAACGACCGGCAGGCGCGCGTGGGGATGCGGACCGGGTGGGTGACGCGGCGGTGGGCGGAGCAGGAGCACCGGGGCTGGGCGGCCGAACTGGCGGCGGACGCCGGCGACGAGGCGGTGGACCGCGCGGCCCGCGATGAGGCGGGCGCGCGCGAGGTGGGTGGCGCCGTTCATTAGGCGCGGGACTGGGAGAGGTAGTCGACCATCGCCGCACACGCTGTGTGGCGGTTGTTGACGATGACGCCCATGGCGTCGACGGCCGGGCGCAGGTGCGCCAGCATGCGGCGATCCTTGCCGGCGAGGTAGGCCGCGCGCAGGCACGGTGAGGCGGTCGGCTTCTTGACCGCGTTCGTGGCGCGAGTTGCGGGCGTTGTGCCCTGGTTCGAGTTCTGGGCCGAATTCTGGGGTGCGCCCTGGGCCGTGCCCGATTCCACGACGGACACCGGGATCGGGCGTGCGCGGGCGGCGGCCGGGAGGGTCGTGGATTCGTCGGGTTGCGGCTCGGGCGACGGCTCCGGACGTGGCAGGTCGGACATCGGGTCGGGGGCGTCGGGCTCACCGACTACGCGGGGGCTGATGTGAGGTACGCGGAAGCCCTCGATGGTGGGGCGGCTGTCGGCGCTGGTGGCGGCATCGGGGCCGGGGCCGGCGAGCCGGATCGGGGTGTCGGGGTGGTACATCCACGGCGTGCACCGGTGGTGGTGCGGGATGACCAGGCAGCGCGGGTCGACCGTCGAAGGCGGCGCGTCCAGCGACCAGCCGGAGGCGGCCCAGGACTGGAACGTCACGCCTCCCGGGCCGGGGAAGAGCATGCCGTGCGGGAGGTGGTGCCGGACGAACGGCGCGGGGGCCATGGGCATGCCGTCGGGCGCGGTGGCCGCGACAGCCGTACTGGGCAGCACCGGGACCGCCAGCGCCGCCGCCGCCAGCGCGAGAGTGGAAGTGCCGCGGCGCGCCAGGCTCAGCGAACGAGACGGGCTCGGCTTGTCATTCGGGCGAAGCATGATCTGCGCGGCGAGACGTCGGGCATTCCCGAGGCCTCGAGGCAGACGGCGGCGCGTCCGGCGGTTCGGCTCCGGGGCCGGGGTGCCGACTTGCTCTATGCGGATGTTCATGGGACCTCCAGGTCTGTGTGGGTGTCTGGGTTGGTGTTTTGTGGGACGGATTCGGTCGAACGCTGAGAAGGAACGGGGGCCGGAGCAGCGTCCGGATCGGTGTCGAAGTCGACGACGACCTCGCCGAACAAGTCGCGTCGCGTATTGGCGGCGGACTCGCGCACACCCTCGCCATCGATGGCGTGGTGCAGACCGGCGCGGATCAGCGAGGCGAACTTGTACTCGGGATCAATGGCCAGCGCCCGATCG
Source organism: Catenulispora sp. (assembly GCA_013361685.1). Lineage (GTDB taxonomy): Bacteria > Actinomycetota > Actinomycetes > Streptomycetales > Catenulisporaceae > Catenulispora. The sequence goes on from JABFXP010000561.1 coordinate 4,977, forward strand.
ACCGCGCACTGCGCGACCGACGGCCGGCCGATCGCCCACGCCGCCCACGCCGCCAGCGCGTAGGGGGCGAGACGAAGCTCAGGATGCGGTGCCCGCCGCGCCAGCTCCGTGCACAGCCGCAGCAAACGCTTGGCGGAGTCCTCCGTCGCGGCGGCGCAGGCCAGGTAGTCACGGACCCGCCAGTTGAGCAGCGCGATCAGCAGCTGGGCCACCTCTGCGTCGCTGATCATCGGCGCGTCGGCGTTCGCGGCGCCGGTCTCTTCCGCACGAGCGCCGAGCGCCGGGACTCGGTTGGCCCGGCGGCCGGCGGAACGGGCAGCGGGGATGGCGGCGTCGGCGGTGGCGGTGGCGGTGACGGACGGGCCGCGACGGGTCGAGCGCGGGGGCTCGGCGGCGGCGACCCGGGGTCGGCGGGCCGGGGCGGCTGCTGCCTTGTCGGCACTGGCGGTAGCAGGCTTGGCACTGGCTTCGGCGCTCAGCGCGCGCGCATTTGGTGGCCGCTCGATGGAGGCCGTGACTGAGAGTCCACGGCGGCGTGGCGATTCGGCAGCGGCGGCGCGGGGGCGGCTCGTGCCGGCGCTGGCCGAGCGGCCACGACGACTCGAAGACTCAGCGGCAGCCGAACGGGAACGACGCGTGGCGGAAGCCTCGGTTGCGGCATGGGTCGCGCAGCCGCCACGACGCGGTGGCTCGGCGGCAGCCGCACGAATGCGACGCGTGGCAGCGGCGTCGGCGTCGGCGTCGGCGTCGGGGATGGCGACGGTGACCGAGCGGCCACGGCGACGTGGGGATTCAGCGGCGGCGGTGCGGCTGCGGTTGGGGGCGGGTGCGGAAGCCGCGGCCGCTTGGGTGGCGGCGGCAGGCGGGGCGGCTGCCGGGTCGCCGCAGCGAACGAGCAGGGAGTCCATGAGTCGGCGGGCGGAGGCGAGGCCGGCGTCGGTGTCGTACCAGGCGGGGTCCAGGGGCTCCACAGCCGCGGCGGCGCGGGCCAGGACGTCCGGGGGGTAGGGGGCGAGGGTGGCGTCCAGGGCCTCGCGGGTGGGGTAGACCGTGTGGCCGCGGGTGGACATGGCGGTGGCCAGGGCCGGGGGCGCTTCGGCGGGGACCGGGGTGCCGGTGGTGGGGCAGCAGCGGGGGTTGCGGCACATGTAGGACCACCAGCGGTTGTTGCAGGTGTAGAGGGCGTCGACGACGGTGACGCGTTCCTCGGTGGGGGCCGCCTCGATCTGGGCGCGGAAGGCGGCCATGAGTTTGCGGCAGTGGTCGGGGCGGGCTTTGGCGCCGGTGGCGGCGCGGGGGCCGAAGGCGACCAGGATGGCGATCTCGGCCTCGTGGTCGCGCAGGCGGGCCGCCAGTTCCAGCGCGGCGGCGCGTTCCCGGCCGCGGATCTCGTCCAGGTCGATGCGGACGCCGTGGCGGATATAGCGCCCGCCGCCCGCCGCGCCGCCGATGCCGAGCACCACCAGGCTGTTGTCCGGGTGGAAGCCGAACAGCAGCGGGATCGAGGCCACCACCGAGCCCGGTGAGGCGAGACGCACCGTCGCGCCGGGGGCGGGGCTGACGGCCGAGAACGGCTCCGCCTCCGCGTCAGCACGGGCGGAGCCACGGACCGTCGGACCGAGGCCATCCAGGTCGGCGCCGTATCGGTCCGCACCCGGATCAGCGGCCGAGAACGGCTCGGCCTCAGCGTCGAGACCGGCGGAGCCACGGGCCGTCGGGCCGAGGCCGCCCGACTCGGCGCCGCATCGATCCGTGCCCGGATCCCCGCCGTCGCGGCCGACGCGCGGAGCACCACCACGGCCGCTGCCCGGATCCGCGCCGCGGGCGGGGCCCGGGGGCGTGGAGGGGGTGCCGGCGAGGGGGCCGGACGGGTTATGGGTGCCGGTCTCCGGGGGGCCGGCGGTGGGGGCGCCGGGCTCGGGGGCCGGGGTGAGGTCGTGATCCATGACGGATACTGTGCCGAGTGGCGGGTACTGTGCGCGACCTTGACATGACTGTCTGTGGATAAAGGTGGGGTGTGGATAACTTGGATCCCTCTAACGGCCTAATCCGCAGGCGTGGGGGTCGGGCGGGGAGCTGAGGAAAAGTCGCGGTGATCTCAGCGCTTTCTCAACCGGGCGGGGCAGAATGCGGCCATGCACATCCTCGTGGTGGACGACGACCAGGCGGTCCGGGACTCGCTGCGCCGCTCGCTGGCCTTCAACGGCTACGAGGTCGAGCTCGCGGCGGACGGGATGCAGGCGCTGGAGGCGATCGCGAAGCGGCGGCCCGACGCGGTCGTGCTCGACGTCATGATGCCCCGGCTGGACGGGCTGGAGACCTGCCGGCGCCTGCGTTCGGCCGGTGAGGACCTGCCGGTGCTGCTGCTCACCGCGCGCGACGCGGTGCCGGACCGGGTCGCCGGACTGGACGCCGGGGCCGACGACTACCTGCCCAAGCCCTTCGCGCTGGAGGAGCTGCTGGCCCGGCTGCGCGCGCTGTTGCGGCGCACCCAGGGCACGCTGGCCGACCAGTCGGACGCGCCGCTGGCCTTCGCCGACCTCACCCTGGACCCGGCCACCCGCGAGGTGACCCGGGCCGGCAAGCCGGTGCGCCTCACCCGCACCGAGTTCAACCTGCTGGAGCTGCTGATGCGGCACCCCCGGCAGGTGCTGACCCGCGCGCAGATCCTCGAGGAGGTCTGGGGCTACGACTTCCCGACCACCGCCAACTCCCTCGAGGTCTATGTCGGCTACCTGCGCCGCAAGACCGAGATCGACGAGCTGCCGCGGCTGATCCACACCGTCCGAGGGGTGGGGTATTCCCTGCGCGAGACGGCGCCGTGAACCCGTTCGCCACCGCCGAGCAGCAAGGGCAGGAGCACCATCCGGGACCGTATGAGCGTCTGCGGGCCAAAGTCACGGAGCTGATGTCGCACGTCCCGCTGCGCACCCGGATCACGGCGCTGGTGATGATCGCGGTGGGCGTGAGCGTCGCGCTGGCCTCGATCGCGGCCCTGGTGACGGTGCGCAACCAGATCCTGAGCCAGACCGACTCGACGCTGGTGAACCACGCGACCCAGGCCGCGCAGATGGTCCGCAACCAGGAGGACCTGGCCGAACAGGTGGGACAGCGGCTGCCCTATTACGACCTGCCGAGCTATGGCGACACCACGGTGGTCGTCTTCAACGCCGACGACCAGTCCTACCGGATCAACAACTCCACCGGACCGAAGATCCCCCGGACGGCGGCCGACCTCGCGGTGGCCGCCAACAACAGCGGCACCTCGTTCCGGACCATCACCCTCGACAACGGGATCCGCGTCCGCACCGTGACCGTGCCGGTGGCGCAGAACCCGGAGTCGCCGAACGACCGCAAGGCCGTGCTGCTCGCGCAGTCCACCCACGACACCCAGCAGACCCTCGGCCGGCTCACCCTGGTCTCGATCCTGGTCGGCATCGCCGGCATCGCGGTGGCCGGCAGCGCCGGCATCACCGTCGGCCGGACCGGCCTGCGCCCCGTGGACCGCCTCACCGAGGCCACCGAGTACGTCGCCAGGACCGGCGACCTGCGGCCGATCGAGGTGCAGGGCACCGACGAACTGGCCCGGCTGGCCACCAGCTTCAACGCGATGCTGACCGCTCTGGCCCGTTCCCAGGACCACCAGCGCCGCCTGATCGCCGACGCCGGCCACGAGCTGCGCACCCCGCTGACCTCGATGCGCACCAACATCGACCTGCTGGCCCAGGTCTTCGGCTCCGGGTCGGAGAACGGCACGCCGGGGTCGCCGCAGGCACCGGGCTCGCCTCGGCCCCAGATAAGCGAAGCCGACCGCGCCGAACTGATCGGCGACGTACGGGCCCAGATGGAGGAGCTGTCGCTGCTGGTCGGCGACCTGGTGGAGCTGTCCCGCGACGCCAAGCCCCAGGCCGCGCCGGAGCCGGTGAACCTCGGCGACATCGTGCGCCAGGCTGTGGACCGGGTCCGGCGGCGCGCGCCGTATCTGAAGTTCGACATCCAGGTCGAGCCGTGGTTCCTGGAGGGCGATCCGGCGACGCTGGAGCGCGCCGTGACGAACCTGCTGGACAACGCCGCCAAGTGGAGCCCGGAGGACGGCACGGTCACCGTGCGCCTGACCGACGGCCTGCTCCAGGTCTCCGACGAGGGGCCGGGCATCGCCGACGCCGACCTGCCGCACGTCTTCGAGCGCTTCTACCGCTCCCCCGAGGCCCGCACCATGCCGGGCTCCGGACTGGGCCTGGCGATCGTGCGGCAGGCCGCTGAGAACCACGGCGGGCGGGTCGCGGCGGCGCGGGCGCCGGGCGGCGGCGCGCTGCTGGGACTGTGGCTGCCGGGGCGGCCGACCGAGACCCCGAACAGCGACGGCGGCGGTTCGGCTCCTCCGACCGCGTGACGTCTCCCAGACCGGGTGCCGTAACCGGAACCTGAGAAAGCTCTCGCACCGGTCCCTGAAGATCGATTCAGGAGTCGCCGATCGGCCATGCGAACCGTCGCACGGTCTTCCGACGTGCCTAACGACCCCGCCGCCCGCGGAACGGCATAAGGTCGGTAAGCCAGGAACACGCCTGCGGGAACACGCAGACTCCTGGTGTCTTTTCGGTCACCTCTTGACCGGGTCTCAGCAGCTCTTAAGGTGAACAGGCGAAGCTCCTCGATATGAACGAACCCTCGAGCAACGCAGGCGGCGTCGGCGGCCTGGGCGACAACCGCGCAGGCGACCCGGCGCACCAGGACGTGAACGACAGCTTCGGCGCGAATCCCGCCGCGGCCGGCGGCTCCGGGGGGCAGGACCCCAACGCCATGACGGCGTCCCTCCCGACCGGTGGAGGCGTGCCCCCGAAGCAGGACGCGGTCCCGGCCGGCGAGCAGCAGACGCTGGTCCAGCCGACGGTCCCGGCCGCGCAGCCGGACCCGGCCGCCCAGGCTCAGACGCAGGCCGCGCAGGCGTCCCAGCCGGCGCAGTCCGCACAGCCGGCCCAGCCCGGCGCCGCGTTCGGCCCCGCCGCCCAGCAGCACGCCGCCCAGCAGGTCGGAGTCGGCGCCGGCAACGGAGGAAACGGCAACGGCGAAGGCACCCACCTCGGCCCCGGCCCGACTCCCCCGCCGAACTGGGCCCACCCGACCGACGCCCAGACCTTCCCGCCCTACACGCCCCCCGGCACCCCCGCCGAGCGTAAGGCGTCCAGCGCGGGCAAGCTGCTGGTCACCGTGGCCCTGGTGGCCGGTCTGATCGGCGGCGGCGTCGGCACCGCGGTGACCTACGCGGTCAAGGACAACGGCAGCACGGCGGCGGCCACCACGAGCGGGGGCCGCGCGCCGCTGAACACCAACAACACGGCGCTGAACACCCCCGGGTCGGTCACCCAGGTGGCCTCGGCGGTCATGCCCAGCGTGGTCGACATCCAGGTCAGCACCTCCGACGGCAGCGGCGACGAGGGCACCGGCATCATCTACAGCGCCGACGGCCTGATCGTCACCAACAACCACGTGGTGGCCGCGGCCAGCAGCAGCGGTTCGAACAACAACAACGACAACCAGCAGCAGCAGAACGGCAACCCGTTCGGCGGCGGCAACGGCAACAACAACAGCGGTTCGAACAGCGGCCCGGCGACCATCACCGTCACCTTCAACGACGGCAAGACCGCGACCGCGCACATCGTCGGCACCGAGCCGCGGGCCGACCTGGCGGTGATCAAGGCCGACGGGGTCTCCGGCCTGACCAAGGCCTCGTTCGCCGACTCCAAGAACCTGGCCGTGGGCCAGCAGGTGGTGGCGATCGGCTCGCCGCTCGGCCTGACCAGCACCGTGACCTCGGGGATCGTCAGCGCCCTGAACCGGCCGCTGGAGACCCAGGGCGAGAACACCACCGCCCCGGTCGTCCTGGACGCGGTGCAGACCGACGCCGCGATCAACCCCGGCAACTCCGGCGGTCCGCTGACCGACATGCAGGGCAACGTCATCGGGATCAACTCGGCGATCGCCTCCAACAGCTCCTCCGGCGGCCTGGGCGGCTCGCAGCAGGCCGGCTCGATCGGCCTGGGCTTCGCGATCCCGATCAGCGAGGCGCTGCCGATCGTGGACGCGCTGGCCCAGGGCAAGCCCGCGCAGATCGCCTCGCTCGGCGTGAAGCAGACGGGCAGCAGCGACACCAACACCCGCACCGCCAAGGGCTACAAGGTGGAGCAGGTCGTCTCCGGCGGTCCGGCGGAGAAGGCGGGCCTGAAGGCCGGCGACGTCCTCACCAAGGTCGGCGACCGCCTCGTCTACTCCTACGCCGACGTGGCCGCCGCGGTGCGCTCGCACCGGCCGAACGACACGGTCGCGGTCAGCTACACCCGGGACGGGCAGAACCAGACGGTGAACGTCACCCTGGGTGTGCTGCAGCAGTCCTGACGCTCGCCAAGGGCGCCGCAGAGCCGGGCGTACTCTTGAAGGGTGTCTGAACAACCTGGAATCTCGGTCCTCCGCGCCGGCTTCGGCGCGGAGGCCGTTCCGTATCTGGCGGCTCTGGATCTCCAGCGTGAGATCCACGCCAAACGGGTGGCCGACGAGATCGCCGACACCCTGATCCTGCTGGAGCACCCGCCGGTGTTCACGGCGGGCCGCCGCACCTCCCCGCAGGAGCGGCCCACCGACGGCACCCCGGTCCTGGACGTCGACCGCGGCGGCCGCATCACCTTCCACGGCCCCGGCCAGCTGGTCGGCTACCCGATCGTGCGGCTGCCGGAGGCGATGGACGTGGTCGGCCACGTCCGCCGCCTGGAGGAGGCGATGATCCGGGCCTGCGCCGACCTGGGCCTGGAGACCACCCGGGTGCACGGCCGCAGCGGTGTGTGGATCCTCGGCGAGGAGATCGAGCGCCAGGACCTCGGCGGGCTGAACCTCCAGCTCCGGACGGTCGGCGCGCCGGTGGAGGAGGACGAGGAGTTCGACCCGCGGCTGGCCGGCCCGGAGTACGCGCCCTCGAACGCCGGGCAGCGCCGGGCCGACCGCAAGCTGGCGCAGATCGGCGTGCGGGTGGCCAAGGGCGTGACCATGCACGGCTTCGCGATGAACTGCGACGTCGACCTGGCCTGGTTCGACAAGATCATCCCCTGCGGCATCCGGAACGCCGGCGTCACGTCGCTGTCCGCCGAGCTCGGCCGGCACGTCACCGTGGACGAGGTCGCGCCGCTGGTCGCCAAGCACTACGCGGACGTGCTCGCCACGCAATCCCAGGCGCCGGGCCTGGTCGGCGCGGTGAAGGAATAGCCCGCGGCCCGCGTAGGCTGGTAATCACAGGAAACAGCTGTATCCCGCTCGCAAGGAGACTCGAAGTGACGGCCGTCACCCCAGAACCCGAAGGCCGCAAGCTGCTCCGGCTTGAGGTCCGCAACAGCGCCGTCCCCATCGAGAAGAAACCGAGCTGGATCAA
>JABFXP010000244.1 GCA_013361685.1 Catenulispora sp.
CCCCGAGGGGCGGTGTATCAGTAGGAGAACTGCTCGATCTGGCTCCAGCCGGGCCCGTAGGTGAACCCGGTCCGGGTCTTGGGGTCGATCTGGATGTCCTGCTCGGCGGTGGAGGTCAGCGGGCCGCCGAAGCCGTGGGTGAACTCGAAGGCCGACACGGTCTTGAGCACCTTGCCGGTGTCGGTGTCGACCTCGTCGATCTGGCCGCGGGAGTTGCTGTCGGTCAGAATCCCTCCGGGGTGGCCGTAGACCGACAGCGGCTGCGGGCTGGCGTAGGCGATCAGCGCCACGTGGTGCGCACTGTCCAGCGCCAGGGCGCCGGCCATCTGCTGGCGCAGCGTGCCGCCGCCGGTGTTGGCCAGGGTCTTCTCGTCGATCATGTTCAGCGTGAGGTGGCTCAGGAAGTTGACGCTGAAACTCTGGTAGTTCAGCAGAGCGGCCTTCGAGCCGTCCTGCGCCGAGGCGAAGTTGGTGCCGCACACCGGGTTGGACGTGGCGGACACGCTGACCGCGCCGGTGGCCTCGCTGACGTCGAGTACCGCGTTCGCCGAGGCGCCGAAGCACATCGAGCTGTCGGCCAGGTGCGCGAGCTGGACGGTGCCGGTGCCGGCGTCCACGTCGATGCCGTCGTAGTAGGCGCGCTTCGCTTGCGCGGTGGCGTCCGGCTCGATCGGGGTACCCGCCGTGCCGGTGGTGACGTCCAGGTCGAGCAGCTCGTCGTGGTAGTCGGGGGAGACCCACTGGAGCACCCACGCCTTATGCGTGGTGGCGTCCACCCGGCCGCCGATCACCAGGCCCGGGTCGTTCCGCATGACCTGCGGCGTGCCGACCAGGCTGCCGTCGGACAGGTTGCGGACCTCCAGTTGGTACGAGTCCTGGTTCAGGGTGTGCATCAGGACCACGCGGTGCGCCGAGTCGTCCACGCCGATGAGCGCGTACGGGCCGGCCTGCGTCGTGTCGGAGGCGATCACCGATCCGTACGTCCCGGTGGCCGGGTCGTAGTGCCGGACGGACTCGCCGGCATCGGCGGCGTCGGTCACTACGGCCACCGAGTCGGCGCCCTTGGCCGTGAAGTCCGCGACCGCACCGCCGGCCGGCGGCACGCCGTCGTCCACGACCAGCGTCGAGGACGGCGAGGCCTGGCCGGCGGCCTTGCCGTCGCTGCCGATCGGCAGGACCCGCACATTGAACTGCGAGGCGGTGGCCAGGCCCAGCTTGAGCGCGTCCAGCGTCACCGCTCCGGAGCTCCCCGGGAGCCGCTGGTAGATCACCGAGCCGGCGTCGAAGCCGTCGGCGTCCCGGGCGGTGCCGTTCTGCGCGGTGAAGGTGTTCAGCGAGTTCCACAGCGTCGGCGCGCCGGCGGAGATCTCCAGCATCGCGCCGGACGCGCCGGGGACCGAGTCCACGGAGTAGCGCACTCTGAAGCTGGACGCCGTGCGCGAGACCTCGGCCTGGTGGCCGAACGAGGGCGACTCGGAGGAATCGGCCGAGTCCTCCGAGCCGGCCGAGTCGCCGCGGCGCGTGCTGCCGGCGGCCAGGGTCGGCGCGTCGGCGCGGCGGTCGGCGGTGAAGCCGGCGACGCGGATCGGCGCGGACTCGCCGTAGAGCGGGTACTGCGGGTTGGAGTCGTCCTGGATGATCGTGATGCCGTAGATGCCGCCGCCGGAGGCGAACACCGAGGCGGGGATCGTCACGTCGCCGGAGGTGCCGGTGAGCGGGGTGGTCCAGGCGTTGTTGTAGAGCGGCGCGAGCAGCGGGCTCCAGTGGCCGACGGTCGAGACCGCCAGGGTCGGCTTCTTGACGTTCCGCACGCCGGTCAGGTCGTAGTGGACGGTCACGTCCTGGCCCGCGGCGACGGTCGCCGGGGCGGTCGGCGCCTGGGCTTCCATGTAGGTGCCGTCGGTCGCGCTGAGGGTGACCGACTGCGTGATCGAGGCGGTGCTGCGGCCGTGGTTCAGGACGTCGAAGCGGACCGAGACGGTGCGCGGGGCCGTGGAGACCACCGGCAGACCGGCGGCGGTCAGCAGCTGCGTCGGGGTCAGGCGGATGGCCGGGGTGTCGGAGTCGAACGTCTTCGAGCCCACGGTCAGCCGGTACCGGGCGCCGTGTCCGGCATTGACCACGTCGGCGGCGAAGGTGATCGGGCCGACCAGGCCCTCGCCGGTCTTCTCGTTGCGGCCGTCGGTCGGGCCGGCCAGGTCGATGGAGGCCGGGTCGGTGCTCTCCAGGAACTCCCCGCCCTCCTGCCCGAGCAACTGGTGGTGCTGGACGCCGAGGCGGACGATCTTCGTCGCGCTGTGGGTGGTGGTGCTGTCGGTGCTCTCGGCGGTGGCGTCGGTGCCGGCCGCGCTGACGACCTTGTCGGTGGCGTCATCGTGGCGGGCCGTCAGCAGGCGCTCGACGGCCGCGGTGAGGTCCACCTGCGGACCGACGTTCAGGCTCCGGTCGATTTGCGGCGGGGTGGCCACGGTGCGCGCGGTGTGCACCAGCAGGTCCCTGATCTGCTCCGGCGTCAGGGTCCGGCCGGTCAGCTTCGCGGCGGCGTCGACCACGGCCGCCGAGGCCGCGATCTCCGGGGCCGCGGCCGAGGTGCCGCCGGTCAGGCTCACGGCGACGTTCGCCGCCGTCATGCCCTCGGCGTGGTAGAAGGCCGGGATGTTGTCGCTGGGTGCCGAGAGGTTGATACGCGAGCCCATGCCGGAGGAGAAGTCGCCGCTGCCGGTGATGCGGGTCTGCGCGACGGTCGCGGCGCCCGCGGGCCCGGAGCCCAGGGTGTCGTCGGTGGTGGTGCCGCCGGCCGCGATGGCACCGCTGTCCTGGACCCGGCTGGGGGTGGTGGACATCGCGTCGTCGTCGATCGTGGTCGCCTGGTGCGCGGAGTGCGCCAGGTCGGTCGGGGTGCTGCCGCCGTCCGGGCCGACCGCGGTCGGGGTGTACAGCCGGGTGCCGTCGTTGGCGGCGATGGAGACCGTGATGCCGTACTGGTGCACGATCTGGGCGACCGTGGCCTCGATCGAGGGGTCGTCCTCCAGGTAGCGGCCCGGGAAGCCCTGGCTGTCGGTGCCGAAGCCGAGGCTGGCGTTGATCACGTTCGGCCGCGGGCTCTGGCGCGCGGCGGCCAGCAGCGCGACGCGGATCTGGTCCGGGGTCGGCGCCGAGGGCACGACCAGCCGGTACTGCGCACCGGGGGCCACCCCGAGCAGGTCGGTGTAGCCGCTGCCGGTGTTGGACGGACGCTGGCTCTGGTGCGGCAGCGGGGCCATCACGCTGAAGTCGAGCATGATCTCGCCGTTGGACGGGTCCTGGTTCTCCGTGGAGGCC
>JABFXP010000565.1 GCA_013361685.1 Catenulispora sp.
AGCCGGGCCAGCTCGCCCAGCGTCTCGCCGCCGGTCAGGGCCCGGAACAGCTGGTCGCCGACGGCGCGCGCGGCCTGCTCCATCGGGCTCACCGCCAGCCGGGAGCGGGCCGCCGAGGCCAGCACCATGGTCGGCAGCATCGCCAGCTGGGCGCGCAGCGCGGCGTCGGCCGGGTCCAGCAGCGCCAGTCCGCTGTGGCCGCCGGAGCCGGTGGGGGAGTCGGGGTCGGGATAGCCGAGGGTGAGCCGGTACCCGTCCGGGATCCGGTCGCCGATCTCGATCAGGAACTCGAACGTGCTCTGCGCCACGCCCTGCGTCACGGTGGTGTGCCCCCTCTAACGCGCCGTGAGCGCGATGATAGCGGGGGTCTCACCGCTCGGGAGCGGGCCCCGGCACCGTGTCGGGATGAATATCATGGGGACATGCGTTCTCCCGGCATGGACCCGACGGTGCTGCTCGTCGCGCGCCGCCATGTCGACTTCGGCCGGCTGGCCAGCGCGCTGTGTCGCCGCGGCGTCTGAGCCCGCGTCATCTTCCACGACGCAAGGCCCACCTCGCCCCCGTCCGCCCCGTTCCGCCTTTCCTCCCAAGGAGAAGACCGGCCATGTCCGTCTCTGTGTCGATCCCGACCATCCTGCGCACCTACACCGACGGCGCCAAGCGCGTCGAGGCCACCGGCGCCACCCTGTCCGAGCTGATCAGCGACCTCGACACCCGGCATCCGGGCCTGGGCGACCGCCTGCTCGAGAACGGGCAGCTGCGCCGGTTCGTGAACGTCTACAAGAACGACGAGGACGTGCGGTTCATCGACGGCCTGGCCACGCCGCTCACCGACGGCGACGCGGTCACCGTGCTGCCGGCCGTCGCCGGCGGCTGAGCCCGCCGCCATGCGCTACGACTCGCTGCTGGACTCCGTCGGGGGCACCCCGCTGATCGGGCTGCCCCGGCTGTCCCCGTCGCCGCAGGTGCGGCTGTGGGCGAAGCTGGAGGACCGCAACCCGACCGGCTCGGTGAAGGACCGGGTGGCCCTGGCGCTGGTGGAGAACGCCGAGAAGGAGGGCCGCCTCAAGCCCGGCGACACCATCTTGGAGCCGACCTCCGGCAACACCGGCATCGGCCTGGCGATGGTGGCCAAGCTCAAGGGCTACCGGCTGGTCTGCGTGATGCCGGAGAACACCTCCGAGGAGCGGCGCCAGCTGCTGCGGATGTGGGGCGCGCAGATCATCCCCTCGGCCGCCGCCGGCGGCTCCAACGAGGCGGTGCGGGTGGCCAAGGAGCTGGCGGCCGAGCACCCGGACTGGGTGATGCCCTACCAGTACGGCAACCCGGCCAACGCCCTGGCGCACTACTACGGCACCGGCCCGGAGCTGCTGGCCGACCTGCCCACCATCACCCACTTCGTGGCCGGCCTGGGCACCACCGGCACGCTCATGGGCGTCGGCCGCTACCTGCGCGAGCAGCAGCCGGAGGTGAAGATCGTCGCCGCCGAGCCGCGCTACGACGAGCTCATCTACGGCCTGCGCAACCTCGACGAGGGCTTCGTCCCGGAGCTCTACGACGAGTCGGTGCTGACCACCCGCTACTCCGTCGGCGCGCACGACGCCCTGCGCCGCACCCGCGAACTGCTGGCCGCCGAGGGCATCTTCGCCGGCATCTCCACCGGCTGCGCCCTGCACGCCGCGCTGGGCATCGCCGGCCAGGCGGCGAAGGCCGGCGAGCGCGCCGACATCGCGTTCGTGGTCGCCGACGGCGGCTGGAAGTACCTGTCGACCGGCGCCTACGAGGGCACGTTGGACGAGGCCGAGGACCGGATCGAGGGGCAGCTGTGGGCGTGAGCGGGCGGCTGGCTAGGATGCCCGTGTTCTGACATACACGGGGGTGGGGGCCATGGGTCGGACCGCGCGGTCTTTCAAGCTGAGCGTGGTGGCGGCGGCGACAGTTCTCGCCGCCGCCTGCTCGTCCTCGGGAACGGTCGGCGCCGGCGGAGGGAAGATCAACCTGGACACGGTGACCGCCGCCGACGCGGTGAAGAAGGCGTCCGCGACGCAGATCACGAAGCACACGGTCCGAGTGCACAACGACTTCGCCAACAAGAAGATCACCCAGGCCATCGACGGTGTGCAGAGCACCGAGCGGATGGCACTGGCCTCGACCGTCGTCAGTCAGCTCACCAACCCCGGTGCGAGCCCGCTGCACGGCGAGATCCGTCTTGACGCGCCGATCGTCTACCTCGACAGTCCCGGGCTGCCCGACGAGTACCGGCAGGGCAAGCAATGGATCAAGCTGGACCTGGACCACCTGCCCCCGAAGAGCTCCTCCGACCGGGCCCTGGCGTTCTTCGCCGCCCTCGGCGCTACCTACCAGAGCATCGATCCGAAGCAGGGCTCGCTGCTCCCGCTGGCCATGCCCGACCTGCACCGGGTCGGCGTCGAGACCCGGCAGGGCCGTCGGGTCCTGCACATCCAGGGCAGCCTCACGCCGCAGACCGTGCCGGCCGCTCCGCCGCCCGGCTCCGGGCTCACCCAGGCCTACCTGGACGCCCAGCGCACGCAGATGACCCAGCAAGCGCTGACCAAGACCACGATCGACCTGTGGATCGGCGAGGACGGGCTGCCGGTCGAGGTCAAGCAGACGCAAGAGGGCGACCCCGCCGACGGGCCGACCACCAGCGACATCACCCAGAGCGACTGGGGCACCCCGCTGGTGGTCACCCCGCCGCCCGCCGACCAGACCTACATCGTCCCCGCGCAATGACCCGGCGTCGCCGCCGCGAAGCCGTCCCGTGGCCCCGATGCCAGGGCTGATCTGCGGCGACGCTAGGATCACTGCGCTGTTCACGCATTCACTGACAAGGGTGGGAAAGTTCATGCCCCGCAAGCAGATATGGTCCGGTGTCGCCATGGCGGCGGCCGCCTCCGCCGCGCTGTCCGGCTGCTCTCTGAAGGCCACCGACGGCACGCCGAAGTCCCTGTCGCAACTGTCCTCGCTCAGCGCGCAGGACGCGGTGAAGGCGGCGGGCCGGGCCGTGGCCGCGCATCCGGGTGCCAAGGTGCACACCGTGCTGGAGGCGTCGGACGTCACCGAGATCACCGACGTCACGGCGACCTACGGCGACAAGGCCGCGTTGCAGGGCACGCTGGCGACGGTGCCGACCGGCAGCCGGACCACCGTGAGCGCGGCGGACGGGGTGCCGATCCGGTACGCCGACCACGTCATGTTCGTGAACGCCGGCACCGACCCCTCGATGGCCGCCGCGATGGGCGGCAAGGCGTGGCTGCGCATGGACCTGGGCGGCCCGGACACCAACCCGCAGGTCGCCGCGATCGGCGCCGACGTGGTCGACAACACCTCCCCGACCAAGGGCCTGACGATGCTGACCGCCGCCAAGGACCTGCACAAGGTCGGCGAGGAGACCCGCGGCGGCGTGCAGACCCTGCACTACCAGGGCACCGTCAGCGGCGCCGACGCCGTGGACCCGAACCTGGTCGGCCGCGGCCTGACCCAGGAGGAGGCGGACACCGTCAGCCAGAACCTGGTGCGCGGCGAGGTGAGTTCGATCACCTATGACGTGTGGCTCCGCCAGGACGGCCTGCCGGTCGCCCAGACCTTCGTCGAGAGTGCTTCGGGCGCCACGCTCAAGGGTGCGATCGAGTTCAGCAACTGGGGCGCCGGCACGTCCGTCGAGGCGGTCGCGGACGACCAGAGCGTGGACTACGCGTCGCTGATCGCCAAGGCCAGTGCGAGCGCCAGCGCCAGCGCCAGTGCGGAGGCCGCCTCGGCGAGCCCGAGCGCGTCTCCCAGCGCCTCCGACTCGTCCAGCGCGTCCCCCAGCGCCTCCGACTCGTCCAGCGCGTCGACGGCTCCGTCCACGTCGACCACGCCGAGCGCGTCCGGCACGCCGAGCACCCCGACCCCGACCGGCACCCCTGCCACGCCGGCGGCTCCGAAGACGCCCGCCACCCCGGCGACGCCGGGCTCCACCGGCTCCTCCGCCACGGTCAGCGCGACGTCCTGACGCAGCCGACGATCGTCCGCACCGCCACCGTCACGGGGCCGCGCCGCGTAAGCGATTCGGCCCCGTGCCCGTCCCCGGGTACCGTCGAAGCGTGAGCGTGGAACAGGTCGAGGAGCAGGTCGAGCAGCAGGGCGCGGCGGCAGCGGCCGCCGGCACCGCGGAGACCACCCTCGCCACCTCCTCACCCACAGTCCTCCCCGAACCGGTCTGGCGCGCCAGCGAAGCCGCCCACGACGCCCGCGTCGCCGCCTGGACCGAACCGCACCTGCGCCGCCGCGCCGGCAACGAGGCACACCCGGTGATGGACTTCCTGTTCACCTACTACTCCCACCGCCCGGCCCGCCTGCGCCGCTGGCACCCCGGCCCGGGCGTGGTGCTGGCCGGCCCCGGCGCGCGCGAGCGGCTGGCGTGGCGCGGCTACGCCGAGACCGCCGGCGGCGTCACCCTCGACCAGGCCGAGTTCACCGACGCCCGCCGCCGCACCGCCGAGTTCGTGCGCGCCCTGCTGACCGCCACCGCCTCCCGCGAACCGCGCCTGGCCTGCTTCGGCCTGCACGAGTGGGCCATGGTCTACCGCCTCCCGCCCGAGCAGGTGCGGCACGCCGCCCGGCCGCTGCGCCTGGGCTCGGCGGGCACCGACGAGGTCGTCGAGAGCCAGCGGATCCGCTGCTCGCACTACGACGCCTACCGCTTCTTCACCCCCGACGCCGAGCCGCTCAACACCCTGCGGCCGACCCGCGAGGAGCAGGTCGCCAACGAGCAGCCCGGCTGCCTGCACGCCGGCATGGACCTCTACAAGTGGGCCTACAAGCTGGACCCCTTCGTCCCCTCCGAACTGATCGCCGACTGCTTCGCGCTGGCCTCGGAGATCCGCGAGACGGACATGCGCGCCAGTCCCTACGACCTCGCCGAACTCGGCTACCGTCCGATCCGCGTCGAGACCGCCGCCGGGCGCGCCGAATACGCCGCCGCGCAGGCCGCCTTCGCCCGCCGCGCCGCACCCCTGCGCCGACGCCTCGTCGACGTCTGCGAAACCCTCCTCGCCTGGGCCGGCCCCTGACCGCTCAACGGCCGCCCGCCGGCCCGGCCGGAGCGGATATCCGCAGGTCAGACCGGCGTGAGGGAAACCACCGCTGAGACGGTGGCCACATCGGCGGGCCCTATCGTCGCACCTGCCGAGGGCGGAGCCGTACTCTTTCACCTCATGGCCGCACCACCGCCTCCGCACCCGCCCGGCGCCGACCCGGCACCCCGGGACGCCCCGATCGGGATCTTCGACTCCGGCTTCGGCGGGCTCACCGTCGTCCGGGCTCTGCTCGACCAGTTGCCGCACGAAGCGGTCAGCTATTTCGGCGACACCGCGCGCCAGCCCTACGGCCCCCGGCCCATCGCCCAGGTCCGCGCCTACGCCCTGGAATGCATGGACAAGCTGGTCGAATCCGGCGTGAAGATGCTGGTCATCGCCTGCAACTCGGCCTCCGGCGCGGTGCTGCGCGACGCCCGCGAACGCTACGAGATCCCGGTCGTGGAAGTGATCCGGCCCGCGGTGCGGCTGGCCGTGGCCGCCACCCGCAACCAGCACGTCGGCGTGATCAGCACCCGCTCCACCCGGCGCTCCATGGCCTACGTCGACGCCTTCGCCGCCGCCCCGCAGATCCAGCTCACCACCCAGGAGTGCCCGCGCTTCGTGGAGTTCGTCGAGGCCGGCCTCACCGCCGGCGAGGACCTGCTGAAGGCCGCGCACGAGTACCTCGACCCGGTCGCCGCGGCCGGCGTCGACACCCTGATCCTGGGCTGCACGCACTACCCGCTGCTCACCGGCGTCATCTCCTACGTCATGGGAGAGGACGTCATCCTCATCAACAGCGCCGAGGAGACCGCCAAGGACGTCTACCGCGTGCTGGCCGAGAACACCCTGATGCGGCCCGACGACCTCCCCGAGCCGGTGCACAGCTTCACCACCACCGGCGACCCGGACCAGTTCCTGCAGATCGGCCAGCGCTTCCTGGGGCCCGAGATCGGCCACGTCCACCAGGGGCTGCTGCCCGCCGTCCCCGCCGACCACCCGGCCCACGATGCGGAGTCACCATGAAACTCACCGTGATCGGCTCCTCCGGGTCCTTCGCAGGACCCGGCAACCCGTGCTCGAGCTACCTGGTGGAGCACGAGGACCACCGGCTGCTGCTGGACTTCGGCAACGGCGCCCTCGGCGAGCTGCAACGGCACTGCGACATCTACGCCGTCGACGGCGTGATCCTCTCCCACCTGCACGCCGACCACTGCGTGGACATGTGCGGATACTACGTGGCGCGCAAATACCGCCCCGGCGGCGACGGCCCCCTGCCGCTGCTGCCGGTCTGGGGACCCTCCGGCACCCGCGCGCGCATCGCGCAGGCCTACGACACCGACGACGCCGAATGCGACTCCGTGTTCGCCTTCCGCGACGTCATGGAGGGCGCCGCCGAAGGTGCCACCGGCAACACCTTCAAGACCGGGCCGTTCACCGTCCGCGTGGAGCGCGTCGACCACCCCGTCGAGGCCTACGCCATCCGCCTGGAAGCGGGGGGCCGCACCCTGGTCTACTCCGGCGACACCGGCCCCTGCGCCGCCCTGGACCGCCTCGCCGAGGGCGCCGACCTGCTGCTCGCCGAAGCCTCCTTCCAGGAGCCGCGCGACGACGGCCTGCTCGGCCTGCACCTCAACGGCCGCCAGGCCGGCGAGTGCGCGGCCGGGGCCGGCGCCGGCCGCCTGGTCCTGACGCACATCCCGCCGTGGACCGACACCCAGCTGAACCTGGCCGCCGCCCGCTCCGCCTACCCCGGCGTCGTGCAGGTGGCCGCGCCGGGCGCCGTCTACCAGATCTGAGACGATGAAAGGGAACGGCCCGGCGCCGCTCCCCGCGCACCCGCCGCCGCACCCGCGGTAACGAGCTGTATCGAGCTGTATCCAGCTGTATCGAGAGGAACCCCAGTGCCGACCACCATGCTCATCGTCGAGAAGGCGATCACCCAGCACGACCTCGACTACGTCGTCAGCCTCCACGAGGAGAACCCCGAGGACGGGATCGCCCCGGAGAACTACGTGGTCGTCGTGCCCGTCGGCAAGGAGAACGGCAAGGTCCTGGCCACCCTGGACGACCTGGCCCTGGGCAACTTCAAGGGCGCCGAGGACGACAGCCACGACGAACCCCTCAACGAGGCCGTCGTCGAGGCCCGCGCGACGATGACCGCCACCGTCGAGGCCTTCCAGCACGCCGGCAAGCAGGCCGCGGGCGAGCTGCTCGTCGGCCCGCCGGTCGACGGCCTCAAGGCCCTCGCCGCCAAGCACGGCGTCGACGAGATCATCGTGCTCACCGTCCCGCACCTGGTCGAGGAGTTCTTCCACCGCGACCTGGCGACCCGGCTGCGCAAGGCCACCGACCTGCCGACGCTGCGGCTGATGGCGCACGTCAACCTGGACTAGACGGCATCGGCCCGGCGCCGGCCCCCGGGTGACGGCTGTCGCACCGGGACCGCGCCACCGGTCCGGCGTGGGCTAGGGTCTACACATGTCAGCAGCACGCGTCGACGGCCGCAAGGCCGACCAGCTCCGTCCGGTCACCCTGACCCGCAAGTGGTCGATCCACCCCGAGGGCAGCGTCCTCGTCGAGTTCGGCCAGACCAAGGTGCTGTGCACCGCCAGCGTCACCGAGGGCGTCCCGCGCTGGCTGCGCGGCACCGGCAAGGGCTGGGTCACCGCCGAGTACGCGATGCTGCCCCGCGCCACCAACACCCGCGGCGACCGCGAGTCCGTCAAGGGCAAGGTCGGCGGCCGCACCCAGGAGATCTCCCGGCTCATCGGGCGCGCGCTGCGGGCCGTGGTCGACACCAAGGCGCTGGGCGAGAACACCATCGTCGTGGACTGCGACGTGCTGCAGGCCGACGGCGGCACCCGCACCGCGGCCATCACCGGCGCCTACGTCGCGCTGCAGGACGCCGTGACCTGGATGCGCGAGAAGAAGCTGATCAAGGCCTCCCGCGACCCGCTGATCGGCTCGGTGTCGGCGGTCAGCGTCGGCATCATCGACGGCGTGCCGATGCTCGACCTCTGCTACGAGGAGGACGTGCGCGCCGAGACCGACATGAACGTGGTCTGCACCGCCGACGGCAAGTTCGTCGAGGTCCAGGGCACCGCCGAGGGCGCGCCGTTCGACCGCGCGGAGCTGGACGCGCTGCTGGACCTGGCCGTCGCCGGCTGCAAGGAACTCGCCTCGCACCAGGTCAAGGCCCTGCTGAGCTGACCGCCGCGGCCGGGGCCGGGTCGCATGGCAAGACCCTGATCCGCTCGGCGGCCACGCCGAGCCGCCCCGGCCCGCCCGGGCCCACCCCCTGTCCTGCTCCTGTTCCGGGGCCGACGGTCGCACACCTGCGCTACGGTGTGCTCCGATCGTCTTCCACAGGGGGTGGCTCATGTCCGCACGATTTCGATCGCCGGCCGCGTTCGCGGCCGTTTCGGGGATGCTCGCGCTGGGGGTCGCGGGCTGCGCGTCAGAAGGCGTCATCGGCGCCGCCGGCCAGACGTCCAGCGCGCAGAGCCCGCCCGGCACCGCGCTGGGGTCCGTCCCGGGCACGAGCCCGGCCTCGGCGTCCACCCAGAGCTCGGCACCGGCATCGCACACGGCATCCACGTCCCCGGCCACCGGGCAGACCTCCTCGCCCGGCGGGGCCAATCCCACCGACCTGGCGTCGTCCCTCCAGAAACTGAACACCCTCTGGAAGGACCCGGGCTGCCGACTCGGCCTGCACGGCTTCGGCGCCTACGTCACCGCCCTGCAGCAGAGCCCGGCCAAGGGCGACGCCGCCATCCCCGGAGCCATCCACGACCTGCGCGCCGGCGCGGGCGCCACCAAACGCCCGATCGCCGGCAAAGCCATGACCGACATGGCCAAGGACCTGCAGACCATCGCCGACGCCACCAAGGCCGGGAAGACCCCGGACCGCGGACCGCTGCGCAACGACTGGACCATCATGGGCAACTCCTGCGGATGACGATGCCGGACCGGCGGCCGGGGGTCTCTAAACTGGCGCCCATGCGCCAGATCGTCCTCGCCACCCGCAACGCCAAGAAGATCCGCGAACTCGAGCGGATCCTGCTCGCCGCCGGTCTCGCCGACGTCGGACTCGCCGGCCCCGAACGCTACGCGGCGCTGCCCGACATCCCCGAGACCGGCCGCACCTTCGCCGAGAACGCCCTGATCAAGGCGCGCGCGGTGGCCGCCGCCACCGGCCTGGCCGCCGTGGCCGACGACTCCGGCCTGTGCGTCGACGCGCTCAACGGCATGCCCGGCGTCCTGTCCGCCCGCTGGTCCGGCCGCTTCGGCGCGCTCGCCGGCGGCCCGGAGCGCGACGAGGCCAACCTGCAGCTGGTGCTGGACCAGGTCGAGGACGTCCCGGACCCGGACCTGGGCGCCAACTTCACCTGCGCCGCCGCGCTCGTCCACCCGGACGGCACCGAACACGTCGTCGAGGGCGTGATGACCGGCCGCCTGGTCCGCGTGCCGCGCGGCGAAGGCGGCTTCGGCTACGACCCGATCTTCGTGCCCGAGGGGGAGACGCGGACCACGGCCGAGATGGGCGCGGAGGAGAAGGACGCCATCAGCCACCGGGGGAGGGCTTTCCGGGCGTTGGTGCCGCTGCTGAAGGAGTGAGGCAGCGGCGGGAAGCCTGACGTCGGCGGCCGCGCGCCCGTCCCTGATCGGGACCGGCACGCGGCCGCTGTCACGTCTGTCGCGCCGCTCGGTCGCGCCCTTCGGTCGCCCGACGCTACTTGCCGATCGTGCAGAGGTGGTTCATCTGATCGATGTCGGCCTGAAGCTTGAGCGGATCGACCCCTCCGTCGGTGGAGAACGAGGCGTAGTCGTCGTGGAGCGCCCGCAGCATGGTCCGCACGTCATCGCGCTTCGACTGCGTCTCGGCGACCGAGAGCCGGCTCAGCAGGGTCTGCACGTCGGCGCTGACGGCGGCGGTGTCACCCCGGTCGTGGTCGGCGTCGATCTTCTTGTCCTGCTCGTTGATCGCCTGCTTGCCCTGCGTGCACCCCGGATCCAGCGCCGAGGGCTTCGACGCGATGGCCGCCCCGATCAGCACCGCCCCCGCGGTGAAGATGATGGAGAGCACCAGCGCGGTGATCGCGATGCCCCGCCCCCGCGCCTTGCCCCCGGCGGTCTTGACCATCCCGATGATGCTCAGCACCAGCCCGGCGATCGGCACCCAGAACAGGCAGACGGCGACGATCGCGACACTGCTGGTGTCGACCGGCCGCGGCGACGGATACCCGTAGCCGTATCCATAAGCGGCGGGCACCGGCTCCGGTGCCGGCCCCACCCCCGCCTGCCCGGGATATCCGAGCTGCCCCGGCAACGGCGCCTGTCCGGGCGGGCCCGGCGTGCCGTCGAACGGATTCGGCTCCTGTGAAGGAGGTGTGGACATGTGCTCCCGCCCCTGCTGTCAATGCCCCGGCCGTCGTCGTTGACGGAGCATAGCGGGTGGGCTGTCGTGCGGAGTGCCGGCTGGGGGACTCGAACCCCCACGGTCAGAGACCAAGAACACCTAAAATTCTCGCGTATGCCATTTCGCCAAGCCGGCTTCGGGCTCTCTAAGAATCATTCTTGATGCCCACGGAACAGCAGGGCCAGGCTACCAGGAACGCCGCCGCCGCTTGCCCTGTCGAAACCCGGTTGATCGCCCCCCGCGCCGCCCACCACACTGCCCGCCATGCCGGACCGTGCGCGCGAACTCGTCTTACAGCGCTTCCGCTGGATCGAAGGCCACGCCGACGTGTGGGCCGTCTTCCGGGACGCCGAAGCCCTGGCGGCTGTCGTCAGGGACCTGGTCGGGCCGTACCGGGCGGCCGGTGTCACCGCGATCTGCGGCATCGAGTCCCGCGGCTTCCTGCTCGGGGCGGCCGCCGCCGTCGAACTCGGCGTCGGATTCGTCGCGGTCCGCAAGGGCGACGGGCTCTTCCCCGGCGCCAAGGTCTCCCGTCGCACCGACCCGGATTACCGCGGGATCCGCCAGACCCTGCGGCTCCAGCGGTCCGCGCTCGGCCCGCTCGATCGCGTGCTGCTCGTCGATGACTGGATCGAGACGGGCCGGCAGGCGCTGGCGGTCAAGGCCCTGGTTCAGGACTGCGGAAGCGAGTGGGCGGGATGCAGCGTCATCGTCGATCAGCTCGCCGACGGGCGGCGTCCCGCCCTCGGCGAGGTCAGAGGTCTGATCTCGGCTCGTGACCTTCCCGAGAGCCGGCCTTGAACCGGCGCCTATGCCGCGTCCAGCCCCAGATCCCGCCGCAGCTTCGCCACGTGGCCGGTGGCCTTCACGTTGTACTGCGCGACCTCGACCGTGCCGTCGCCCTTGGCGTCCACGTCGATCACGAACGTCGAGCGGATCACGCCGACCATCGTCTTGCCGTACAGCTTCTTCTCGCCGAACGCGCCGTACTCCTGCAGCACTTCCTTGTCCGGGTCGGACAGCAGCGGGAAGGTCAGGGCGTCGCGGTCGCGGAACTTGGCCAGCTTCTCCGGCTTGTCCGGGGACAGGCCGAGGACCGTGTAGCCCTCCTTCTGGAAGGAGGCGATGTTGTCGCGGAAGTCGCAGGCCTGCTTGGTGCAGCCCGGGGTCATCGCCGCCGGGTAGACATACAGGATCACCTTGTGGCCCGGGTAGTCCGTCAGGCTCACGGACTTGCCGTGGTCGTCGGTGAGCGTGAAGGCGGGGGCCGTGTCTCCGGGATTGAGTTTCACGGAGCCCACGTTAGCCGGGGGCGGGGGCGCGAGGGGCCCGGCGGCGGTCCGCGGCTCGGACGGGTTCCCCGGGCGGACGGTGCGGGTCCGGTGCGATAACGTCACAAGCGTGAGTTCAGGAGAGAAGCTTCCGATCCGGATGCTGCACGATCGCGTGCTGGTGCGCGAGGACCCGGAGGCCGGGGACCGGCGTTCCTCCGGCGGGATCCTCATCCCGGCGACCGCCCGGGTGGGGAACCGCCTGGCGTGGGCGGAGGTCGTGGCGATCGGCGCGAACGTGCGCACCATCCAGGTCGGCGACCGTGTGCTCTTCGACCCGGCCGACCGCGGGGAGGTCGAGGTGCGCGGCACCGACTACGTGCTGCTGCGGGAGCGGGACGTGCACGCCGTCGCGGCCGAGCGGCTGGCCGAGGGCGACGGGTCCACCGGGCTGTACCTCTGATCCGCCGCGCGCTGCGGCCGCCGGGGAACGCGCCGTCGGCGGCGCGCCCCTGACCCGCCCCGAACCCGC
>JABFXP010000523.1 GCA_013361685.1 Catenulispora sp.
CAACTGCTGCGTGGCGCTCGGCTTGAGGTCGGCGCTGATGAACGGCAGCCCGAACAGCAGCACGGACATGTCCATCGAGATCAGCAGCACCGGCAGGACCAGGACCGCCAGGCCGATCCATTCCTTGCGTCCGGCGCGGGGTGTCAGCGCTTCCATGGCATTACTCCCAGCTCTCAGGTGGTCTTCCGGGCGGGATCCGTCTCCCGACGCCGAGAACGTTACGATGATTGCCTGAAGCTTGGCAAGAGTTTGCCTAAATAATTTGCCCGATGGTCGCGCGGCGTCGGTCAACGTGTGGCAACAGATTGCCTGTAGTTCGGCAAAGCCGTAGGATCGCACTGGAAACACACAGCCGGACGCCCTCGCGACGTCCCCCGATCTGGGAGCGCGGACCATGCTCGAGCAGCCAGTATTCGGCCGCCGGCTCAGGCAGCTGAGGACCGAGCGCGGCCTCACCCTCTCGGCCCTCGCCGGCGAGGGCATGTCGACCGGCTACCTGTCGCGCTTGGAGTCCGGGGCCCGCCAGCCCACCGAGCGAGCGGTCGCGCACCTGGCCGCGCAGCTCGGCGTCAGCCCGGCCGAGCTGGCCGAGTCCACCGGCACGTCGCTGGCCCAGAGCATGACCCTGGCCACCGGTCTGACCGGCGACGAAGCCGGCGAGACCCTCACCGCGGCGCTCAAGGCCTCCGACGGCGAGGACCCGCTACTGCGCTGGCAGGCGCTGTGGCGCGTCGCGGACTGGCGGCGCCGACGCCAGGAGTACGCCGAGCAGCGCGTGTGCCTGGAGGAGCTGGTCGCTCTCGGCGCGACCATCGGGCTCCCCGAACTGGAGGCCAGGGCCCTGGCCGACCTGGCCCGATGTCTGCGGAGCCTGGGTGAGATCGGCGACGCAGTGGACACCGCGACCCGTGCCTACGACCTGGCTCGTGGCAAAGATTTGCCGTCCCACGTCGTGGCGTCGGCACTGCTGGCGCTGGTGTCGGTCCTGGTCGAGGCCGGGCGGCTCCCCGAGGCCGGACGGTACGGCGACGAGTTGCTCGCGGAGGTCGAGGGCACATCCGGAACCCGATGGGCCGAAGCGCTGTGGACGGTGGCGTCCCTGCGGGACCAACAGGGCGAGACCGAGACCGCGACGAAGCTGATGGACCAGGCCATCCGGGGCTTCGACGGCCGGGACGACCTGACGCTGTGGATGGGCCTGCGGATCAGCGCGAGCAGACTGGACCTCCGGCAGGACCCGCCACACACGGACTCCGCACGGCGACGGCTCGCGGAAGTGGAAGCGGCGATGCCGTTCGCCGGCACCAGGGCGACCGAGCAGCTGCTGCTCACGCTGCGGGCCCGGCTCGCGTTCCACGAGGGCCGCACCGACGACGCCCTGGCGCTGCTGGATCAGCTCGACGGCTTCAACGACATGCTCTCCTACCACGACCGGATCCGGACCACCATCCTGCGCGACCGCGTCCTGCTGGCCCAGGGCAAGCGCGAGGAGGCCGTCGCGGACCTGCGCGCCCTCGCCGCCGATACCGAGGCGAGCGGCAACATGGGGCTGACCGCGGAGATCTGGCGGCTCGTGGCGGAATCGCTGGCGGGTTGACGGGGTCCGCGGGATTGATGGAGCCGCCGGCGGCGAACCAGCGTAAGAACTCTGGCTCGCCGGCCCGCCCACCGCACGCGACCGCTCAACGCCGCGCGCTGAACGTCTCCCGCACCGTCTCCCACGCGTCGGCCACCGGCCCCACGTGGCCGAGCTTGTCCGGGTTCACCACCGCGCGGATCGTCTGGATCCGGCCGTCGGCGACGTCCAGGGTCCAGGTGTTGACCACCCGGCCGTCGCGGTCGCGGAAGACCGCGCCGGGCTGGCCGTTGAGGTCGTGGCGCTCGACGGTGCCGCCGATTCGGGCGAACGGCGCGCCCAGCGCGAGGAGCAGGCGGATCACGGCGCCGGCGCCGGTCATGCTGCCGCGGCCCCACTGCGGGGCCTTGCCGCCGCTGTCGCCGATCAGTTGCACGTCCGCCGCCAGGACCTCGGTCAGGGCGTCGACGTCGCCGGCGCGGAAGGCTTCGAAGAAGCGGTCGGCCAGCTCCTGGCAGGAGCGGCGGTCGGCTTCGAACCGGGGCCGGCCGGCGTCCATGTGGTGGCGTGCGCGGGTGGCGAGTTTGCGGCACGCAGCCTCCGAGCGGCCGATGGCCGCGGCCACCGCCGGGATGTCGAAGCCGAACACCTCCCGCAGCACGAACACGGCGCGTTCCAACGGCGTCAGCCGCTCCAGCAGCAGCAGGGCCGCCATGGACAGCGAGTCCGCCAGTTCCGCCGCGCGCTCGGGCTCCTCGTAGGGATCGTCCAGCAGCGGTTCCGGGAACCACGGGCCGACATAGGCCTCCCGGCGCACCCGCGCCGAGCGCAGCACGTCGATCGAGACCCGGGTGACGACCGCCGACAGGTATGACTTCGCCGACGTCACCCGCGCCTGCGAGGCCTGCCACCGCAGCCAGGACTCCTGGACGGCGTCCTCCGCCTCGGCGACGCTGCCCAGGATCCGGTAGGCGATCGAGAACAGCAGCGGCCGCAGCTCCTCGAACTCCTCGGTCCGCGTCATATCCGGCCCCTGACTCAGCGCGCCCGGCGTCATCCCAGTTCCTCGGCGAAGCCCTGCCGCCACGACGGATACTTCAGCCGCCATCCCAGCTCCCGCTTGGCCTTCTCGTTGGAGAACCCGCGCGCCTCGGTCATCATCACCACCGCCACCTGCCCGGCCAGCAGCCGGGCGAGCCACTTCGGAACCCGGTAGGGCTTCTTCGCGTTCGCGCACTCAGCCAGGTACGGCAGCCACTCGCTCGCCGGGGCCGGCTCGTCGTCGACGATGTTGAACACGCCCCGGGCTTTCTGCTCCACCGCCAGAACCGTCGCTGACGCGGCATCGTCCAGGTGCACCCAGGACGCGTACCCGGTGGCCTTGCCGACCAGCGGGAACTGTCGGCTGCGGAGCAGCTCGACCTGGTCGTCGATGGCGCCGGGACCGTAGAGGCCGCCGTAGCGCATCACCGCGCCGCCGTACCCGAGCACGGCGTCCTCGACGTGCTTGAGCGCCAGCATCGACGTGTGCGCCGCCGTGCCCTCCTCCAGGTCCAGCGGATCGTCCTCGGTCTTGATCCAGCCGCCGGTGCGGATGCCGTTCCAGTTGGCGTAGCCCTGCGCGACGAAGTGCGGCACGCCGGTCGCCTCCGCTGCGGCGAGCAGGTGGTCAGTCCCCTCCGTGCGCAGCCGGATGGTGGGGACCGCCCAGCGGTCGAAGTGCTTGAAGTCCGGCTTGCCGGCGTGGACCAGCGAGATGCCGGTCATCTGGTGCACGATGACGTCCGGCCGCGCGTGCGCCACAGCCGTCCCGACGGACGTCCCGTCGAGGCCGTCCATCACCACAGCGGTGGCGCCCAACTGCTCCAGCAGACCCCGTTTCGCCGCGGCCGTCGTGGTGGCCGTGACCTCATGGCCGCGCGCCACGAGCCGCGGCACCAACCGCCGGCCCAGCACTCCGGAACCGCCCGCCACGAATACCCTCATGATCCGTCCTCTCGTCTCGTCGCCCTTGATGACGAGACAGCCCGGCCGGATCGGGACATCGGGCGGGCCGGCCGCCGGTCAGCGGCTCATCGCCGTCTCCTGATCCACCCGCGACAGCTTCTCGGGGTTGCGGACGAGGTACAGGCCGTGGATGCGGCTGTCCTCGACGTGCATGACCACCACGCTGACCTCGCCGTCGGCGTGGACCAGCAGGGCCGGGTTGCCGTTGATCTGCACCGGCTCGAACGCGGCGTTGCCGGTGAGCCGGCTCAGACCCACGCCCAGGATGCCCCGCACCGCCTCGGACCCGACGACCGGCTCGGGGAAGGCCCGCCGGATCCCGCCGCCGTCGCCCAGCATCACGACGTCGGGGGCCAGCAGGTCGAACAGCCCCTGCAGGTCGCCGGTCTCGACGGCGCGCTGGAAGGCCTCGAGCGCGCCGCGGGTCTGAGCCGCCGACGTGGTGCCGCGCGGCCGGCGGGCGGCGACGTGGCTGCGGGCCCGGTGCGCGACCTGGCGGACCGCGGCCGGGGTCTTGTCGACGGCTTCGGCGATCTCGTCGTAGTCCAGGTCGAAGACCTCCCGCAGGACGAACACCGCGCGCTCGGTCGGCGTCAGCGTCTCCATCACCAGCAGCATCGCCATCGAGACGCTGTCGGCGAGTTCCACGTCCTCGGCCACATCCGGCGAGGTGAGCAACGGCTCGGGCAGCCAGGGACCGAAGTAGGCCTCCTTGCGGCGGCCGAGGGTCCGCATGTGGGTCAGCGCCTGGCGCGTGGTGATCCGGACCAGGTAAGCCCGCCGGTCCCGCACGGTGTCCAGGTCCACCGTGGTCCAGCGCAGCCAGGTCTCCTGGAGCACGTCCTCGGCGTCGGCGGCGGAGCCGAGCATCTCGTAGGCGACGGTGAACAGCAGATTCCGGTGGGCGACGAACGTGTCGGTGGCGGATTCGACGTGGTCCTTCTGCTGCTCGCCCATGACGGCACCCATCCGTTCTCTTCGCGGTTCCTTGGTCACGAGACTACGGAGGCGATCGTTTTGTGACGTCCCGCGCGCGTGACGCACGTCACAATCGCCGTCTGTCACAGCGCCGAGGTCGTCGGCATCTTGTGTTCGCTCAGCGCACATCGCGCAGATCATGATGAAGAGGAACTTTTCATGGAAACCCGTCTCAACTTGTTCGACACGACGACCGGGACGAAGGTCGGCAAGCGCTTCTACGCCACCTCGCTGGTCCTGGCCGAATCGGCGCTGCCGAAGTCGTTGCAGGACCTGCTGTCACTGCGCATCAGCCAGATCAACGGCTGCGGCTTCTGTGTCGACATCCATGCCAAGGACGCCGAAAAAGCCGGCGAGACGTCGCTGCGGCTGAACCTGCTGGCCGCCTGGAAGCACACCACGGTCTTCACCGACGCCGAGCGCGCCGCGCTGGCGCTGGCCGAGGAGGGCACCCGGATCACCGAGCCCGGCGAGGTGGTGTCCGACGCGACCTGGGCCGAGGCGCGCAAGCACTTCGACGACGAGCAGATGGCCGCCTTGACCTGTCTGATCGCGTTGATGAACGCCTCGAACCGGATGGCGCTGATGACCAACTCCCTGGGTGGCGGCTACGAGCCGGGGGCCTTCGCCACACTCGACTGACACCACCGACGCGGCTTCCGCGACCCGCCCGGCCCGCCCGGCCCGCCCGGACCACGCGACGAACCGACTCGACCAAAAAGGTCGCGC
This sequence comes from Catenulispora sp., assembly GCA_013361685.1. Lineage (GTDB taxonomy): Bacteria > Actinomycetota > Actinomycetes > Streptomycetales > Catenulisporaceae > Catenulispora. Next base: position 5,291 of record JABFXP010000523.1, read on the forward strand.
ACCGGGTCAGCGCCCCATCCGCCGGGTAGATTCGGGCCATGGCGCTGCCGGGCTGGTTGTCGATCGCCGGAGTCGTGGTGTGGGTCCTGTTCGAAGCCACGTTACGGCGCAAGGACGCCGAGACCGCGTCGTGGACCGGCGGCGAGGAGGACCGGCGGAGCACCACGCTGCTGATCGTGAGCTATCTGCTGGCCGTGGCGCTGGTCGTCACGCTGCAACACGCCGGCGTCGGCTCGGTGCCGGTCGGCGTGCGGTGGATCGGCGTGGCGACGGTCGCGGCGGGGCTGGCACTGCGCGCCTGGGGCATGTCGGTGCTCGGCCGGTTCTATACGCGGACGCTGCGGGTCGCCGACGACCAGCGGATCGTGCAGGAGGGGCCGTACCGGGTGATCCGGCACCCGGGCTACGCCGGCAGTCTGCTGGTGTGGACCGGGTACTGCCTCGGTGTGGGGAACTGGATCGCGCTGGTCGCGGTCGCGGCACTGATGCTGCTGGCGTATTCGTGGCGGATCAGCTCCGAGGAGCGGATGCTCGTCGCCGATTTCGGGGACGGGTACCGCGACTATCAGCGGCGGACCGCGCGACTGATCCCGTACGTGTACTGACGGCGCACTGTCGGCATCTTCAGGGCTCTGCGACACGGTGCCGCGCCTGCGCGAGCCGTGCCTGAAGGAATCTCCGCTCTGCGTCGTTGTCGGTGAAGACTAAGGCTTCCTCATAAGCGGCCACGGCTTCCGGCCAACGTTCGAGCCGGGCGAGGAAGTCGGCGCGGGTGGCGCTGTGGTACCGGTAGGTGGCCAAGGCGGGTTCGGCGGCGAGCGGTTCCAGCGCGTCCAGGCCGGCTTGCGGGCCGTCGCGCATGCCGAGGGCCACGGCCCGGTTGAGGTCCACGACCGGCGTCGGCCACAGTCGGCGCAGCACGCCGTACAGCGCGACGATCTCGGACCAGTCGGTCGCCGCGAACGTCGGGGCCTCGGCGTGGACGGCGGCGATGGCGGCGTGGACGGCGTACCGGGTCGGCGGTCCGCCGCGCAGAGCGGTCGTGAGCAGGTCGACGCCTTCGGCGATCTGCGCACGGTCCCACCGGTCGCGGTCCTGGTCGGCCAGGAGGATCAGGCTGCCGTCGGAGGCGACGCGGGTGGCACGGCGGGCGTCGATGAGGAGCAGCAGGGCGAGCAGCCCGGCGGGTTCGGCGGCGTCGGGCAACAACCGGTGCAGGGTCCGGGCCAGATGCAGCGCGCTCGCAACGAGATCGTCGCGCATGAGCGCCGAGCCGACCGGCGCGTTCTGCCCGGTGGTGAAGACGAGGTGGACGACTTCGCAGACCGCTGACAGACGTCCCGGCAGGTCGGACGCATCCGGTACGCGATAAGGGATGCGGGCCGCGGCGATCTTCTTCTTGGCACGGGTGATGCGCGCGGCCATGGTGCTCTCCTGGACCAGGAAGGCCCGGGCCACCTCGGCGGTGGACAGCCCGCAGACCAGACGCAGAGTCAGGGCGACGCGGGCCTCCTGCGCCAGAGCGGGGTGACAGCACGTGAAGACCAGACGGAGCGTGTCATCGGGCAGGGCCGACGGTTCCTCGGCGTCCTGGGGATCTGGCGCGACGTCCTCCTCCACGAGGAGCGGCAACGCTCGCCGCCATACCGATTCCCGGCGCAGCAGATCGCGGGCCCGGTTGCCGGCGACGGTCTTGAGCCAGGCGTCGGGCCGTTCCGGGATCCCGCGGCCGGGCCAGGTGAGCAGCGCCTGCGCGTACGCGTCCTGGACGCATTCCTCGGCGGTGTCCAGGTCGCGGATCAGACGCGCGGTGGCCGCGAGCACTGAGCCCCAGTGCTCGCGGTGTGCCCGGGCGACTGCTCCGGCGACCTCGGAGACATCACCTGCGTCTTCGGCACCCACCCCGGGCATGGCAGCCGGCCTCAGCCGTGGTGGACCAGCGGCGTGATCTCGACGCCGGAGTGGTCGTGGCGGGTCTCGGCGAGCAGGCCGACGAGTTTCACGACGGCATCGAGATCGGGGGCCTCCAGCACGTAGAAGCCGCCGACGACCTCCTTGGTCTCCAGGAACGGACCGTCGGTGACGGACGGCGCGTCCCCGTCGCCGCGGCGCAGGGTGGTGGCGGTGGCGGGCGACTCCAACTGCCCGGACGCCAGCACCGCCGACCCGGCCTGCTCGGCGAAGGCCCGGTGGCCGGCGTCGATCTCGGCCATCTCCTCGGGGGTGATGGCGGCCCACCGCTTCTCGTCGCCGTAGATGAGGACCATGTACTTCGTCATGGCTGGTTTCCCTTCGCCTCGGGTCCGGATCGACCCTCTCATTAGAGGAGACGAACTGCGAACATCCCGATCGACACCACCCGGCGACGAACTCGGGTGTAACGGATTCGGCGCTGCCAACGCCTGTACTAATGAGGTACGGCGACGCCCGCGTTACGGCCGCCTTCACCTCCTTGGGACGCGTCGCGCCGCACCCCCCGAACGGCGCGGCGCGTCCATTCTTTTCCCCTCGATCCTTCCTCGGTCTTCGCTCGCGCCACCGCGCGTCCCGGTTGAAGTACGCACCACGAACTACTATCGTTCGTATGGCGAACTACTTCCGGGAGGCTTCCATGTCCGCCACCGCATCGTCCACCCCCGCACCGTCCGCCGCCGCGACGCGCTTCGGCCTCGGCGTGTCCAACGCCGTGCGCGACATCCCCCAGACCCTGGAGCTGGTGGCCGAGGTCGACGCCGCGGGGCTGGACCACTTCTCGGTCTCGGACCACCCCTACCTCGGACGGCTGCTGGACGCGTACTCGCTGATCGGCTTCGCGCTCGGGCGCACCAGCCGCATCAGCGGGATGGTCAACGTCAGCAACCTGCCCACGCGGCCGGCCCCGATGCTGGCGCGGGCGGTCACCTCGCTGTCGTCGCTGTCCGGCGGCCGCATCGTGCTCGGCCTCGGAGCCGGCGGCTCGTGGGACGACATCACGCGGCTGGGTGTCCAGCCGCTGAGCGGGGCCGAGGCGGTGCGCGCCTTCGAGGAGTCGTTCACCCTGATCAGGTCCCTGACCGGCGGCGGCGCGCCGGTGACCTTCGAGGGCGAGTTCTATCAGGTGCGGGACCTGGAGCCGGCCCGCGTCCCGGCGCCGCCGGTCTGGACCGGCTCGGTCGGCCCCAAGTCGCTGGCCGTGACCGGCCGGCACGCCGACGGCTGGATCCCGGGCCACGCCGCCGACTGGCTCAGCGCCCGGTTCCTCAAGTCCCGGCCGGTCATCGACGAGGCCGCGGCCGCCGTCGGGCGGGACCCGCGCGAGGTGGCGACCATCTACAACCTGCCGGGCCGGATGAGCCCGGCGCCGCTGGCCGCGACCCGCGACGCGGACGGCCGCTGGCTCGGCGGCTCGGTCGAGCAGTGGGTGCGGGAGTTGACGACCGCCGTCGTCGAGCACGGCGCGGGCGGCTTCACGTACTTCCCGGTCGGCGACGTGCCGGTGGAGCAGGCCTCGGCGGTGTGGGCTCGCGAGGTGGTGCCCGCCGTGCGGGAGGCGCTGGCGGCTCAGAACGCCGGTGGACTCCTGCAGCGGTGACTGTCAGGCTGACCGAGGCATGATCCGCGCTGGTGGACAAAGTAGGCCCGCCGACTGCGCAGATCGTCGTATCAGCAGTCGTCGATCATCGGCTACTCTGACCTCAACAAGGGTTGACGGCTGTGTAACGTCAGCGAAAGGGGTCGAAGATGAGTGAGGAGACCCTCGACGGGGACTTCATACCCCTGCCGAACTGGGCACCGCCGGAGATCGACCAGTCCATCCCGCATCCGGCGCGCATCTACAACCACCTGATCGGCGGCAAGGACAACTTCGCGGTGGACCGCGCCGCCGCCGAGATGGCGATCAAGGCGATTCCCGAAGCGGCGGCGATGGCCCGGGCCAACCGAGCCTTCCTCGGCCGCGCCGTCCACCACCTCGCCACCCTGGGCATCGACCAGTTCCTCGACATCGGCGCCGGCATCCCCGGCCCCGGCAACACCGGCGACGTGGCCCGCCGCGTCCACCCGCGCGCCCGGGTCGCCTACGTCGACTACGACCCCATCGTCGTCACCCACACCCGCGCCCTCGCCGGCGGCGCCGACCCCGGCCTGACCACCGTCGTCATCGCCGACGTCCGCGAACCGAAGACCATCCTCGAGAACGCCGACATCCGCGCCGTCCTCGACTTCGAACGCCCCGTCGCCGTGCTGATGGTGGCCCTCCTGCACTTCGTCTCCCCGGAGGAGAACCCCCACCACCTGATCAGCCAGTACACCGACGCCGTGGTCCCCGGCAGCGCCCTGGTCATCTCCCACGGCACCCCCAGCCCCGACGAGGCCCGCAACGTCGAGGCCCGCAAAGCCTGGCAGCACGCCAAATCCCAGATCCACCAGCGCACCGCCGCCGAGGTCGCCTCCTTCTTCGACGGCCTCGACGTCGTCGCCCCCGGCGTGGTCCCGCTGCAACTGTGGCGCCCGGACGCCGACGTCGATCCGGACCTGGAGGTGCTGATCCACGGCGGGGTGGGGTTCAGGCGCTAGAAGCGATGCCGGCGGAACCAGGACCTCATCCCGGATCAGGGCTCGGGTCAGAACCCGGATCAGAACCCGAGCCGGCCCCGTAATACAACCGCGCCGAGACGTCCTCGTGCGCCAGCCGCCGCAGAGCCAGCAAGATCGGCTCGATCAGCACCGTATAGGCGACCGTCGCCTCGATCGCCTCCTCCAGCACCTCGTATTTCTCAATCGTCGAATACTCCGCCTCGGCGATCGGCCGCATCGCCTCGGCATACCGCCGGAACTGATCCACCGGCGCGTCGTACCCCAGCTCCTGAAGCGTCAGCACCGATCGCGTCAGCACGTCCAAGCCCGGGGCCTCGTCGTGGAACCGCCAGCCCAGCGCCCGCAGCTCGGCGCGGATCTGCGCGCGCATCGCGTCCCACGCCGCCCGGGCCTCGTCCTCCGGCTCCGGCACCGTCACCCTCGGCGGCAGCATGTACTGCGCGATGCCGAGCCGCTCGTGCCGGGTGAACGCCGGATCGTCGGCGACCGCCAGCACGTCGCGGGCCTGGCCGACCGACATCCCGCCGACCGTCAGCATCGCCCGCACCAGGCGCAGCCGCCGCACGTGGAGCTCGTCGTACTCCGACTTGCGCGCCGAGACCGGGACGCCGGGCGGGATCAGCCCCTCCCGCAAATAGAACTTGATGCTGGCGACCGACACACCGCTGCGCCGGCTCAGTTCCGCCAAATGCACGGTCTCTCCGTTCCCAAGTCTCGACAGTTGTCGCGCCGGGTTCTACCCTGCCCCTCAAGGATAGTTCAACTATCTTTTCCGTCCGGACCGGAGCGCACCCACGACGCAGGCGACGAACACGACGAGGGGATTCCAGCATGGCGAACCTGAAGCCGACACCGACGCACTGGACCAGGCCGCGACCCGACGCGCCGAACCCGCGCAAACCCCTGCGCGGCCGCTTCATGGCCGAGAACGGCGAACCGATCGCGGTCCTGCTCATCGGCATGCGCGTCAACAAATGGCGGTCGCCGCAGCACTGGCTCCCGGTCTTCTTCGCCATGCCCCGCATGCTCAGAGCACTGCGCGCCGACCCGGAGAGCGGCCTGCTCGGCTACCGCATCCTGTGGGGCCCGTGGTTCGGCCAGGTGACCGTGGTCCAGTACTGGCGCCGCGCCGGCGACATCCGCGCGTTCTCCCACGCGGAAGACCTCACACACCGTCCCGCCCAGGACGCGTTCGCGGCACGCTTCGGCCGCTCCAAGGGCGCCGTCGGCATCTGGCACGAGATGCTCTCTGTGCGCGCCGGCGCGTACCAGTGTCTTTACGGCGACATGCCTCCGATCGGCATAGGCGCGATCCGCGGTCTGGACCCGGCCATGTCGCGGCCGGACGGCGTGGGCTACATCAAGGGTGAGGACCCGGAACTCGCGGCCTTGATCAAGTGACGAACCCGCCCGTTTTTGTGGGAGTGCCGGGTTAGCGTCGATGACATGGCAACCTACGTCCTCCTCCACGGAGCCTCATCGGACTCCTGGTACTGGCACCGCGTCATCCCGCTCCTGCGCGCCGCGGGACACGACGTCGTCACCCCCGACCTCCCGGTCTCCGACCCGGCCTGCGGCATCCCGGAGTACACCGAGTCCGCCGTCGCGACCATCGGCGAGCACATCGCCGACGACCTGATCGTCGTCGCCCAGTCGCTCGGCGGCTTCACCGGGGCGCTGCTCGCCACCCGGATCCCGGTGAAGCTGCTGGTCTACGTCGCGGCGATGGCGCCCAAGGCCGGCGAGACCCCCGGCGAGTGGTGGACGGCGTCCGGCTACAGTCCGGCCAAGCAGGAGAGCGACGAGCGCCTCGGGATCGGCGCGGACCCGGACGGGCGCCTCACCTTCTTCCACGACGTGCCCGAGGAGATCACCGCGGAGGCGTTCCGGCGGGGCCCGGTCCCGCAGACCGACGCGCCGTTCTCCTCGCCGCCGATGCCGGAACTGCCGGACGTCCCGACCCGCTTCCTGCTCTGCCGCGAGGACCGGATGTTCCCGGCCGACTTCCAGCGCCGGATGGCCAAGGAACGCCTCGGGATCACGGCGGACGAGATGGACGGCGGCCACCTCCCCGCCCTGGCGCACCCGGAGGAGTTGGTGCGGCAATTGGAGCGATTCCGCATCGAAGCGGGCTTGTGACGGCTGCACTGTCGAGTGATGCAGGTCACATGAAGAAGGCGAGCCGAGCTGTCACACTGCTTCCGCTCCACGGGTCTACCTAGCGAAACCGCAACACAGACCCGAAGGAGAATCCCTCATGGAAGCCCGCTTCAACTACTACGGCACCACCGCCGGCCAGAAGTTCACCAAGTACATCAACTCGGCCGGCCGCGCGATGGGCGACGCCGGGCTGCCCTACGCCACCACTCAGCTCGTGCTGCTGCGCGCCAGCCAGATCAACGGCTGCGCCATGTGCACCGACATGCACTACA
>JABFXP010000881.1 GCA_013361685.1 Catenulispora sp.
CGATTCCGATGACCGCGCCCCAGTAGAAGACGTGGTGGTCTCGCACGGGCTTGAACTTGCCGCCGCCGCGCTTGTGGGCGATGAGGGCGAGGGTGACGACGATGAGGATGCCGCCGGCCCCGAACGTGCCGAGCATGGTGGTGAACTCCCTGGTCAGTGATGGGTGGTGAGGGCGAACAGCGGGGTGAGGTCGAGGACGGCGAACAGGGCGGACGCCAGGGGGACGCGGGCCAGGCACAGGTAGAGAACGGCGGGGCCGCGGACCTGGGTGACTCGGACGTGGCCGCCGCCGCGGAGCTTGTGGTCGAGCAGCCAGCTGAGGATGACGGCGCCGACACCGACGGGCAGGGGCACGTGGGTGAGGACTTGGGGCAGGTGCATGAGGTAGCCGGCCGCAGCGGACGCGGCGGTGAGGATGCACCAGCGGCGGAACCGCTTGCGGCGCTCGGCGTCGACCTGGTGCCAGAGGGCTGAGGCCTTCTGGCGTCGGGTGATGGCTTCGCGGCGGTGGCGGGCCTTACGCTCGTCCTCAGACTCGCCCTTGGCCTTGTACGCGGCCTCGCGTTCTTCCCTCAGGCGTTCCGCGCGCTCGTCGGGGGTCTCGGTGAGGATCGTGCTGACGCGGTCGCCCAGTCGCTTGGCCATGGCGTCGGCGAACTCGGACACCCAGATGCGGGTGGCGGTGTCGGTCTCCCCCGCAGCCTCGGTGTCGGCGTCGGGTTCGGTCTGTCCGCTGTCGGTCTTCTTGAGGTTGACCGGCTTCGGCTTGGGCTTGCTGGTGCTCGGGCTCCAGGGGCCGTTCTTGCGCCACCACTCGGGTTCGGCGTCGGGCATGCCGGCGGTGGGGGGGATGGTCGGGGGCGGGGGGATGGTCACCGGTTCCACCCCCGGCGGACCAGCAGGCGGATGCCGTACCAGGTCATCAGGACCGCGTCTCCCAGGAGTAGGAGGAAGCAGACCAGGTTGCCGATCATGTGTTTCTCCAGGTCAGGGTCGGGGTCAGGAGGAGCGCCACCAGGCGCGCGGGGGCGGGTCGGCTTCGACGGCGGTCCGCCGGCGGGTCTTGGCGTCGGTGTTGGCGTGGCCTGCACGGTCTGCGTCGCGGACGGCTTTGGCGCGGCGCTGTTGGCCGGTGGCGGGGGCGGTGGACGTGAGCTTGGACCAGAGGCCCATGGTCATCTCCAGGTCGGGATGGCGAGCTTGGGGGCGTTGAGGGCGCGGGCCGGCGGGGCGGTGCTCGGGCGCGCGGTGGTGTCCTTCAGGCGTAGCCGCCGTTGCCGTGGCGGCGCTCGTACTCGGCGCGCTGCTGCTCGGTCTGGGCCGTGGCCTCGGCGGCCTTCTTCTTGGCCTTGGAGATGCGGTGCCGGATGTAGGCGGTGTCGACAGGGCGGCCGTGCTTCGCGAGGGCGGTGGCGATGGTCTCGGCGGGGGTGTCGAGGCCGCCGAGGTGGTGGGCCATGGTGGTGATCGCGTCAGCCTTCGAAAGGCCGGTGATCTGCGGCGCATTCGGTGCGCATTCGCCGCGCATCTTGGCGCCGATGGCGGGCGTCGGGGCGGCCGTGGGCTGCGGGACGCGGTCGAGCTTGACGGTGGGGACGGCGGCTTCGCTGAGGATGAGCGCGACGTCGAGGGTGGAGACGGTGATGCCGTAGGTGGCGAGCATCTCGGCGAGTTCGGCGTGGCTCTTGTCGGGGTGGCTGCTGGCGGCGATCTCGACGGCGTCGGCGGGGTCCATGCGGCTGAACTTCTCGCGCATCAGGGCGCGGTGGTCCTTGCGCTCGACGGCTGATGCGGGCGGATGCGGCACGGATGCGCCGCTGGTCACGTGGGCAACGGCACGCTCGCGAAGGTTGGTGATGGCCTCATTGCGGGCGAGGGCCCAGCCGAGGGCTCCGTAGGCGGGGAGGCGCATCGGGGTCTCGCCGCGCTCGTCCCGGGCGACGGCTCGCTCGGAGGCCCAGGCGAGGGCGGAGACGAGGAGAAGGCCGACGGCCGGTGAGGCGTAGAGGACTTCGGCGGGGCGGCCGCCGCCGGTGAACCGGGCGTGGACGAGGTTGAGGTAGATGCTGATGCCGGCCATGCCGAGGGTGGCGAGGACGGGGCCGGCGGCGGAGCGGGCGGCCCGGACGGCCTCGGAGGCCATGCGGAGGCACATGTAGGCGACGCCGTCGAAGACGAGGCCGGCGACGACGGCGAGGAGTGCGGGGACGTCGTAGTGGCGGGCGACGACGTAGAGGGACCAGCCGGCCATGCAGGCGGCGGCGGTGCGGACGAGGGTCATGGCTGCGCCCCAGCCTGTGGGGCCGGTTGTGGTGGGCGGGGTGGTGGTCATGGTGGTGTGCTCCGGGGAAGCGGGGCGGGTGGTGGGCGGGCTCGGCGGCCGGGAATGGTCACGGCCGCCGAGCCGGGAAGTCGGGCGGTTAGAGAAGTTCGGCGGGCGGGCGCACGGTGACCATGTGCGGGGCTGGCCGGGGTGCGGGCAGTTCACGCGGCGGCGCGGGGGCCAGCTGCCGCCGGCTGTAGTGCACTGCGGGTGCCGCATGCGGCTCGTCGACAGCCTCCAGGCCGGCCGCGGTCACCTCGACGGCCTTGTCGTACGGGGCGCCGTCGATGTGGACCATGTACTTGTTGCCCCAGTGCCGGGACGGGAGGCCAACGACGGTGCCGACCTGCCCGGTGGAGGTGACGCGCACTCGGGTCTGGGTGTGATGGACGATCGGCGCCTCACCACGCTCGGCGAAGGCCCGGACGAGGCCGTCCCGGAGCCGCTGCGTGAAGGCGTCGCCCTGTTCGGCGTGCTCCTGGCAGAGGTTGAGGAGCCTCTCGCGGCTCGTGCCCCGGCTGATCCAGCGGGTCGTGGTGGCGTCGGCAGTGCAGGGGATCATGTCGTCGAGGTCCTCGCCGCCACCGGGACGGGGCTTGTACGTGAGGGCGACGCTCTCGCAGCGCGGGGTCACGGTGTGCAGCGGGGAAGCGGCGAAGTTGGTCTATGCGGCCTCCGTGAACGAGGCCTGCGAGATCAGGCTGGCGGTGGCCTTGTAGGTGCGGAGGCCGGTGATCAGCGCGGGGTCGGTCGGGGAGTAGACGAAGACGTGGATCCATCGGCCGGTGGTGCGGTGCCGGACCCAGGCGCGGGGCGCGTCCTGTCCGTTGTGGGCGGCGCGGTAGGCCTTGGCGACGTGCCGGCCGTACCAGGACTGCTGTCCGTCGGGGAGCTGGATGCCGAAGCGGTCGAGCATGTCGCCGGTGCGGATCGCGCCGTGCAGGTCGCCGTTGAGGGTGGCGTGCCGGATGTCCTCGCCGAGGCTGCGGACGGTGGTGATGATGCGGCGGATGAGCTTGCGGGCCTTGGCGGTCATCGAGTTCCTCCCCTTGGGGTGGCGGCTGCTGCCTTCATCACCCATACTTGCATCATGAGGTTGCAACGTCAAGATGCATCATTGAGATGCAAGAGGCGCATCTATCAGGGCCGCACCCGGCCGTGGCATCATCGGGGCATGACCAGCACCGAGAGAGCGCAGCAGGCAGCGCGCGACCAGCTCGCCGAACTCAGTGCTGCCTACACCGAAGCCGAAGCCAAACTCGACGCCGCCCGCGAGGCGCTCAACGACGGCATCGTCGCCGTACTCAAGGCCCGCACCCTCGGGCCGTCAGAGGTGACGCGCATCGTCCCGTACGAGCGGCAGCACGTCGGCCGGATCGCCAAGGCCGGCGGCGTCCCGCCACTGCGCGAGCGCACCGTCGTCAGCGCCAAGACCACTGCCCCCGAGCCGCCTTCGGCTTGACGCATCGCCACGCATCACGGCCCCACCCGACCTTCCGGGTGGGGCCGTTGCTATGCCGTTGACCTGCGGCGCATCCGCCGCGCATCCCAGCGCATCCGCTGGTTGGCCCGGCGATCGTTGGCAGCTCAGGCCGCGGCCAGTTCGGCGAGGGTGCGTTCGGCACGGTCGTTGTACTCGTCCTGGCTGCGGACGGCCTGGCAGTCCTCGTTGCTGCACTCGCGCATCCCGTCCGGGCGGACGGTGACGGTGAGGTGCTGGCAGGTGGGGCAGACCTGCCGGCGCTGGACGGTGGACGCTATGGGCATGCCGGTGGCGCGGTTGAGGTGGCCGTGGAGCCGGCCGATCTCGTCGGCCATGTCCCGGGCGTACGCGCGGCCAGCGGCGAACTCGAGGTGGAACAGCAGCAGCTTCACGGCGACGGAGACGGTGCGCTCCCAGTCGTGGCCAGCCGGGCGGACCCAGGCGGTCCAGTCGTTGGCGGCCTGCCGGTCCTCGAGGACAGTCCGGGCCCAGGTGACGAGCAGGTCGAGGCCGGGGGTCTGGTCCTGGTCGCCGTGCTGGTCGTGGACGGTGTCGGTGGCGGTGGGGCCGACGAGGGAGAGCACGTCGACCCGGCAGGGGAGGGGGGCGGTGCGGGTGGCGCCGGAGACGCGGGCCCCACGCCGGCCGGAGCCGGGTTGGAGGGCGAGGTGGGCGAGGGTGATGAGCTCGGGGAGCTGGCCGAGCTGGGTGCGGAGGCGGTCGACGATCGGGGCGGGAAGCATCACGGTCTCCTGGTGCGCTGTTCGGGGCGGGCTGTTCAGCGGGTGGGCTGGTAGTCGGCGAGGTCGCTGATGACGTTGTGGATGGGGCGGGGCGGCGGGAGGGGTTCCCACTGGTCGGGGTCGAGGTCGTCGAGCAGGGTCTGCTCCTCCCAGCCGTCCCACTCGTCGTCGGGGCAGGTCACGGTCGGTCCTCGGGCGCCCCGTCGAGGGCGCGGATGGTGGGGCAGGGCCACCAGGTGGCGTATTCGTCGGGGGTGCCGCAGGTGCTGCACGCCAGGCCGACCCGTTCCTCTCGGCGCCTGTAGTCGACGCCGTCGACGGGCTGGTGCAGCTCCCGGACGGCGGCGATGCGGGTCTCGGCCTGCTCGGCGCGGGTCAGCGCGGCGTGGGCCATTGCGCCGAGGTCGTCACAGCCTCGTTTGGCTGCGGCAAGGATGCGGTCGGCGCGCGCGGCCTGGCGGCGGGCTTCGAGGATCGTGGACTGGTGGGCGGCCCAGGTGTACGTGTACTTCGCGATGGCTGTGACCGCCGTGCCGTGCCAGAGGTCCGCCTCCTGACGGGCACTGTCGCGTTCCTCGATCAGCTCGGCGACGCGGCGCCGGAGCTTGCCGAGCTCGTCCTCGGCGGCGCGCACCTCGGCGGCCGCCCGGTCGCGCTGCTTGATGAGGTCTTGGGTGTAGGCGCTGGTCATGCTGCACTCCTGGGTTGGCCGAGGATGGTGTGGAGCTGCCGGACGAGGGCTTGTGCCGCGGCGAGCCGGTCGGTGCCGTTGGCAAGGCCGAGTTGGCCGGTGCGGTAGGCGAGGACGACGGTGTGGGTGCGGTCGCGGGCGCCGAGCTTGTTCCGGGCGCTGGTGACGCGGTGGAGCACGGCCTCGCGGCCGATGTGGAGGCGCTTGGCGATCTGGTTGGTGGTGTAGCCCTCGGCGGCGAGTTCGAGGACGGCGATCTCGGCGGCGGTCAGGGGCGCTCCGGGCGGTCCGATACGGCTCATCTCTGGCGCTCCCATTGCTGTTCGAGCCGGGCGATCTGCTGGTTGACGTAGTGGTCGGTGATGGGCGGCGGGACGTAGATGCGGACGTGTGCGCTGGCGGGGTGGTGGGTGATGCGGTGGAGCCACCAGAGGCCGAGGAGGGCGGCGGGCCCGCAGGTGGCGAGGACGGTCCAGGCGGTCATGGCGCGTCTCCGGGGTGTGGGCGGATGGAGTGCGAGGAGTGCTGCCCCGAGGCCGGCGCCGTAGAGGGCGCCGGCCACGGCGAGCCAGGGGCTGACGGTCACGCGCCGTCCTGGCCGAGCACCGCGCGGGCCATGTCGAGGGCGTACGGGTCGTGTTCGCCTTCGCTGTCGCCGTCGGCGGCGTCGTCGAGCCATGCGGCGAGCGGCCCGCGGAGGGCGATGTCGATGCGGTGGTCGCCTTCGCGGATGCGCTGGGCTGCGGCGGCGAGCAGGTCGGCGGGCTGGTCGGGCACGGTGTGCTCCTCGGGGGTTGGGGCCGCCCGCGGTCACGGGCGGCGTTGACGGGCGGCGGGTCAGCTGGTCGTGGCGCGGGCGGCGTCGTCGAGGGCGGTGGCGGCGTGCCGGAGGGTGTCGAGATCGAGGCGACGCCCGGCGGCGACCTTGTCGGCGGTGGAGCGGAGGAGGGTGGCGGCGGCCTGGGCGGCAATGCGGAGCCGGTCGATCTCGGCGTCGCGGCGGTCGAGTTCGGGCTGGACGACAGCCATTACGCCTGCTTCGCGCAGCACGGCGTTGCGGTAGGAGTCGATGGCGCGACGGAGGCGCGCTTCCTTGTCCGTAGCGGATCGCTCCCTGGCGATGGCGACAATTCGCTCTTCCGCTTCGATCCGGTCGAAGGTCGAAGTCAAAGCGTCCTCCAGGTGTGGCGGGGCGGCCGGTGGGTGCCGGCCGCCCCGGGGGTGGTCAGTGACCCTTCCGGCCGGTCCAGTGGCACCAGTGGCAACCGGAGCCCTCGCAGTCGGTGCAGGCCGGCGCGTCGTCCGCGTTGCACGTGCGGCAGTGGTCGGCCGGCTCGCCGTTGTGGTCGTTGCACATGCGGCCCCACGTGATGTCGTCCTCCTCCTCGGCGTCCTCCGCAGCGGCGTTAGCCGCGTCCACCGCGCACCCGTCCCCGCTGTAGAAGCACCCCTCGGCGTTGAACGCTCCGTACTCCACGTGGCCGGGGGCACGGAACCCGTCCTCGCACGCCTTGATGGGGTCGCCGGTGACGTCCGGGCGCGGGGCGTTCCCGTGGCGGCAGGTGGCCGGCGCGGGCGCCTCCACGGGGACGATCTGCTCAGCCAGTGCGGCGGCCTGCTTCTGCTCGCGGTCGGCCTTGTCCAGCTCGGGGAAGGCGCGGCGCACGTGCTCTTCGGCCAGTGCGAGCCGCCGAACGGTCTCGTCGTAGCTGAACTGGTCTGCCCATCCGTCGATGTAGTCCACGCCGCGGCGCTCCATCTCGGTGCGCACGGTGTCGCGGATCTGGCGGGTGTTGAGGCCGGTCATGAGCTCGACGAGGCGGTCGAGGTCGTCGACGTGGCGGAGGGCGGAGGCGAGGTAGGTGGCGAGGTTGCCGATGCTGACGCGGAAGGTGACGCGCATGTCGATGCGGTAGGTGCCGTCCTGGCTCATGGTGGCGGTGGGCATCTGTTCCTCCAGTTCACGGGTGGTTGACCACCCATAGATAACCACACTCTGGACAGGTGGTCAACCACCCTGCGATGATCTGGGCATGGCCAACATGCACAAGCACCCCGTCCGAGGACTCCGCGGCATCGAACAGCAGCTCTGGGACAACTTCGAGAAGTCCGCCCAGGCCGTCGGCTCCGACCGGTCCGCCCTGCTCCGGCGGTTCATGGAGTGGCACACCGGCCAGCCCGACGCTGAGCTGCCCAAGCGCCCCGAGCCCTCCAAGGGCTGACGCGTCCCGTCCTGCAGCCGCCGGCCAGTGCCGCGCGGCGTTTCGTGCTGCCCGCGTCCGGGGCGGTCGGCCGAGGTCTGCTGACGCATCGTCGCCCTCCGTGGCGTAACGGACCCGTCTGGGGGCCTGTGGGCGTTCGGGTGGCACTCGGGGTGCGTGGGGCCGTGCGCGGCCGGTGGTGGTCCGGTCCTGGCCGCGCACGGGGCCGTCAGGTAGCGGGGTGGCCGTCGAGTGCGGCGCGGATGGCAGCGACCCACTCGGGGACGGGGAGCGGGTTCTCCCACCGGGTGGCCTGCTTCTCGGCGGCGTCGCACACCGCGTGGGCGGCGATGTAGCCGCGCGTCAGCTCGGCCATCTCTTCGGCGATGGTGGGCTCGACGCCGACGTAGAGGGCGCGCTCGGCCTCCAGCTCCCGGACCCGGGCGCGTGCCTCGTCGCGCTGCTGGGTGGCCTTGGCGAGCGCAGGCCGGATTTCGGGGGCGACGTCGCGGGCGATCAGGCTGGGGGTCCGCTCGTCTTCCCAGTCCCAGCCGGGCCCGTGCAGGGCTTCGGTGATGGCCTCCTCGACGTCGATGTCGGTGTCGATGTCGTCGCGGTGCAGGGCACGGATGGCGTTGTCGCGGCAGTGGGTCATCTCGGCGAGCTGACCTTCCAGCCGGCGGACCCGGGCGACGAGCTGCTCGACGTCGGTTCGGGCGGCGGCCACAAAGGTGGCGTTGCGATCGCCGTGGTCGGGGAGGTCGACGTTGCAGGTCTCGCCGACCCAAGGGGCGTGCAGGGTGTGCATGTCGGGGTCACCGGCGTAGATCTCTGACCCGTCGGCATACCACGGCCCGGGGGTGGCAGCGTTGAGCCGGGCCTGGATGGCGTCGAGGTCGAGGGGCGCGTCGGTCATGACTCAGGCCTCCTGGGCGGCGCGGAAGGCGGTGATGTTGCTGGGGTGGATGGGGCCGTCGAGGTAGACGCCGATGTCGCCGACGATGCCGTACGGGTCGTGGCTGGCGTCGATGCGCTGGAGGACCTGCTGGATGAGCCACAGGCGGGCGCGGGCGTCCTCGGTGGTGCCGGCGGGCGTGATCTGCCAGCCTTCCCGGGACAGGGCGTTGAGGACCTGGCCGAGGATGTACGCCGGGTTGTCGTCGACGAGGGTGGCCTTGTCGAGGGCGGTCCGCAGGGTGGCGATGGCGGCGGGCGGCGCGGGCCGGGTCTGGCTCATCGGGTGTTCTCCTCGGTGGTGTTGAGGCGGTGTGCGAGGTCGGCGGCCTGCCCGGGGGTGATCAGGTACGTGGCGGCCTGACCGGTTGTGAGGTCGCGGATGGTGATCTCGTGGCTGAGGGTGCCGTGGCTGCCAGCGGTGTGGGCCGAGGCCTGCTCCCAGGCGGCAAGCGCGGCGGTCAGGTTGCTCATCGGGTCTCCTCGGCGTGCTGGTTGGCGAGTTCGAGCAGAACGTCTGGGGAAGCACCGGTAGTGAGAGCGCGGTCGACTGTCCAACCCCGGCGAAGACGGTGAACGACCGTGTTGGGCTTGAGACCCAGCAACTCGGCCCAGTCAGTGACGACCAGGGTTCGCCCTCGCCATGTGATGGCGTGGTTCGTGCGCTTGTTGCGCTGCTGCTCGGCGCGGGTTGCCCATCGGCAGTTCTCTGGCGAGTAGGGACCGTCAACGTCCGTCCGGTCGAGCTCCAGCTCGGGTGAGAAGGTTTGGCCCATGTCGGCCGCGAAGTTCTCGTAGGAGCGCCACTGGTCGCAGACCGTTATGCCGCGTCCCCCGTAGTTGTGGTACTCGGAGTTCTTGGGGTTGCCGGTCCGCGAGAGCATCGCCCGCCAGCGGTGGTACAGCGGGGACCTGGACTCTCCGTGGGTTGTGTTGGCAGCGGCGGTAGCACAGGAGGAGCACGCCCTGGTCCTGCCCTGGGTGAGCGTCGACCCGCGTACCTGGACACGTCGGCCGCAGTCGCAGCGGCAGTTCCATATCCAGGCCTTGGACCTGTCCTGGTGGGATCGTTCGGCTACGGTCAGCTTTCCGAACCGCTGCCCGATCAGCTCAAGACGTGCTGGCATCGATCTCTCCGATCGGCTCGCGGCAGACTTCGAGAAGCACGTCGGCGTGGCAGGGCTGGCCGAGCGCGCACCGGCAGACGAGGTCGCGGCCGGCCAACTCGCGGCGGGCGTCGACGACGGTGAGGTGGGGACTGCAGTGCTGCCACAGGCGGACGCTGCTGGTCGGAGCGGTCAGCGCGGCGCGGTACAAGTCGACGCTCTCCTGCCGGGTGAGGTACCGGATGGCGTGAGGGGTGACCCGGCCGTCGGGGTGCAAGTACGGGTGAGTGCGGCCGGCGGAGCTGATGCGGGTCTCCAACTCCCACTCGGAGCCATCGAGGGCGGGGACGCGGGCGAGGGCGTGGCGGGTGCGCCAGCTCCAGGGGTTGGCCCAGCGGCTGCCGGGGCCGACGTAGATGGCACCCTCGGGGGCGCGCCAGCCGCGGACGGGCGGGCGGTGGAGTCGGGCGGTCACGGTGGTCTCCTCAGGCGGCGGGGCGGGTGGTCTGGTGGACGAGCCAGGCGTCGAGGCGACTGCCGTGGCTTCCGGCCGAGAGACGGCGGCCGGTGGGGGTGTGGCAGGTTGTGCCGGCCTTGGCGCGGCAGGTGGGGACGGGGCAGGGGATGGCCCACTCGGGCGGCCGCTCGCGGTGGCGGAGGCCGGCAGGCATCGGGGCGCCCATCACGCGGCCCGGTGGCGGCGGCGGTCGTAGCCGGCCATGACGACGACGTCGGTCATCTCGGTGAGGCGGCTGACGATCCGGTCGCCAAGGACGATGTCGAGCCCGGGGCCGAGGACCGCGCCGGTCTTCGGGTGGCGGGGCGCCTCGGTGGGGTAGTTCGAGGTGAAGATCGTCGGGCGGCAGGCGTTGTAACGCTCGTTGATCAGCCGGTAGGTGATCTCCTCGACCCACTCGGAGGCCTTGGCGGAGCCGAGGTCGTCCAGCAGGAGGAGCGGGATGCGGGCGAGCCGGTTGAGGCCGGTCTCGGTGCCCGCGTCGGAGCCGCCGGGGCGGAGCCGGCCGTACATGTCGGCGGCGGTGGTGGCGATGATCTCGTACCGGGCTGGCCCGGCTTCGGCGATCATCCGCAGGGCGGCCCATGCCTGGTGGGTCTTGCCGGTGCCGGTGGTGCCGGTGAGAAGAAGGGACCGGGCCTCGGCCGGGTTGGCGGCGGCCTGCTCGGCCCAGGCGGCGACTGCGGGGTCGGTGACGATGCGGGCGTTGGCGTACCGGTTCGGGACGGCGTTGCCCCAGCGGGCGAGGGCGAACTCGGCGCGGGCGCGGTGGTGGTACTCGGGGTGGCCGGGCTGGTCGGGGCTGGGGGCGTCGTCGACGGTGCCGCGGTCGGGAAGGTCGAGGCCGCGGGCTTCGAGTCGGGCCTGGAGGGCGGCCATGGCGGCGGCGGGGTTCATGCGCTGGGGCTCGGGCATCAGGAGGTCCAGCCGTTCTTGTACACGGACGGGTCGGGATTGGTGTAGGGCTGCCAGTCGCTGCCGGACACGGCACGGAGCGGAGGCCGCTGGCCAACAGCGGTATCGGGCTCGTCGTCGTAGCAGCCCTTGTTGAGCCAGGTCGCCGGGTGCTTGGTGTACTGCGGGTCCTCGTTGGCGCGCTCGCGGGCGTAGGCGGTGGCGGCGTTGACGAGGTGCTGCGGATCGGCGCCGCGCTCAATGGCGGCGCACCACGCCTTCTTTGCTTCCTCGCGGGCCTTCTTCTTCGGGTAGACGAGCCAGAAGGCGCCGAACGCTTCGAGGTGGTGGTCGACCTTCGGCTTGGCTGGGGAAGGGGTAGCCGGGGCTCGGCCTTCGCTGCGGGAAGAGTCTTTATCTGTTGAGGGGTCTGAGGGGTATGAGGAGAAGGGGGTAGCCCCGGCTCCTTCTGAGTGAGCCGTGGCTCCTTCTGAATGAGCCCCTGCTCCCCCTTGCGGGCCTGAAGGGGTAGCCGTGGCTCCTTCTAGGGGTAGCCCCTGCTCCCCCTTGGCCCCGGAAGGGGTAGCCACCGCTACCCCTTCGAAGGGCGGAACGAGGAACGTCATCCGAACACCGGGCACTGCGTACAGCGCTCGCCCGTCCTTGCCCTTGCCGATCGGGATTCGGAACTCCCAGCCGGCCACGGCGAGCCGCTTGAGCGCGTTCCGCACGACGCTGGTGTCCTTCGCCCCGGTCCACCGGGCCAAGTCCTCCAGGGCGGCCCAGGACTTGCGGGTCTCCTCGTTGGCGTCGTCCGCGATCTCCAGGGCCACGGCGCGCTGAAGCCCGGTCACCTGCGGGCCCAGGGCCTCCCGCAGTTGGCGTCGCAGCTCGTAGCCCACGTGGTCCTTCTTCCAGTAGTGCGGTCGGGGTTGGTGGCCTGGGGCGGGGGCGGTGACACCCCGCCCCAGGCAGTCAGGCGGGCGTCAGCCCTGGGCGTTGGCCTGCTCGGCCGTCGCCTCGGCGCGCTTCCGGCGGCCTTCGATGTAGGTGTCGATCCAGGCCTGCGGGTCGTGTCCGAGCTGCTCGGCCTCGTCGAAGGCGGTCTCTGCGAAGTCACCGCCGTCCAGCTCGTCCGCGATGTCGGCGAGCGCGAGTTCGGTGGTGCGCGGGTCGATGACCCGCAGGACCTGCAACAGCCGGTGCGCGATCCAGGCGTGCGACCCGGCCCGGCTGTGGGCGCCCATGGCGGCGTAGTCCGTACCGCCGATCACGTCGTACAGCTCCTGGGATGAGATGAGTACCTGCTTGAGGAGGTCTTCGGTCATCGTCGGCCCGTTGTCGTTCTCGGCCGACAGCGGCAGGTCAACGCCCGGTTCGACGGCGAAGCCGAGTGAGCCAGCCCATTCGGTGGTGAGGGCGGCCCTGGAGGGTGCCTCCCCGTGAACCTGCCGGATCGGCATCTGCATGCCGAGGAAGTCGGGGCCGGCCACGACGAACGGCGCCTCCGCCGAGGCCTGGGTGATCTGCAGGTGACGGCCGGCCTTCGCCCAGCGGTTCAGGTACTGCGTGTCGAGGCCGGAGATGTCGACCGTCTCGGCAGCGGGCTCCAGGTGCTTGTTGAACAGGGCCCGCCAGGGGGCGTGGGCGCCGCCCATGGTCGGCAGGACGATGCGGCCCATGTTGCTGACCGCAGTCATCTGCCCGGGGGTGACGGCCAGTTCGATGGTGTCGCGGTGGCTGTGCGCTTCGGCCCACGACTGCAGGTAGGTGACGTGCATGGCGCCGACGGTGGCCGTCCACTCGTCGTCGCAGGACCGCAGGCGGCGGCGGGCGACAGCGAGGGTGTACCGGTCGGTGGTCACGGCGTGGAGGTAGGTGCCGTCGTTGTCGAAGTGGACGCTCGACAGGATCGGGGTGCTGCTCTGCGGCTTGGCCATGTGCGGCATGACCTGGTCGAGGGCCTCGGCGAGCTGGTGAGCGGGGAGGCTGGTCGTGGTGATGGCCACGGTGGTCACGGCTTCTCCTGAGGGTCTGGTGGTTCGGGGTGTCCGGCCTGCGCGGCCGGGGTGTGGGCGGGGCAGCGCCAGTGGCCGGCCGGGTAGCGGCGGCTTGGCTGCCCGCAGTACCGCTGGTCTGCAGGCAGCCACTGGTCGCAGGTCACGCCAGCTGGTCGAGGCCGAGGGCCGCGAGCAGCAGCTGCTCGTCTGCTGCGTCCCAGGCCCGACCGGCGATGTACCGGCGAGCCGCGGCGACGGTGCTCTCCGGCAGCGGTGGAGCCGTCAGGGTCACGCTGTACGCCTCCGCGCGTTCTGCCGGGTCCTTACGCTCGAGCGAGGTCACGCCGCCACCGGCTTTCGGGCCCGCACGACCGGGTCCATGGCCGCACGCTCCTCGGGGGTCAGAGCCGCGAAGACTCCGAAGCGCATCTCCGCTGGCGTGCCGGTCTCTCGCTCCAGAACCTCGGTCCTGCACTTGCGCTGCACCGGGCACTGCCGACAGCTGGCCTTGGCGGCCTCGATCGCGCGCCGCTTCGCCGACGTCGGACGAACCTCCTCCGGGAACCAGCTGTCGAGGTCACCGCCGCATGCCGCATGCTGGCGCCAGTCGAGCGTGTCGCTCATGCTGCCGCCTCTTGGTTGACCCAGCGGCCGACCGTGCGCTCGTTCACGCCGAGGTCCCGGGCGATGTCGCCCTGGAACTCGCCGAGCTGGTGGTAGCGGATCCGGGCCTTCGCCTTCAGCTCGTCCTTGAACCAGCCGACCAAGGGGGACGCCAACCGCGGCATGACCGCGATCTGCCGCAGCGTCTTGTCTGTGGTCGGCGCCGGGATGGGACGCTCGTGCTCGTCCCAGGTCAGGTAGCCGAGCACATCGGCGACCGTCCGGTCCGGGTCGACCAGGCCCGCGAGGACGACGATCATCAGGTCGCGCTCCCAGGCGTCCAACTGCGCGAGGACGTGGGTGATCTCGCGGGGGCCGCCTTCGCCACGGACGATGCATGCCAGGCCGGCTGCGATTGGCAGCAGACGCTCGGCGGCGTCTCCGCGCTGTTCGGGGCTCATCGGGTCACCTCCTGTCGGGGGATGAGCGGCCAGTGGCCGTGGACGCTGGTGGCGTCGCGGCCCTGCCGGGTCAGGTACTGCCGCAGACCGTCCGCCTGCTCGGCAGCCCACACCTGCTGGCGCTTGTGCAGCTCGACGGGCTCCAGCTCGGCGATGGCCGGGTAGCGCTCGGCGATCTCGTACGCCACCTTCACGGCGGCGAGGGCGTCAGCCGCAGCCTCGTGCGCGCCGTCAAGGGTGACCCCGTAGTGCTCGCACAGCGCGCCGAGGTTCCGCCTGCCGCGCCGGTACCGGTCGACCTGCCGGTCCAGGACCAGCGGATCCACCACGACCGGCTCCAGCCCGGCGAGCTCGGCGAGCGTCCGGTGCCCATGGCGCCGCAACTCCCGATCCAGCATGGTGAAGTCGTACGGCGCGTTCATGGCCACGATCGGCGTGCCCTCACGGACGTGATCGGCCAGAGCGATCGCGATCTCCAGCACCACCCGGGCCGCAGGCCGGCCCATCTGGCGGGCCCGCTCCGTCGTGATGCCGTGCACCGCAGCGGCGCCCTCGGGGATCTCCACCCCCGGGTCGGCGACCCACCCGAACCGGGTCGGAGCCATCCAGCGGATCGCGTTGTCCTCGCGGTACTTCCACCGCTGCGGACCCACCCGCAGCACGGCGGCGGTCACGATCCGGTCCTCCCGCGGATTGACACCAGTAGATTCGACGTCGAAGCCGACCAGCGGCCGGTAGTGCCACGGGCGGCTCACTCGGCACCCCCGGGCTGCGCGACCTGCGGCCACGCGGCCTGCTCGGCGGGGACGTCGGCCACCTCGGCGGCGGGCGGAGAGGGGATCTCGGTGACGGTCACCCGCTCGACCGGGAACTCCTCATCGATGGTGACCTCGCCACGCTGCACCGACTTGTACGTCACCCCGAGCTGCGCGACGTCGAACTCCGTCCACTTCCCGCTTGCTCGACCGAGCTTGGCCTCGATCCGGTCGACGGTCACCCCCATGCCCTCGAACATCCGGACCGCGTCAGCGATGCGCTGCGGCAGCGGCTTGCCGCCACCACTGGTGATGGTCCGGGTACAGATGTCCTTGGCCTCCTCGACGAACCAGGCCGGCAGGACGGAGAAGATCGCCTCACGTAGGCGCCGGGCGCCGTTGTTGGCGTTGTTCTCGTAGATGTCGCGGAGGTCGACGAGCTTCTTCGGGCCACCCTTTACGTCCCGCTTGTGGGGGACGATGAACACCTGCGACGACCGGGCGTTGGTCTGGACGTCCCACGCGAAGGCCTGCATCTCCGACTCGCCGAACTCGTCGTCACGGCGGAGCTCGGCGAGGCCGTACTGGATGTTGCCCCAGCAGCGGGCCAGCTCGCGGGCCAGGTGCACGGACGGCCCGGAGACCGTGGACCCGCCACGGGAGTACCGGAAGAACGCCCGCTCGGCGAGGCCCTTCTGCTGGCACGACTGGCGCATCTCGGCGACCGCCGCCTGCACGTTCCTCGGGCACTGCTGGGCGACGACGATCGCGGCCTGGACCTCGGCGACCGCGCGGGACTGCTCCACCGCGGTGCCCTGCCCGATCCGGGCCGGCGCCTGCGGCATGAACTGCTCGACGGGGTTACTCACTGCTGGTTCTCCTGCTTCTCGGCCCAGGCGGGCAGGGAGACGATCTCGACGCGGTCGGAGTAGCCGGGCCACTGCCCGGAGGCGGTGCACGCCTGATAGATCGAGAGGGCCTCGCGGTTGCGGCGTCGGCCGGCCCGGATTGCGACCGGGTCGAGCTGCACCACGTGGATCAGGTACGGGGCGGTCTTCTCCTGGAACACGAAGACCATGACGACGTCCTCAACCCCGAGCACCGCCCGGATCCCGTCCACGTACCACGGGTCCTGCTGGTAGTAGCCGTGGTCGTACACCGCCCGCTCAATCGACCTCGGGTCCGCCGACGCGCAGGTCTTGTAGTCCGGGACGATCAGCCGGCCACCCGTCGGATACGGCAGCCAGTCCGGGCGGCACCGCCGCCACACCCCCGTGGCCTGATCCACCCAGAACAGGGACTGCTCGGGCATTCCCGAGCCGGGGGCGAACAGGCGGGACGCCACAGGGTGCTGGCGGATCGCGGCCGCCATGGCGTGGACCTGGTCCCACTCGGCGGGCCGCAGCGGGATCGCGCCCCGCTCACGGACGTCGGCGACCTCGGCCTTTACGGCGCTGGTCCGCCACTCGTCCGCGTCGATCCGCACCAGCTCCGGGCCCGCCCCGAGCACCACCATGTGCGCGGCCGAACCGAAGTCGAACACCCGCCGCGGCTTCTGGCCGTGGGTGCGCTCGTGCTGGAACAGCGCCGGACACGACGGGGCCAGCAGCCGGCGGGCGCCGGTCGAGGAGAGAGAGCCGCCCGGGACCGGGTCCGCGTGGTACTGCGCGTTGCTCATCTCGTACACGCCGGGCCGGTCGACGATGGGCCCGGCGGCCGGGGCGAAATGCCCCGGCAGCTCGGTGATGGTCATCGCTTCGCCACCGCCCCGGCGTCGAGCATCGCGATCTCCTCGGCCGTGTAGCCGAGCGCGTTGTCGAGCTGCGAGTTCAGCGACCGGATGGTGGTCCGCTGCTGGTCGACCAGCGCCCGCAGACGAGACAGCTCGTCGTGCTGGCCTCGGTGCGCGGCCCGGATGGCCTTGGCGGCACCCTGGTGCGCGGTCTCAGCGGCGACGGCTCGGGCGGCGAGGCGCCCGTTCGCGCGGCCCTGCTCGGCCAGCTCCTGCTTCAGGTCGGCGATCTGGTCGCGCAGGCGAGTCATCGCGGCGGCCGTATCGGCCTGCGCGCGGCGAGAGATCCACGGCATTAGACGCTCTCCTTCTCGTAGCTGCCGTCGTGGGCGTTTTGCACGTGCCTGTGCAGCTCGGCCTCGGCCGATCCGTCGTCGACGTGCCAGACGCTGGTGGTCCAGTCGCACACCGGGCAGACCCGGGAGACCTTGGCACTCGGCTCGTTCACCGGCCGACCCCCACCGAAGTCGGGCTCGTCGCACCGGCACTTGGGCGAGGTCACTGGCCGTCCTCCTCGGTGTGGAACGTCGCGTACGGGAAGTGCTCCACGTCGGCCGCCCGGACCGAGCGGACCCGGCGCCGAGCCGACCAGTCGAACCAGCCCAACAGGGCGAACCCGACGACCGAGACCGCGATCACGAGGGCGAGCATCACGCCACCTCCCCGTGCTGGTGCGGGAACGCGATGACCTCGGGCGCCTGGGCCGCCTCACGCCGGGCCGACATCGTCAACGCCGCCGCCGCGAGCAACCCGTCCGACAGTCGGTAGGCGTCCACGTGCGTCAACTCGACCTCGGCCTCGTCCATCTCCAGGTCCGCCTCGACGTCCTCGACCGCCGCGTCCCACGCCGGCCCGCCCTCGTCGACCACCGCCGCCAGGGCGTCCAGCGCGTCAATCACCCGCTGCCGGTCCTCGCCCCACGCCTCGGCCAGCGTCCGGAGCGTCCCGTACCGGACCTCACGGGCCCGCAGCAGCACGCTCATCCACATCGGATCGATGCGGGCGTGCAACATCCCGTCCTGGGCGCTCACCGGGCCCCTCCCGACGCGATCGGGACGTGCTTGTGGAACGGATAGCCGCAGCCACACGGGCACAAAACCGCACCCCGCAGAACCGCCACGACCCACTCCGCAGCCGCCTGCACCGACTCGACGTGCCGGGACACCGTCCCAACCACCGCGTCTGCCGTGCCGTCCGCGTGCTCCGTCACCACGCCCGCTTGCACATCGGCAGGCGTCACCAGGGCCCAGAAGCGGCCGCACCCGTTCACGCCCGACGACGCCCACAACCGCTCGCCGTCAACGATGATGTCCGCAACCCCGGTGACCGAGGTCAGATCCCTCGTGATCACGCCGCCACCTCCAGCCGGGCCGCCGCAGCGGCCTCACGGTCCTCAATCGCCCACAGGCGCGACATCCACGGGCACATCGCCCGCACCAAAGCCGTCCGCGGCAACCGGTCGAACTCGCCGCTCACCGCGGTCAACTCCACCCGCACTCCCGGCAACTGCTGCAGCTCAGGCAGCTTCACGAACCAGGCCAGGCCGCCACAGTCCCGCGAGGCCACGTCCCCCGACGCCCGGCCCGCCAGGTCGTACCAGGCCGACAACGCGGTCACGTCCGCGACCTCCAGCGACACCACCCGGCCATCCGGCGACACGTCCACCGACTCGACCCCGGCGTCCAGCCGCCGAGCCACCAGCCCGAACACCGCCGAGCGCACCTCGGCCACGTCCACCGACACGGCCGGCAGCCACTGCAACGGCGACACATCCACCAGCGCGTTCACCGGGCACCGCCCGTCCGCGCCGAGTACTCGGCGACCAAGGCCTCCGTCGCCGACGACCACACCGGCAACTCCGCGTCGGACACCGGCCCCTCGACCACCAGCACCTCAACCGGCACCACCACTTCGGCGCTCAGCGAGTCCATCAGCACGTTCAGCTCGGTCTCGCTCACGCCGCACCACCCATCTCGTCACGCTCGGCCTGACGCCGGGCGATCCGCCGCTGGATCAGGTCCACGCCCGCCGGCCGCACGTGCAGCGTGTAGTGGGAGCACAGGCCGATCGACCGGTGCTCAACCACGTGCTCCGCCGACCGGAAGTGCCGCTCGTGCCCGGCGTAGAAGTCCCACTGCATCGACCCGCAGTCCGACGGCCGCGCGAAGATCAGCCGCTCCGCGATCAGGAACTGCCGCAGATCCTGCTGCCGCCAGCCCAGCAGCTTCGCGACCTCCCGGATCAGCCGGTCACCCGACCCCACCGACAGGTACGTGTCGTGCGCGGCCGCCTTCGGCTCCAGCTCGGCAACCCGGGCCTCCGCCGCGTCCGCCCGGTCCGCCTCCGCGATCACCAGCGCCGCCAACTCACGGGGCGACGGCAGGGCCGGCACGGGCTGTGCCGCCGAGTACGAGCCCGTACGGCGGATCGAGGGGATCACCTCGTGCGTGATCCAGCGCTTGAACGCCTTCGCCTCGGGGACCCGGCTGCCGAGGACGGCGGAGTAGAGGCCGGGCTCGCTAATGACGGCGAGGTTCTGGGTGCCGCCAGGGGTACGCACCGGGTGCGTACCCTTCTCGTCCTCGTCCAGACGGCGCGTCATGTCGGACGCCATCCGGTAACCGAGGATGTCGGCGACATCAGCAGCGACGAACCAGAGGTCGTCGTCGATCATCGCGACCCGGACCGGGGTATCGGTCTCCGGGAAGCGGTAGGGCATGATGGACACAGGTCCACCTCTCCTTCTTGCTGTGCTGTGTGTTGGTGGTGGGCCGAGGGCTCTCAGCCGGCGGCTACCGGGTGGGGGCCCGACCCATGTCGGGGAAGGCTCAGGCAGCGGCGGTGCGACGCCCCGAGATGCGGGGCTGCGGCGGCCGCAGGAGCGGGTTCAGGTCAGGGTTGGACCTGGAGTCGGAGGCCTCGCAGCCGTCGAGGTACTCCTGGATCGCCGTCTCGCGGTAGATGACCTTGCCGGCGTGCTTGAAGCTCGCGGGGCCGCGGCGCTGAAGGCGCCACTTACGCAGGGTGGACGGCTTCACACCCAGCCGCCCGGCGGCCTGGTTCAGCCACAAGTAGCCCTGTGGGGGCGGCAGCGTATCCGGGGCAGGCATGTCACTCCTCGTCTAGACCACTGGTAGACACTTCGGTCGAATCTGTAGACGGCGAACTCGCGAAAACGGCGGCGTGCGTACAACCAAGTGCCTCCGTTATGCGTCGCGCCTTCGAGGTCGCCGTCCCCTTTTGGCGGCCAGCCAGAAGGTGGCCGATCGTCGCTGGGGCACAGCCGGCGGCCTCGGCGAGACTCCGTATCGTGTACGGCTCGCCGCGACCTGGGTGGTCCATGATCCACCTGAGGGTGTCGGGTGCGTGAAGCCGTGATCGATCGGTCAACATCGTCTCCAGAGTGCGACTTTCCGTCTCTGTCTTGAGACCAGCATGGCACATTCAGAGACGCTGCGTCTACAGGTTGGGACGGCGTGATGTGGCTTAATCGCTGGTGTGCCCACGTCAGTGCTGTGGCTGTATAGCCGATGTGTCTCTACACTTCGACGGTGTAGCGTCTCTGAGCTGCGACGATCTCGATCCAGGGATCGGCAGTGCTTATACAGGTGAGGTAGTCGTGACCGAAGAAGTTCCCCGCGCCACAAGTGGACCTGGTCGGCTCACGGAGATGGTGTTGGAGGCGAATCGCCGGGGGCTCTCTTACATGGACATGGCGAAAAGGTCCGTCGGGCCGACCGGCGAGAAGGGGATGTCCAAGCCGTGGTTCCAGAAGCTAGCCACCGGGAAGGTGGCGACAGCGCCAAGCGGCCCGGAGCTTGAAGCGGTCGCCCGTGGAATCGGGTCGCCAGTGAGACTCGTCAAGGAAGCGGCGGCCCAGCAGTGGCTGGAGTTCGAGTCGTTTGAACTGTCAGGCTATGACGATGACATGAGGCACATCATTGTCCGCGCGGCAGCCATGGACCCGCGCGAGCGCCGCAGGTTGCGGGTCATGCTCGATGCCGCCGAGGAGGCCGACAGGACTGGGTGATCCAGGGGGAGGCTGACGCTCAGTGCAGCACATGACAGTCCATTTGTTGACTTTTCGTATTGGTCTTGCCGGGCAAGGCAGATCGTTATTAGCGTTCGCATCTCTGCACATGATGTGCGCTGTGTCACACACGGTGCACGATGCACGATGGAGCAGCGCGTGATCACGGTGGAGTACATCCTCGACGACGTCCCCAGCGTTCGCCTAAAGGAGGACCGGGGACGCATCACTTACAGAGCAGGGCGCACCCTCACCGTGCCCCAAATCATCGCAGGCCTCAACGCGCGGGTGGCCGAGCTCCTGGCCAAGGGGCACTGGTTCCAGGAATGGAAGGGCGACATCGTTGCCGCACCCCGACCCGCCGGCGGCCGTCGACAGGTCGCTGCCGGGCCTCCCCGGCTGGCGATCGAGTACCGGCTGGACTACATGCCGAACGACGACGTCGATATCACAGAGGACCGTGGACGGATCGTCATCACGGTCGGACAGCACCTTGAGCCGCCGGAGCTGATGCGCGCGCTGAGTGCCGCCGCCGCCGCAATAGTCGCAGGTGGTCGCTGGTACCAGGAGTGGCACGGCGAGGTAGTCGCGTCCGATCGCCTTCGCTATGTCCCAACACAGCGGGTGACGGGGCAGGATGAAACCCAGGCGGAGAGCGACGCCGCCTAACCACCCGTAGAACCAAACCGTGGGGAGCACCATGCCTGGCTACATCGAAGACCGGTGGATGACCAAGCGCCCCGACCCCGTGACAGGCCAGAAGAAGCGCACCGAGCGCTACGGCAAGGGCAAGCGCTACCGCGTCTGCGGTATCCCCGGCGTCAAGGACGAGTCGTTCACCACCCTTGCCGATGCCAAGACTTGGCTGGCCACCGCACAGACCGACAGTCGCCGCGGCAGCTACATCGACCCGCGGATGGGTCAGATGACCCTTCGGATCTACATCGAGACCATCTGGTGGCCCGCCCGCCACGACCCGCTCACCACCGGCGGCCCGATGAAGTCCAAGATCTGGAACCACATCCTGCCCCACCTCGGCGAACTGCCCCTCGCCAGCATCGACTCCGAGCACCTTCGAGCGTGGCTCGCCACCCTCCGCCGCAAGGGCACCCTCAGCGAGTCGACCATCGAGGTCATCTGGACACACCTCACCTCGATCCTGAAGACCGCCGTCGGCAAGCGGATCGCCAGGAACCCGTGCACCGAGATGGCCGACGAGCGCCCCTCGGGCAGTGGCAAGAGCAAGGCCCGCGCCTGGTCCAGGGAAGAAGTTGTCGGCCTACGGGAGGCGCTGCCCGACTGGTACAAGGTGTGCATCGACCTCGGGGTGAGTGCTGGCCTTCGCCAAGGTGAGGCCTTCGGGCTCAGCGCTGACGACATCGACGAGCAGCGTGACGTGATCCTCGTGCGCAGGCAGCTGCAGTGGGACTCCTCCAAGCCGTACTTCAAGCTGCCCAAGGGAGACAAGGAGCGGGAGATCCCGTTGTCGGCCGGCCTGCGCGATGCGATCCTCGCGCACAAGCGGCTGCGGGCGCCGACCGTGCACACCCTGCCATGGCGGGGCCCCGGAAACGGGCAACGTCCGACGGCCACCGTGCCGCTCCTGGTCACCACCTGGTTCCGCAACCCGATTCATCACAGCCGTTTCAACCGGAACGCGTGGAAGCCGGCGTTGCACGCGATCGGTCTGATCTCCGCGCAGGACGAGGCGAACGATTCGTGGGAGCCGTCGCGCGAGCTGATGTTCCACCGCAACCGCCATACCTACGCGAGCGTCCAGTTGCGAGCTGGTGAGGACGTCGTCTCACTGTCACACTGGATGGGCCACTCCTCGCCCGACATCACGTTCAAGACGTACGCTCACTTCATGCCGGAGCGTGGGCGGCGCGGTCGGACGGCAGTCGACGCGTGGCTGAGCGGCCAATAGAAGTGGATCTCTACGCACACTCTACGGCGAGCGGCTGAGAGCAAAACAGAGCGGCCCGGTCTAGACCTCTTTGGTCAGGCTGGGCCGCTCTCGTTTGCTCCGCCATTGCGGAGCGATTCGGCAACGTTGCAGGTCAGGCGCTCGCGGTGTAGTCGTAGAACCCGCGGCCGGACTTGCGGCCCAGCAGGCCGGCGTCGACCATCCGGGACAGCAGCGGCGGAGCGGCGTACAGCGGCTCCTTGTACTCGTCGTACATAAGGCCCCGGTGGATGGACTTCCTGGTCGAGCGTGGCGACGGAGGGCCCATAGGACGCAGTGCCCTGCGACCTGCAGTGATGCTTTGCGATCCATTGAGATTTAGCGGCACCGTTTTGAGATGCGCCTGTCTCTACCGCTGCTCTACCGGGGCAAGACTCTACGGATTCTCCCCAGGATCTGGCAGTCGCTCGACCGTTGTTCCGGGGGAGTAGGGCCAGCCGTAGCGCTGGGCCGCGTGTTCTCGGTCTCGCTCCAGTCGAAGCACGCAGGCCTGGCACGCCTGGATGGTCAGTCGGCCGGCCGCTCGGGGCAGGGCGCCGACGGTCGCTGTGCGGGTGTCGCGTCGGCCGCACTTGAAGCAGGTGCCCGCGGTCCACGTGTACGCGGCCAGTACAACGTCCTCCGACGTTGCCTCGTCACCCTCCACCACGTAATCCTCCTGGCGTTGTGTTCGAATGCCTGTTCGGCATCTGCTGGCATCGGCACTGATCATCCGCTCAGTTCGTGCGCCTGTCCAGATCTGCGTTAACGCAGATCAGAAGCCATCTCTACGGTGTTGCCCAATGCCTCGCACGCCGTAGCCAAGGACCGCCCGCCCATGCAGCCCGCGCCGTACCAGCGCGTAGCCGCCGAGATCCGACGCCGGATCGCCGTCGGCGTATGGCTACCCGGGGATCAACTACCCTCTCAAGCGGCGTTAGCCACCGATCTTCACGTCAGCATCGCCGAAGCCCGCCGCGGGATGGCTCTGCTCCGAAAGGCCGGAGAACTCGAGGGCCGGCCACGTACGCGCCTCTTCGTGGCGCATCCTCCTGCTGTGCGCACACTCCTCGACCCCGATCGAGACTGGCCATACCGCGGCGGTGACGGAGCAACCGGCAGCTGCCGAGCCGACACCGACCTCGCCCAGCGGCTACGCGTACCAGTCGGCACACGCCTCCGGTGGCGCCGAGACGAATGCCTCGACCCAGACTCCCGGCCCAGCCACCTCGTCACTACCTGGTGGAGAGGAGCCCGCGCCCAGACCTGGACGCGATGCGACGCCGAAGCCCAGCTCCACCAGCTGACCGCCGACGAAGCCGAACACCTCGGCCTACCCCAAGGCGTCCCGGCCTGGCTGATCCAGCGAACCCGACTGGCCGCATCCGGGAACCCCGTCGAGACGGCCGACATGGTCCTGCCGGCAGACCGCTGGCGCGTACGCCTGCGCTAAGACCTGGCCGACCGTACCGCCGTACGGCCGGCCAGGGGACGCGCTACTCGCTCAGGATCGGCTCCATGAGGAACCCGATCCGGGCCGGCACAGGCTCACCGTCAGCCCGGAGGACCGGCCGACCGAGCGCCGGCTCCGGATCGAGGTTCACCTGCTGCTGCCGGTACCACTCGACGACGTCCGCGTAGCGCGGGTTGATGTACTCACTCATGGGGGCGCCTCCTTGTCGGCTGTCCGGCAGCGTACGCGCTCGTTAGACGGACGGCTTGTTGCAGGGCTTCTCCGGCTTCGGCATGGGCCGGATCGTGCAGGAGGGCGCGTGCTGGCAGTTCGCCGCCACGGACACGATGGAGTCGTCGGTGGGCGGGCGCCACAGTTCCGGGTCAACCTTGAACCCAGCGGCCCGGATGGCGTCCTGAGTCTGCTCCAGGATGTCCGGGTCGAAGTTCTCCGGGTCGAAGCCAGGGCTGTGGTGAACGAACGCGCCCTCCCGCGCGCACAGTTCGGCGTAGGCCTCGGTGTGGACGATGAAGGCGTGCCAGCCCTCGTCCACAGTCCGGGACGGCGCCATGGCCAGACGGGGGGTTCGGGCGCCGGTGACGACAAACGCGATCGCCTCGGTGACGATGCGCTCCGCCATGTTGACCGCCATGCCCGCGTTGTTGTCGAGCACGGTGGACACGACGGAGTCGAACGTCGCCTCGCTCACGAGCGACCTCGGTGTACTGGACATGCTGGTGCTCCTCTCGGTGGTATGCGAGTGGTGCGGCCTCCCAGACCTGGTGTCGTCGTCAGGCCCAGGAGGAGACAAAGGGGTGGCGTCAGAACGGCTCGTCGTCCTGGTCGCCGTCCGGGTCGGGGCAGTGTTCGACGATCGCGATGTGTGCGGTCAGGTCCTCCACCCATGGGCCGTAAGTCCATGCCCCGCAGAATCGACACTGGCCGAGCTCGACCCGCCCGCCGGCTTGGACCGACGGCCCGGCGTCGGCGCTCATCTGGTGCCGCCGGGCAGGTGTCGGGCACAGGAACAGTCGCCGTGGCCACAGAGGCATGTCAGTACACGAACGCGGGCCTCGTTCCAAATGCCGCCGGGGCACCCGTGATGAGCGCCGAGCTGGCACTCCGGCGAGACATACCGGCCGGCCTGGCTGACATCGAGCTTGATCACGATGCTGTCCGGCGGAGGCGGCCAGGACGCCACGACGGCAGTCACGACTCGCCTTCCAAGCACTTGCGGTGGGCCGCCACAGCCCAGCCGAGCGGGGCGGCTCCCGGTTGGGTCTCCATCGGATAGTGGCCGGCGGGAACCAGCTCGCCATCCTCGCCTCCACAGCAGATGCACGCCTTGGCCTGGAGCTGAGCTCGTGTTGGCTGCTGATGCGTCGTCACGGGCACAGCATCGGCGTCCACCTGGTCCGCCACTAGGGCCACGGTGAGTACCCACCGTGGCGCCACCGTGGCCGGTACCCTCGTGCCACCATCGACCCGGGAGGCCCGATGCCCACACCGGAACCGCTCCCCGCCAGCCTGCTCGCCGACCCCGCGTTCGTGAGCGCGTGCGCACAGCGCGAGATCGGAGCGGTCTTCCAGCTCGCCCGTGCCCGGGCGGGTGTCGGTCCCGCCCAGATCGCCCGGCGTACCGGGTTATCGACCAGCCGCGTCACCGAGATCATGACCGGTGGCCGGACGGTCTCCAGCATGGACGTGATCGAGCGGATCGCCGAGGGCCTGCGCATCCCCGGGCGCATGCTCGGCCTCGCCGACCGGCCGTGGGAGCAGGCAGCCGAGCCCGCCGCCTACCGGCCGGCGGCCGTACCCGAGACCTGGGAAGTCCTGGACATGCTGTCCCGCTCCACCGCCAGCGACGCAGCCCTCAGCCACCTGGAGGCAGCCGTAGCCACCGTGGCGTTCCGCTATCCCTCGACCGCGCCGGCCGAGTCCGTGCCCACCCTGCAGCGGCAGCTGGTCGGCGTACACGAGATGCTCGGCCGCCCCCAGGCTCTCGCTGCCCGGCGCCGCGGTGTGCGGATACTGGCCGCCGTTTCCGGCCTGCTGGGCCTCGCACACCACGATCTCGGAGACCGAGGCCGCAGCGACGCCCACTTCCACCTCGGCGCCATTGCGGCCAGCGAGGGCGAGGCGGACGACCTGACCGCGTGGCTCCTCACCATGCAGAGCATCGTCGAGTACACCGCGGGGCGCCGCGACACCGCGACCGTTCTTCTCCAGCAGGCCGCCGCACACGCTGAGACCGCGGCGCCCCGGCGGCGCGCATGGGTCACCGCTAACCTTGCCCGGGCCCTCGCTGCGGGCGGCGACCGGGCCGAGGCCCTGGCCGCGCTCGACCAGGCCGCCCATCAGCTCGACCTAGCAGACGAGCCGCTGGGAGGCCTCGACTTCTTCACCGCCCCACGGCTCGACGGCCTCGCCGGTGAGGCATACGCGCACCTCGGCGAGCACGATGCGGCTGGCAGCCTGTTGGAGACCGCCATCAGCCGTAGGGCTGCTGTCGACGTCAAGGGCCGCGCGGTCCTCACCCTCGACCTGGCGGAGGTACGGCTCGCCCAAGGCTCCCTCGATGCGGCCTGCGCGCTCGCGCACGAGGCGCTCGACGTCGCCGACGGAAGCGTCGTCCAGCCGATCGTTCTCCGCGCGCGGGCGTTCCAGGACTCCCTCGCGCCGTGGGCGACCGAGAGGCCCGTACGAGAGCTGGCCGCACGCGTGAGAGAGTCGAGAGCGCAGCTGGTCCACGCGTGAGGAGGCCGGACGACATGGAGTGGCAGACGTACGGACGTCGGCAGGTCTACGGCAGCCCGTGGGTCGAGGTGTGGCTGGAGGACGTCGAAGTGCCCGGGCTCGGCCGGATTGACCACCACGTCGTCCGCTACCCCAAGAAGTCGACCACCGCCGTCGTGACCAACGAGCGAGGGGAGTACCTCCTCCTGTACCGGCATCGGTTCATCACCGGCCGCTGGGGCTGGGAGGTCCCGGCCGGCTGGGCCGAGCCCGGCGAGGACCCCGCGGCGGCGATCGCTCGGGAGGTCGAGGAGGAGACTGGCTGGCGGCCCGGCCGCGTGGAACTGCTGACCGAGTACGACGCCATGGCCGGCATCTCGAACGCCCACTTCCGTGCCTACCATGTGACCGGCTGTACCCGCGTGGGCGAGCCGGAGGACATCTCCGAGGCGACCCGGGTCGAGTGGCTGACGGAGGCCGAGGTGGTCAAGCTTCTGACGAGCGGCGAGGTCGCGGACGGCCCGTCGCATGCCGCGCTCTCCTACTACCTCGGCCCGCACCGCCTGAGCCACCACGCCTGACTGCCCTGTCCGAGGCTGGTCGTACGATTGGCGGCATGCCCAAGCCTCTGCCGCTCCCGGATGACCTGCTGCCCCTCCACGCCGCCGCGGTCGAGGCCGACCGGGCGATGACAGCGACCCGGGAGGCGGGCGGCGACGTGGACGCAGCCCGGGACGCGTACGTCGCTGCGGCCCTGGCCCTGCGCGCACACCCCATCTGGGAGGAAGCCCGGGGCGCTGCCTGCTACGCGCAGACCTGGCAGGCCAGCCTCGACGCCGCCAAAGCCCACCTCGACGACGAGGAGCAGGCAGCGGCCTGACCCGTTTGGTCACAGCTCGGCCAAACCACCCCCAAACGGCACGCCCACGCCGATACGGTCCCCCCACCACCCGCACCACGTCCCAGGGGGGACCATGCGCCGCACTACCCTCACCCTCCTCACCACCGGCCTCCTCGCCGCAACCGCCGCCTGCTCCAGCACCACCACGGACAGGCCGGCCGCCCCAACCCCGACCCTCACGGCCGCAGCGCCGGCCGCAGGCACAGCGGCCGCAACCGGGACCCCGAAGGCCGCCCCGCCCGCCGCCGCTCAGGACGCCGCAGCCATCGCCGCGAAGATCAAGAAGGCGGTCCCGACCGTCAAGAGCACCACGAACATCACCGCCGCCGACGACCCCAACAAGCTCCTCGGCCGGCCACACCAGTACACGAGCGCGACCGTCATCACCGACAGCCGCATCGAAGACGCCAACGCGAAAGGCGCCGACCGTGGCGCAACCGTCGAGGTCTTCGCCACCGCCGAGGACGCGAAGGCCCGCGCCGCCTACATCGAGGCCATCGGCAAGGCCCAGCCGATCTTCGCCGAGTACGACTTCGTCCACGGCACGGTGCTGGTGCGCGTCGCCAAGGCGCTGACCCCGGACCAGGCCGCCGAGTACGACAAGGCCGCTGGCTGACGGCACGACGAAGCGCCCCCGCCCGGCACGAGGCCGAGCGGGGGCGCGGTGGTTCAGTGGATGAGCGGGGCCACGGAGGCAAGGACGGCGATGATGGCGCCGATCGCCGAGATCGTCGGCAACGGCCACCTGTTCGCCTCCAGGTGGCGGAGCCGGGCCTCGTGGTCGGCGAGTCTGGAGTCGGCGTCCTTCCGGTCACCCGCGAGAGCGTCCAGCTTCGACTCCAGGCGGATCAAGCCCTCGCCGATCCTCCTCACCTCCTCGTACATCTGCGCGGGCGAGACCACGACGCCCAGGTCCGGCGGCGGGGGGCTCACTCACGGCTCCCGGCCGGCGGGTCCACCGGCGGCAGCACGGTCGGGGCCGGCGGCTCCGGCGCCTGCGGCCGGGCCATCTGGAGCCACGACGGCATCCACGCGTCGACCTGCGGCAGAGCCATCACCCGAGTGATCGCCGCAGCAACCGCAAGGACACCGCCCACGCCCGGCAGCGTGTCCGGCACGCCAGCGGTGTGAACGAGCAGCGGCAGGTTGGCGGCCAGCGACAGCCCGACGGCGAGGGCAGTCCGGGCGGTGCGGCGGGTGGAGTCAGACATCAGGAGGCCGCCTTCGTGGACGTGGTGAGGTGGACAGTGACGTTGGAGATCGCCTGCTCGATCCGGGCCACGAGCGCGTCGACATCGACCTGACCGCCCGCCGCGATCTGCTGGGCCAGCGCGGTGATTGCCGCCGACTGGGCGGCCACCTGCGCGGTCAGCGCCGCGATCTGGCTGTCAGCCTGTTTGGCGCCGTTCAGCACCTCGCCGACGGTCGGCCGGTAGCCGTCGGGCAGCACCGCGTAGTCCGGCATCGGAGCGGACAGCAGCAGGGTGGGCAGATCGGCGCGTAGCTGGGCAATCTGACTGTCAGCCGTCTTCGCACCGTTCAGCAGCTCCGCCACGTTCGGAACGTAGCCATCTGGCAGGGCCGCGAGCGGGACCGGCGCGGACAGCAGTTCGTCGGGGGTCACATCGTTCTCCTCAGGTCTCGGGGCTCCGGCCTGCACCCACGCGTACAGGGGATCGCCGGGGCAGTCGGTGCTGTAGCCGTCGCGGTGGCCGCGGATCTCCGGGCCGGCGGTGGCGTTGTGCTGGTAGTCCTCGATGGCGTCCCGCAGGCCGTTGAGCTGGGCGTTCGTCGGCGTGGTGGAGCCGGTCGAGCCGAGGAGCGCACAAATCGCGTAGTGCTGGGCGTTGAGGGTCTGGTCACCGTTCGCCCCGGACCGCACACCGTGGCCGCGGCCCTCGAACCGGTAGCCGTGCTCGCACACCAGCTCGTTGTAGGCGATGTCCATCCAGTGCTGCACGGGGTCGGCCATGTGGGCGGCCTGGACCTTGCGGACGTACGCCGCGCACGTGGAGTGGTCGCCGAAGGTGTACGGCTCGCCCAAGTAGTGGATCTTCACGCCGAGGGCGCCCGTCATCGGGGTGTACGCGCCCGTCGGGGCCGCCGCACCCCACTGAGCTCTCGTCACGCGGGCCGGAGCCGTCCACGAAGCAGCGGGGGACGACGCAGGGGCGGCCACGGGCGCCGCCGCACCGGCCCAGGCCCGCAGGTCATCCAAGCTGCCGTTGTACACGTCGCTGTCCAGCGGGCTGTCCGTCCACTGGTGGAACTTCCACGCCGCCTTGACCCGAGGCGAGCCAGCAGTCAGATAGTCCGCGATCCACAGGAAATCCCCCGCGTTATCGTCGGTCCGGTGCCACCAATCCGCACTCGTGTACAGCCCGACCCGGTTGTTCGGGTATCTGGCCTTCACGGCGGCGAGCCAGGTGTTCTTCGCCGCTGTCGCCGCGCTGTCGGAGACCGGCTGCCCGTACGGCTCGAAGTCGAGCACCAGCAGCTCGCCAGCCGGAACGCTGCCGACCACCTGACAGAAGTGGTCGATCTCGCCCTGGACCGGGTTCTCGCAGTGGATGAAGTGGTAGTGGCCGAGCACGATGCCGCGGCGCCGGGCTTCGGCGACCTTGGCCGCATAGCCGGCCTGCCCCGTCCGGGCGCCCTCGGTCGCCTTCACGATCACGAACTCGGCGTCGCCGGGTATCGAAGACTGGTAGTCGGAGACGTCGTAGCCGCGCGCGAGCGCCATCAGGACTCCTCTCCCTTGCCGACAGCCTCATGGATACGCCGCAGGTGCCGACGGACCAGCAGGTGATGGGTGACGAACGTAGGCGTCGCCCAGATCACGGACGCCACCAGGTTGGGCCAGACCTGAGACCAGGCAGCCAGAAGCCAGGCCATCAGCTGATCAGCCCTCGGACGTAGACCGACGCCTCGAAGTCCGAGGCGCTGGCAGTGTGGACGCCACCGTGGCCGCGGTGGTGCTTGGCGCAGTACCAGACCAGATTGGCGGCGGACTCGACCCAGGCGCCGACCTCGTCCGGATTGCTGATACCCGGGTAGTCGGCCTCCAGAACAGCGAGGTCGACGCCGTTCTGCAGGCTGAACTCGACGTGCGCGTGATGCAGTTCCAGACCGCCGTCGCACTCGGAGGTGTCGCCGCGGCGCCGCTCCGCGAAGTGGCAGACCGCGGTGTCCTTGGTGGCCTTCCGGAAGTGCTCGAAGTCCCGGTAGTGCGGGTCGCCCTCACGAGGCGGGTGTGCCGGGTAGTGGACGGTGTAGTGGTGAGTGGCGGCCTGGTCGTGGGCGGCGACCACGGGATGCTGGTGAGACGCGCTCACGATGCCTCCGGGCATGAGAAAGCCCCGGCGCGAGCCGGGGCATGGGGTGAGGTCAGGAGAGGACAGCGGGTCCAGCCGCCGACGTCGAGGGCTGGACCGTCCCGGCCGGGGCCGCGGGCTGCGTAGGCACGACCCACCCGGACGGGAGCTGCGTAACCGGTTGCGGCGCCGGCGGGGACGGCAGCGGCTCAGGCGTACAGCCGCACGCGGCCGGCACCTTGAGAGGGTCAGGCACGCACGTCGCGGCGTGGACCCGCGCGGCCAGGTCGAGACTGAGCACGTGCGTCGCACACCCGAACACCGCCACGGTGCACGTCTCCGCGGTCGGCAATGGGCCGAACACCGGCGCGGGCTGGTCAGCGCTGGCGAGATCGGTGATCCGCTGACGCATCTGCTGCTCTTCAGCGATCGCGGCAGACAGCTCATCCGGCGTCGGCCGGCGCCGCCACTGCGCGACCACCGGGGCGTGGCAACCGACACTGAAACAGGAACTCGTGGTCACAGGCGTCCTCCTAGGCGTGCAGCCACAGCACGGTCATGCCGGTCTGGGAAGGGATCGTGCTCAGCGAGCCGCCGGAGGTCTGGTACGTGTACGCCTCGACGTAGTCCCCAGCGCTCAACAGGACAAGGGCCGTGACCTGGACCGCACCGTTGTTGGCCGTCGTCGGCGCCAACCCGACGCCCTGGCCCAGGGCCAGCGTTCCTCCGCCGTTCTTGTGCAGCTCGATCAGTCGGTTGCCACTCGCGTTCGCCGCGTAGCCGACCTGTCCGATCACCAGGTAGTAGCCGCCGACCTGAGCCGTGTACCGGGTGTTGTTGGTGATGCTGCTGTGGCCGCCGTAAGAGTCGACCACCGACGAGTCCATCGTGATGGCGGTCAGACTGGTGTTGGCGATGGACTGCGCGGCGGACTGGTAGCCGGCGTACAACGGCGGCGTGAGGAGGTAGGTGATCCCGTTGTAGACGTTGGCGTTCCACAACGCCGAGGTCACGTAGTTGCCGGGGATCTCGGACGCGAGCGTGGGGATAGCGAGGCTCATGAGCCTCCTCTCAAGATCTCGTGATCAGTAGGAGAACGCCACGGAATCGAACCGGGCACTGGAGTCCCAGGTGGCCGCAGATGTGGCGCCACTGGGAAGGGGCTCGCAGACCGTGTCGCCCGCCGCATGGGACTTCGTGGTGGCTGCGGTCAGGGTGAGGACAGCCGTCGACCAACCGGACGTGGTGGCGGACACGCTCTGAACGGTGACGGTCTCCTGGTTGGCCGTCCCAAGCCCGAGCACGAGCTGCTGTCCCTGCCCGATCTGAGCCGCCGCAGGGTTGGTGTTGTCCGCGCCAGCGTTGATGGTGACCGTCGTGACGCCCGCCGCCGGGGAGTTGGCCAGCGTGGTGTGGAACGAGGCGAAAAGCCCGTAGGGGGTCAGGTCTGCCGGGCTGCACTGCAGGGTGAGATAGGCGTCGCCGTTGTCGCCGAACTCCCAGCTGATGGACTCGACGAAGCACTCGATCTGAATCGGGCTCGCCGGTGACGGTGGCCGCCGCATGACCCGCACCCGGGTACCGAGTTCGAGGGCGAGACAAGTGCCCCAGACAGCCGGGTTCGCACTGACATGGATCTTGAGCGCCGCGACCCGTACGGCAGGCTGCTTGTACCGGCTCGTCAGGTAGTTCGCAGCGTCCTGGCACTCCTGCGCGCTGCTGGAGTTGATGGTACGGGTCAGTGACCTGGGGAAGTAGGCGGTCTGGGAGGTGGTGTCCGACCCGGTGAAGACCTGACCGCTACTCGCCTGCGTGATCTGGACGACGTTGGCCAGTCGGGTCGGGTCGTAATCCAGTTGGCAATCCTCGTAAGG
Organism: Catenulispora sp.; assembly: GCA_013361685.1. Taxonomy (GTDB): domain Bacteria; phylum Actinomycetota; class Actinomycetes; order Streptomycetales; family Catenulisporaceae; genus Catenulispora. Next base: position 32,777 of record JABFXP010000881.1, read on the forward strand.
GACTTCCCCGAGGTCGGCCCGTTCACCGAAGACGACGGACGGCACCAAGGCGTTGTAGCGGGCGCTTCGAGCCCGGAACGTCAGTGTCGCGTCGGCCGCGAAAAACTGCTCGCCGTTCTCTGTATCGGTGACCGATTGCAAGGCGGTCATCACGTCCTGGCCCGCGACGGCCGCAGGGCCCATGCTCCGGGTCAACCCGGACTGGATCGCGGTCGGGCCGGTGTAGCCTGCCCAGCCGAGGATCCGCTTGTAGCGGGCATCCGAGGAGTCACCGGCGAACGCGTTCTTCCACGCCGTGTACACCGCGGTGATGTCGGCCCCGGCGAACAGGAACGGCCACTCGGCTACGTAGCTGATGTCCCCCGCGTATCCCCAGAGCGTTTCATTCCCGTACACGGGATCGACCCAGCCACCGACGCTGTCGAACTGGAGTCCGCTTGGCGTGAACGAGGTTGGAACGGAGAAGAAGTAGGCGATCTGTGCCCCGTCCTGGGAGACCATGACCTGGTTGAGGGCCTGGGAGTAGCCGAACAGCAACAAGTGCCAGTTCCCGTCCGCACAGTTCGTGGCACCCCCGGCTTGGTAGACGGTGCCGGCACCCGACGGGCCACTGAGGTAGAGGCCAGGCTGGCCG
>JABFXP010000708.1 GCA_013361685.1 Catenulispora sp.
GTGGTCGGCCCGCGCCGACCGCGCCGCGCCCTACCTGTTCGTCAGCCCGGCGTTCCTGCTGCTGTTCGCCTTCGGGGTGCTCCCGATCGGCCTGGCCGCGCTGGTCAGCTTCACCGACCTGAACGTGGCCGGCCTCGGCGACCTGAGCCAGGTGCACTGGGTCGGGTTCGACAACTTCAGCACCCTGCTGGCCGCCGACTCGGACTTCTGGCCGGCGCTGGGCAACACCGCCCTGTTCATCGTCATGGGCGTGCCGGTGATCGTGGTGGTCTCGCTGGCCGTCGCGATCGGGCTCAACCGCAGCCGCAACCGGCTGTTCCGGGCCCTGCGCGCGTTCTACTTCGTGCCGGCCGTCACCGGGATCGTCGCGGTGTCGCTGGTCTTCGCCAACCTGTACAACTCGCAGTTCGGGCTGCTGAACCACCTGCTGGACAGCGTCGGCCTGCCGACCGTGCCGTGGCTGGCCGACCCCACGTGGGCCAAGGTCTCGGTGGCGCTGGTCGCGGTCTGGCGCGCGCTCGGGCTGAACGTGATCATCCTGCTGGCCGCCCAGCAGGACATCCCGCGCGAGTACTACGAGGCGGCCTCGCTCGACGGCGCCGGCCAGGCGCGGCAGGCGTTCTCGATCACCATCCCGCTGCTGCGCTTCGCGCTGTTCTTCGTCACGGTGACCACGCTGATCAACTGGATGCAGTTCTTCGACGAGCCGTTCGTCCTCACCGGCGGCGGCCCGGTCGGCGCCACCACCTCGGCGTCGCTGTACATCTACAAGGAAGGCTTCGAGTCCGACCGGTTCGGCTTCGCCTCCGCGGCCTCGCTGGTGCTGTTCGTGCTCATCTTCGCCGTCACCGCCTTCCAGCTGTGGCTGGCCCGCCGGGCGGGGGAGCGGCGATGAGCGCGACGAGCGGAATCGCGGTGCCGGCCGGGCGTGCGGGCAAGCCGTCGCGCCGCCGGCCGTGGGCCAGCGGGACCGTGCTCAGCCTGGGCGCGCTGGTGGTGGCCTTCCCGCTGGTCTGGATGGTGTCCTCCTCGTTCAAGCCGCTGTCGGAGGCGCGCACGGATCCGCCGGAGCTGGTCCCGCACCACCCGACGATCAACGCCTACCAGCGGCTGTTCGACGACCAGCAGTTCGGCACCTACCTGGTGAACACGCTGATCGTGGTGGCGATCGACTTCGTCGGCCTGCTGCTGATGGCGATGGCCGGCTACGCGTTCGCCAAGATGCGGTTCCGCGGGCGCGGCGTCATGTTCGGGATGGTGCTGGCCACGCTGATGGTGCCGGTCCAGATCACGATGATCCCGACCTATCTGACGCTGAACTTCCTGGGGCTGACCAACACGCTGGTCGGGATCGCGCTGCCCACTCTGGTCGGGGCGTTCGGGATCTTCCTGTTCCGGCAGTTCATGGGCACGATCCCGGACGAGTTGCTGGAGGCCGCGCGGATCGACGGCGCGGGGCCCTGGCGCACCTTCGGCTCGATCGTGCTGCCGATGTCCCGGCCGATCCTGGCCGTGCAGGCGGTGCTGACGTTCATCGCCGGCTGGAACAGCTTCCTGTGGCCGCTGATCGTGGCCGACGACCAGAGCAAGTACACCGTCGCGGTGGGCCTGTCGCTGCTGAACAAGCAGCAGAGCGTGGACCCGTCGCTGCAACTGGCCGGGGCCACCTTCATGGTCCTGCCGGTCCTCGTCGTCTTCGTGGTGTTCCAGCGGCAGATCGTCCGCGGCTTCACGATGTCCGGCTTGAAATGAGATCAGGGGATCAGGGGAAAATGGCAGGGGATTTCACGGGATTCGTCCACCGCAGCGGCCGGCAGGTGCACGACGGCCTCGGCCGGCCGCTGCCGCTGCGCGGATTCGGCCTGGGCAACTGGCTGCTGCCCGAGGGCTACATGTGGAAGTTCGTCGAGCCCGGGCCGATGGCGCCGCGCGGCATCGAGGCGCTGTTCGCCGAACTGGTCGGACCCCAGAGGGCAGCTCAGTTCTGGACCGCCTTCCGCGACGCCTTCATCACCGCCGACGACATCGCGCGCATGGCCGCCCTGGGCGCGGACCACGTACGGCTGCCGATCAACGCGCGCGTGGTGTGGACCGAGGACGGCACCCCGATCGAGGAGGGCTTCGCGCTCGTCGACCGGCTCATCGACTGGTGCCGGCTCCACGGGCTGTGGGTGGTGCTGGACCTGCACGGCGCGCCCGGCGGCCAGACCGGCAAGAACATCGACGACTCGCTCGGCAGCCCGGCGCTGTTCGAGGACCCGCGCAACCGTGAGCTGACCATCGCTCTGTGGCGCTACATGGCCGAACGCTACCGGGACGAAACCGTGGTGGCGGCCTACGACCTGCTGAACGAGCCGCTGCCCGAGGAATACCAGTACACCTACGCCCAACGCCTGCTCGACCTCTACCGGGACCTCACCGCCGCGATCCGGGAAGTCGACCCCCACCACCTGATCATGTATGAGGGCTCGCACTGGGCCACCAACTTCACCGGCTTCGAGCTCTGGGACGAGAACTCCCTGCTCCAGTTCCACGGCTACTGGCAGCCGCCGGACCGGGCCTGGATCCAGCCGTATCTGGATGCCGGGGAACGACTCGGACTGCCGCTGTACATGGGAGAGGGCGGCGAGAACAACCCGGACTGGATCTACACCGCCTTCACCCTCTACGAGGACCACGGCATCGGCTGGAACTTCTGGCCCTGGAAGAAGATCGACACCCTGTCCTCGCCGTGTTCGGTGGAGCCGCCCGAGGGCTGGTGGGACATCGTCGCCTACGCCGCCGGAACCGGCCCGCGGCCCGACGCCGAGGCGGCCTGGGCCACCCTGTCGGACCTGATCCCGCGGTTCGACCTGGCCCGCTGCCGCTGGCGGCCGGAGATCGTCAGCGCCCTGCTGAAGACCGCGCCGGTCCGCATCCCCGCCTGGGGCTTCGGATTCCAGGGCGAGGGCGTCTCCTACCAGAGCGCCGACGCGACGCCGCTGGCCGGCTTCCGCGCCGACGAGAAGGTCACGATCCTGGCCGACAAGTGCCCCGAGGGGAAGCCGAACTTCCACCACATCTGGGGCGAGCAGCGCGACCCGCAGGACGAGGTCTACCTCCGGCTGGACGCCGGGGACTGGACCGAGTACCGGTTCGTGCTCACGCAGCCCGGGCCGGTGCACGTCACCGTCACGAACCGCTGCGGCGGCGGCCCCGCGCCGCGGCTGCTGATCGACGGCGCCGCCGCCGAGCACACCGGCTCGCAGGTCTCCGCAGACCTCGTCAACGTCGCCCCGGCCGCGACCGGCGGCACCGCGGCTCCGGCCGCCGCCG
>JABFXP010000550.1 GCA_013361685.1 Catenulispora sp.
CGGCGGGGCGGGCGATCAGCAGGCTCGCCAGCAGCATCATCAGCGCCGTGAACATCGCCTGGCCGGCGACGGTCCGTCGATGTCGTCGATGTCTGTCCACTACATGACCTCCATGGGGATGGCGTAGGCGGTGAGGATGCGGCGCGCCAAGGCTCCGGGGACGTCGGCGATCGCGGCGTGCACCCGGGTCAGGGTCGTGCTACAGGCCTGTTTGCAGGCGTCCAGGGCTTCGGCGGCGAAGGCGGGATCGGCCAGCAGCCGGCCGGTGTCGTCGGGGTGCGAGCCGGTGAGGTCGGGGATGGCCGAGGACCGGCAGGTCAGTGCCGCCTGGAGCGTCATGTCGAGCCGGGTGCGCCGACCGGTCAGGGCGAGGACGTCCTCGGCGTGGGTGAAGGCCTCGCCGAGCAGCCCGCCCACGGTGCGCAGCACCTTCACGGTGTCGGCCGAGGCGCCGCCGAGCAGCGCTCCGAGCCGGGCGGGGAACTCCATGAGCAAGGAGTGCAGATCGGTGGCCGGGCCCGGCCGGTCGCCCAGGCGAGCCGCGCGGCAGGCGGCCAGCTCGGCCATCCAGTCGGCCAGCGCCCAGGACGCCTCGGGGGCGGACTCGGCGATGAGCGAAGACGCCCGGGACATCAGGAAGTCGCCGGCCATCACCAGGGTCGCGCCGGCCCAGTCGACGTTGCGCGTGGCGGCCGGGGCCGATTCGGTTCCCAGGAACGCCAACGCGCCGAACGTGGCCAACTCGACGGCGGCGGCCGGGGTGGCGCGGGTGACGGCGGGCATCCGGTCCTCGGCGAGCAGGCCGGCCAAGAAGAGCAGGGCCGGCCGGATCCGGTGCCGGGCCGGTCCGGCACCGGACACCAGCAGCCGGGCCAGGAACGGCCACTGCGCCCGCAGGGTCGCCACGCCCACCTCGTCGCACGCGACCAGGAAGGGTCCGGTGACGACCCGGTCCGCCGGGGTGATCGGCACGCGGTCGCCGGCCAGGCCGGGAAGCTCCTCGGGGAGCAGGACGGCCCGGCGGGCTTTGGCGAAGACGGTGTGGTCGCTCGCGGCGGCGGCGTCCAGCGTCCGCCAGACGAGGTGGTAGCGGCGGGTGGCGTGGCGCGCCGTCTCGAAGAAGCCGACGAATTCACCGGCAAGCTGACGCGCGTATCGTCTGCGGGCCGCGTTCGCGTCGGTTGTGTGCGCGGCGACGGCCTGACCCGCCAGCATGCCGCTGAGCAGTGCGGCCCCGATCCCTTCCCCGGTGAAGGGGTTCGCCAGCCCGGCGGCGTCCCCGACCACCAGGGCTTCGGAGTGTTCCAGCAGGTCTGGGGAGAATCCGGAGTGGACGGCGGCATGAACGGCCGAACCCGTCGGGCAGGCGGCTGCGAAGCGGCGATCGTGAGCGGCCAGAGTCGCCAGCGCGTCTTGTAAGAGCCCTGTCGCATCGGTGAGCGGTGAGGTGCCCGGGCCGGCTCCCCGTCGGGTGAGCCAGACAGTGACTGTGCCGTCGGGGCCCGGCAGCACTGTGAGCATGGCCGGTTGGGCGCCTGGTTCGGCCGCCGGTCGCAGCGGCGCGAGCACGATGCGATCGGTGATGTCGATGCCTGCGAACCGTTGTGCGCAGGCGATGCCCGTGGCGTGCGCGGGCGTGGTCGTGCCAGCGGCGCCGGTGGCGAGCACGATGTGCCGGGCCCGGATCGGCATGCCGTCGAGGACCGCGCGATCGCCGTCGGCGGCATTCGACGGCAGCTCCACCCGGCCGGTGACCGACTCGGCGCCGGCCGCGATCGCGGCGTCGGCCAAGGCGGCGCGCAGCACATCGGTCTCGGCGATCGTGGTGCCGATGCCGGTGACCTGCCGGGATCTGCCTGGAAAGCACAGTTCGACCGACCCGGCCGGCCGCGTGCCCGGCACCGTCGCGCCGAGCTCGGCCAACCGCCGCGCCGCGACGGCGCTGAGGACGACGTCCCCGGCCGGCCGGGGAGCGGAATCGTCGGCCAGCAGGACGCTGAGACCGGCGCGCGCGGCGGTCACCGCCGCGGCGGCTCCGGCCGGTCCGGCGCCGACGATCAGGACGTCGAAGGCGTCGGCGGGTGCCGTCACGACACCCACCCGTGGGCCGCCACCACAGCCAGCACTCGCTGCCGCAGCTCGGCATCCCGCACCGCGTCCAGCGCTTCGAGTGCGCGCATCCGGTGCTGTCCGGCCAGCTCCTGCGCCGCTCGGAGTCCGCCGGATTCAGTGACCAGCTTTTTGACTGTGGGCATGTCCGCGACGGTGAAGCCGGGTGACAACAGCAGCTCGGCCAGTCCTTTCTGCCGGTCGGACCGAAGGGCGTAGAGGGTGGGCGCGCCGAACATGCCCCGCAGCTGGTCCAGGCCGAACGGTTTGCCTGTTCCGCCGTCCTGGAAGTCCAGGCAGTCGTCCAGGACCTGGAAGGCGATGCCGAAGTGCAGGCCGAATTCACCGAGCCGGCGTCCGGTCTCCGGATCGGCCTGCCCGGCCGCCGCGCCCAGCAGACAGCTGAGCCGGAACAGGTCCCCCGTCTTGCGGGCCGCCAACTCCACGTAGTCGTCCACGGACAAGTCGGTGTCGAAGGCTCGCTCCACATCCAGTACCTGGCCGTAGGACAACCCGGCCGAGGCTTGGCTCGCCAGCACCTGCACGCCGCCGCCGACGCTCGCGGCCTCCATGCCGGCCAGGGCGAAGCAGGACAGTCCCGCCAGCGCCGCCAGTTCCGGTCCGACGACGGTGTGCGCCGCCGGGGCCCCGCGCCGGGACGGCGCCTTGTCGACGACGTCGTCGTGGAGCAGGGAGGCCAGGTGGATCAGCTCGACGATCGCCCCCAGGCGGACCAGCGTGCGCCGGTCGGCTCGGCCGGGTGCGGCGCAGGCCGCGATGAGCAGGGCCCGCAGTGCTTTGCCCGGCCGGTCGACGAGGCCGAGCACCGGGCCGCGCACCGATGCGGCCAGCCCGCGGGCGAGATCGCGCATGCGCGAGGCCACCTGTGCGGGAAAGGCGGCCAGGTCCGGCGGCAGCGGCGGGGCCGGCGTCGCAGCGATGGTCACGGCAGCCCCCTGGTCGCCCCTGGCGCCGAGCGGCGCGAAGGCTCACTGTATAAGGGCTCTGATCTGAAGGCAACGGGTTACTCTCAGAGCTCTGATTTGCCTATACTCAGGATTCTGATTCGCTGGTTGGGCCGTCGGAGGGAAGCTTCGTGGAGCGCAGATCAGAGCAGGACACCGGTGGCGGCGTGTCGCGCCGCCGGGCGCTCGGTGCGGTGGTGGGGGCCGGCGCGGCCGGCGTGTTGCTGCCGACGGCACCC
>JABFXP010000579.1 GCA_013361685.1 Catenulispora sp.
CTCAACGGCGGTACCTGCACGACCGCCTGACGAGCGGCCCGGGACCAGTGGCCGGCACAGGGGACACCGGCCAGGTCCGCGAACCACCGCCCCCTACGAGCGGCCCGGGTCCGATCACTCACGGCACGCCTGCGTACGGCACGCCCGCATCCGCCGGCGTGCCGTGCGGCGGCTGTCCTGGTGTGTCTTCCTGCGGCCAGGCGCGGTCCGTGGAGCGTCAGGGGAAGAGGCAGGGCTGATTCGGAACGACACGACGCGTTTCCCCAATGGCTCCGCACCTACAATCACCACCGCGGACACACCGCGCTGAAAGGCCAACCACCCGCCAGCCGCGCCCCGACCCGACCTTACGGGGCAGTACACCCACACCGGGCGCTCGACCAGAGCGCAGCATTGCGGCCCGCGCCAGAACGGATAACCGGCATCGTCGGCATCGTCGGCATCGTCGACCTGAACGTGCGAAGACGCGACCGGCTCGGCGGCAGCCAGCACGAGTACGAGTACGCAGCCTGACCTGTATGGATGAATATTCGGCACCTACAGGTTCCGGCGGTGGCCATGGGCCGGGTGGCAAGTTCAGCCTTGCGGATGACGTGGGGTCTGGGAGCCGGGGTGGGGGCCGTGGGGCGAAGGCTTCGTGGCCCCGCTGCTCGCCGCGGTGGACCCGATGCTGACGCTGTCGGCGGGGTCTTAGTTTCGCATTGGCAGATCACAATTACGCTCAGCCGACTCGATTCGGGCTTAAACGCAACGCATGCGCGGCACAAAACAGGTACGGCCACCAACCGAAGATCAACAGTGTTCGACACGCAGCCGCGTGATTACACTGCGACCCGTACTGACTCGCCGATGGAGGGGATATGGCAGAGCTGCCGGAAATGATCGATGGCTGGCGTGTCGTGCAACAGTTGGGGGAAGGCGATTTCGCGACGGTGTACAAGGTGATCGCCGATGACGTCGAGTATGCGCTCAAGCTGTGCCACGCGAACAACGAAGCGGCGCAGGACCGGCTGGAGCTCGAGAAGGATTCGCTGGCAAAGCTCGATCACGAGAGCATTCCCAAGTTGATCAGCAGTGGAACATACTCGGATCGTGCCTATTTCGTGATGACCATCGGCCAGGAAAGAACCCTGAAGGCCGCCATCGAGGACAACGAGCGGGCTGGCGCGGTCTATGGGGATATTCGAGCGATGGGCATCCTCGCGAAACTTCTCGATGCCGTGAACTATATGCATTCCAAAGGGCTCGTACACCGAGACATCAAGGATGCGAACGTCCTTGCGAACACTTCGGGAAGCGCGGTCACCCTCATCGACTTCGGGTTCTGCAAGAGCGTCGATGACGCGAGCAATCGAACCGGCGACTCGTTTTGGCGAGCCGGCGCCCCCCGCTTCAGTCCACCTTCGAAACTGAGAAGCCCTGGAAAGCCAGAGCCGACCCACGACGTGTTCGCCGTCGGCGTAATCGGCTACCGACTGCTCACCGGCGAGTACCCGTGGTCCGTCGGAGCCCATGAGGACAGGTCAGCCCTGCTGGACGTGCTTCTGAACCAGTCGGCGCTTCCCGTGCGCGAGCGCAATTCTTACGTCGCACCTCAGGTTTCGAACCTGATCTCCAAACTTCTGGACCTGGACGACAACAACCGAGTCAGTGCCGCTGAAGCCCTGGAAGAGGTTAACCGGTTCCTCAGCGAGCCACACGCGAAACTGGAACGCGGCAAGAGTCGCCTTGCCTACCCCCATGTCAGGCGCGATCCGTTGTACGGTGATATTTGGCTCACGGACTACGAGCGCAGGGTTCTGGATACGCAGGAGATGCAACGGCTCAGGTTCATCCGGCAGCTCGGCCTTACGAATCGCATTTACGACAGCGCCGAGCACAACCGTCTGTCGCATTCCGTGGGAAGCGTCGCCCGTGTGGAACAAGTTCTGCGCACCATTGAAGATCAAGAGGGCGTGAAGATCGACGACGAGATTCGGCTGACGTCGAGGCTCTACGCGCTCACCCACGACGTCGGGCACATCCCGTTCGGACACACCCTCGAAGACGAGTTCAACTTCTTTCCGCGGCACGACCAGAACCACAGGAGGATCGAGAGACTCATCTTTCGCTCCACGTCGGAGCTCGGCCAGGTCTTCCGGGAGAATGAGGTTGGACGAGCGACGCGTGCGCTCTTCGAACCAGAAGCCCTGCTGCAACCGGGAGGTGCCGTTGTCGATCTCGTTTCCGGCCTGACGGGGGCCGATGTCCTCGACTACATCGATCGCGACGCCTACTTCTGCGGCCTCAGCCACCGCATAGACAGCGCCATCTTCAGGCAGTTTCGACTCTATCCTCTGCCGAAGAGCGATGATCGAAGGCTGATTTCGATGGTGGGCGGGGAGTACGGCGTCAGAATCGATCGCGAGTTCGCCGTCGAGAACCTGTTGGAGGCTCGCTATGCCATGTTCTTGAAAGTGTACGCGAACGAGAGCAAGATAGCGATTTCAGCCCTCCTGGCAAAGGGGCTGAGCGAGGCTATTATTCCCAGCACCGGTCGGAGCACGATACGCGAGGAGAACCTCGAACAACTCGGCGTCAGTGACGATGTCATCCTTGACAGGATGAAACAGTCGAAGCGGCCTGTCGTAAAGTGGGCTGCCGACAAGATCATCCAGCGCAAGCTGCCACGCGGCGTGTATCGCGCGGTCCTAGTCGAGAAGCCGAACCGTACCGACCACAACTACCGAGATCAGCAGATCCGCCTGAGCGAGCTGGGGCTCTTTGACCCGCGACGGCGTGCCGTTCTGGAAGCCGCGCTCGCTCGGAGCGCCCAACTGGAACCCCACCAGGTCATGATCTACTGCCCGGAGCACGCGCCCGGCTACAGCAAGGTCGAGTACTGGGTCACCCAGACTCGCGATGCGTCTCCGACGCTCCAGGAGCCTAGTTTCGGCTCGCAGGTCAAGGGCCGCCACCTAGGTCTTTGGGAACTATGGGTCTTTGTGGCCGACAGTCCGAACAGCCGCGCCGAGGTGACGGTGGCAGGCGCTGCCCAGGACAGATTCGGGTACCCGAATCTGATCGGGTTCGACCGCTTGCAAGGGCGGCACTTCTAGGGCGCACTCGACCGTCGGCGAAAGGCCAGATTCGTTCGATATCGTAGCCAACCGCCGGTTCGCGGCTGATCCGTCACGAGCCGCGCACTGCCCGTAATAGGCAGGACTTCCGGCGTTCACATCCGGGCACTAACCTGGATGGCGATTTGATCATGCCCGGTGCCTCGCCGAGCCCCATTGGCTGAATTCTCAGGCGTGTCGGGAACTTGGGCGAAACCAGCCCTCGGTTCCGTGTAGCGTGTGTCTATCGTCGAGCGCGGCAGGGTGAAGCTCCGCCCCCGCAACCCGTCGGAATAACTCAGGCTGGGTTCTACCAGGTCAGTACATCACATTTCCGCACAGCAGATCACTTGAGAAGTCGAAGGTCATAAGGAACGACGACTAGCGGAGTACAAGCAGAAGCGATGAACACGACCCAAGCGCTTGTTGCCATTGGCGGCAAGGCACAGAGGCTGCGGAGTTCCGGTATCGGAGTACCGATTTCCAAATCGTTCATGCGAGTAAGGGGCAAGCCCCTGCTTCACTGGAACTTGCTTTCGCTCTACGCGGCCGGCGTCAGCCGCCTGGTACTCTGCGGTGACACCCCGTTGTCGCTCTATGAGGCGACTTTCGTCGTGGACAACCTTGGGATTCGATTCGAGCACGTCGAATATTTCCAGGATCCCGGCTTGGGCGTTCACGGCTTGCCGTACCAGGCCAGCAGACACCTCGACGAGCAATTCGTCTTCGACTGCGGGCACAGTTTGATGCCGCCCGAGCACTACCATGAACTTGATCGACGGAAGGTGGCTGGGAACATCGTCTTTTCGGCGTTCAGGCCGCATCCGGTCAATCTACGCCAACCGGTGGTGCTCGAGAACAACAGTGTTCGGTTATTGACCTGCGGCCCGTCTTTCGGTTTCGCCTTGGCGCATCCGATGATCGTCGACCGCGGCTATATCAAGAATCTACCCCGCCTTCGCTTCGACGTCCGCGAAGTCATTGCTCACTATGCTGAGCGTCGCAACCTCTGCTATGCGCACAGCGACATGCCTCCTGAGTTCGACGTGGCGGCGGAGTACCATGTTGCCATTTCCCGCTATAACAAGTATCTGAGCGACCATATCCTGCCCAATGAGGCCGCGTACGTTGAACGGCACCGGAGCGCACGTCCACGTCAAGTCAGTGAAGTCATCTGAAGTGTTCTGCGCATCCTCCAAAGCTCCTGGAGAGCAAGCGGGGCGCTAGAGGACCATCGCCTGCGAGCCGAGTCCCCCTGCTCCCAGTTCCTGATAATATCCGCCACCGCACGCCTGTTGAAGGGGAGCCATATGGCGTCTTGAGCCTCAAACAGGCCATGAGCCGTAGACATGATTTCAAGCACGTCTGCGCCGGACAGTCGTGTTCGTACCTGAGCGAAGACCTTCACCGTCGCCGTGGTCGATTCGTAGCCGATCCATGAAATGCGGACCGGTCCGCATGTTCGAGGTTCCAGACCGAGCTCCTCCCGCAGGCACCGTTCCGCGAGACCGAACAGGTCTTCAGCCGTTCTGCCAGGCACTGGCCGCTTGCTGAGGATCATCGTCTCATTCGGGCCTACGGTCCATAGGCCTTTCTTGGTCTCGACTGCCGCCGAACGCTGGATAGCGAGAAACCGGTTATCACGGTTCAGAACGGATACATTGATCTTGATCAGGCTCGGCGGAGAGGTGCGAGCGAAGTCGGCCACGCGACCTCCGGCAAAGGCTTCCTTGATTCTTGCCTGAACCTCGTGATGCTCGCGCAAATAGGTCAGCGTCGCCAGGTGTTCGCTGTAGTCGCAGGGCGTGACTGTATAGCAGAAGTTCCCGCCGTATTCGCTCTCCCGGTGGTCAATTACGAAATCGGTGAGGTACGCGACCTCTCCGGAGTGTTTCTCAGCCAGCTCGGTCGCGATCCGGCGCCATTCGGTGGGATCGCACCACTGTTGAGTCGGGCGGTCGCTCACGATCCGCATCTCCAGGCTGCTCGGTTCGAGCATGCGGGCCGCCGTCCAGCGGTTGATCGGGTACAGCCCTACGGCCCCCGGATCGAACTTGAAGATGCCGTGCCGCTCCTGCACCGGCAGCCGCAATTGACGATAGAAGTCATGACGCTTATCCCAGAGCATGTTTGGGATGAGTCCAGCGACTATACCAGTGAGGAAGCTTACGATCTCTGAGCGCCCGAACATCACGTCCCTAAACTAGCTGAGTCAGTGCTTTGAGGCTTTTTCACAGACGTCCTCTAGCAGTGTGCGTGCTGATCGCTCGAGTGACCACCCCCGGTTCGCGACGCGTCAGGCTGTCGATGACGCGTCAACCTCGGTATTGTCCTACGCCAATACTCGGCCACCGGGCGTTACCAGGGGCGGGACGCCTGGGAGGATCATGCTTCATGGTTGTCCGCCTGCTGTATCGGATCTTCGTGGCCGTGCTGGACTGGCCGGTGTTGATAGCCCGCTCCTCAGCATCGAAGGACGCGAAGTTGCTTGTTCTCCGGCATGAGGTTGCGGTGCTGCGCCGGATCAACCCGAAGCCGCGAATCGACTGGCCAGATCGGGCACTGATGTCAGCGCTGGCCAGGGTCCTGCCGAAGATGCTGCGGGCGCACCGGCTGGTGAAACCCGGCACGCTACTACGGCGGCACCGGCGGCTGATCGCCAAGAAGTGGTGCCAGCCCAAGCGGCCTGGTCGTCCGCTGACCCCGGACGAAGGGCCGTACCGCCGGCGCGCGGCATGGCCCACTTCGCGCTCCGCCAATACCCGGAGGCCCTGCACGACTTCGACCGCGTCTTGACACAGATCGACGCCTCCGACCAACCGTCGCTCCTCGGCGTATCTGCACACGGGTCATCCAAGGCGCCCCCCACGCAGCCCTCGACGACGTCCAACGATTCGCGGCGCTCGCTCCCCACGACGCCCTCGCCGCCAGCCACGGCTACCTCCAGAATCTCCTCAACCGCCCCGTAGACGCACGCACCGAACTCGATCGAGCCTTGATCCTCGACCCCAACTCGGCCTCGCGCACGAAGCTCGCGCCCGTCTGCCCGCCTGGCCTCCGCTCACGCCCCGCCGGCGCCCCACACAGCCCGACCCGAGGCGGGTGGAGATGGGTTTGGCGTGTCGCCTCGTGGCGGGGCCGGCTTTGGATGGCGATGATGGTTGGTTGTGCTGGTCCGCTTTGCCTACCTGGCAGTGTCGAACACGTTCGCTGCGTTGCGGCTGCTTCCGATGAGCGGTCGGGAGAAGGATGCCGAGATTTTGGCGTTGCGCCGTCAGATCAGGATCTCGCAGTGTTAGTTGGGCGGTCGACGGGTCCGGTTCGAACGCGCTGATCGGGCGTTTCTGGCGGCACTGCTCGGTACGTTGCCGTGCAAGACGCTGCGCCGGTTGCAGCTGGTCATGAGCCCGGACACCGGGCCCATCTGCTGCATGCGCTACGCGAATTCGAGACCCACTACAACCTTCATAGGCCACACCGGTCGCTGAACCAGAGCGCACCACTGCACCCTGCGCGCGAACCAATCAGCGGCAACGCCAACATCATCGACCTGAAGGTGCGAAGACGCGACCGACTCGGTGGCATGGTGCACGAGTACGAGCACGCAGCCTGACCGGCATGGATGAAATATTCGGCACCCACAGGGCCCAAACGCTGGGTATCTGAGCAGGACAAGTGCATCCTGATGTTCCACCGCCGCCTGGTACGCGACTACGAGGCACTGCCGGCCGACGCCGAGTCCCGCGTGTACTGGGCGATAACGGCGAAGATGTCCCGCAAGCAGGCCAACGCCTCAACGCCTACCTGGCGCGGAGCATAGACAACTTGTCGATGACACGTACCGCACTGGAGAAGATCGCCGACCGGGAACAGGCGATCGCCGACATCGCCGAGCACCTGTCCGCCCAGATCAGCCAACTCACCGCCCGACTGGCCGAACTCGACGCCGAATGCGGCGACCTGGCCCTCGTCCGCAAGGTCATCCTGTCTCTCGGCGACGACGAGCCTGGCGGCGGCATGCCGACCCTGCCCGACGACCCGATCTATCAGCACATCCTCACCGCGCTCACCGACGCCGCCGCCGGGCAACGCTGCCGCGACCTATGTCGCACCCTGGCCACCGGCACCGAACCCACGCACATCTCCAACATGCGCACCAAGCTCAAGCGTCTGACCAGCGCTGGCCTCGTCATCGAGACCGAGCACGGACTGTTCGCAAATTCCCGCACCTCGAACAGGCAACTGACCACGCGACCAGCCCACACACCGCCGCAACGACGAACCGGACATGACCTCACTCAACGCCCTGTCACATTCTGTGGCGACAACGCTTCTCTCGCGAACTGGCGATGTTGCCGGGTCCGCCAAGGTCCTCAGCTGTGCACTCCCGAGCCTTGTGAAGCGGGCAGGTCTGTCATGGCGACGTTCAAACGCCCACTGACACCACTCGGCTGAATGCCTGCAAGGGGTCGGCCAATACTTGGGAGAATGCGAGCTCGGCCGCGCCGATCAGTGTGGCGTCGTCCCCGAGCGCCGAGACCTGGAGCTGGACCCTCTCCCGGGAGACCGCCAGCACGTTTGCCGCCATCCGCTGGCGGACCTGGGCCGCGGAGCCCAGGTAGACCTCGCGCAGCATCCCACCGAAGATCACCATGCCGGGGTTGAAGAGGTTGATCAGATTGGCCACCCCGATGCCGAGCCAGTCACCGATCTTTCTCAGCGCGTCCGAGGCCGCGACGTCGCCGTGACCTGCGGCCTCCACGACGGCCCGGACGGCGTCGCGGCCGGCCAGTTCCGGGGGCCGGTTCGCGGCGTCGAGCAGGGCTCGCTCACCGACCTCCGCCTCCAAGCAACCGCGGGAGCCGCACCCGCAGGGCCGGCCCTCATACGGGTTCACGAGCATGTGTCCGACCTCGCAGCCGTACCCGCCGTCGCCGTCCAGCAGCTTGCCGGCGACGATGATCCCGCCGCCGACACCGACGTCCCCGTGAAGGTAGATCAGGTTCTGGACGCCGACGCCCGCCCCCCGTTCGAACTCGGCCAGTGCGCCCAGGTGGGCCTCGTTGCCCACGGACACCGGCAGCCCGAGCCCGAGCCGACGGCCGAGTTCGACGCCGAAGGCCTGGTCCACCCAGCCCAGGTCCGGTCCGAAGCGCACCATCCCGTCCGCGGGCCGGATCATGCCGCAGTACGACGCGCCGACTCCGACGCACACCGAGTCCGGGCGCGCCTCGCGACACATCTGCCGGGCGAGCTCGGCGAGTATCCCGACCACGTGGTCGAGGTCGACACCGGTGCGCGGCCGAACCGCGTCCCTGCGGTCCAGGACGGTTCCGCCCAACCCGACCCGGGCGGCGACCAGCCGGTCCACCGCGACGTCGAAAGCCAGTACGTGGATCCGGTCGGACTCGGGCCGGATCACCAGCGACGGCCGGCCCACCTTGCCGGAGTCCTTCGGGATCTCCTCGCGAACCAGCCCCGCCGAAGTGAGTTCCGCGGTCAGCGCCATGATCGTGCTGCGGTTCAGGCCCATCCGGTCGGCCAGCACCGCTCGGGAGACGGGGCCGCCCAGATGCACGTGCCGCAAGAGGGTGCCGAGGTTGTGTCGGCGCATCTCGTCGTGGACCAGACCGGTCTTCAGCATCGTCCGGCTTCCCAGCATCGTTGGGGGCTCCCGACTCCTGGAGGGGATCGAGCTCAAGCTACTTCACGCGAGCGACTCCAGCCATACCCGTTGCCGGCGATCGACCGTCATCGACCGCTGACATGCTTGCCGGCGGTGCGGCGCGGGACCAGTCGCACGTCGCGGATCGAGTACCCAGCACTCGGTGTCCCGGCCAGCCGGCTTCGTCCCTGACATTCTCGGCCGCTGGCGGCGAAGGAGACTCTGCTCGCAGGCGACGGAATATCAGGATACGGATACTGGGAGCGGCGGCGAGCGGTGCTGCCGTTCCTGGACCAGCTACGGGTGCGCCGCCAGGGACTCGAACCCCGAACCCGCGGAGGAAGAGTTGCTGGTCGAGAGCGCGCTGATCAGAGCCGGATTCCCGCGGAGTGCTCCGGCCGGACGGTTTCCGGCGCAGCGTACGGCTTCCTGTCGATTCCTATCGCGGCCAACGCCCGCGCCAGCGGGTCGGGAATCCACCAGGCGGCGCGGCCCAGCAGGGCCAGTGCGGCGGGCACGATGACCAGCCGGACCACGAAGGCGTCGAAGAGCACCGCGACGCCGAGTCCGAAGCCGAGCATCTTGATCATCGGCTGGGTGGAGCCGACGAAGCCGCCGAAGACGCTGATCATGATGGCGGCTCCGGCGGCGACCACACGGGCACTGTGTCCGAATCCGGCCACGACGGCCTCGCGGGGGTCCGCACCCGCTGTGTACGCCTCGCGCATGCGGCTGACGAGGAACACCTCGTAGTCCATGGCCAGGCCGAACACGACACCGATCATGAAGATCGGCATGGTGCTCATGATCGGTCCGGTCTGGGCGACGCCGGTGACGTCGGACAGCCAGCCCCACTGGAACACCGCGACGACGGCGCCGAGGGCGGCCAGCACCGACAGCAGGAAACCCGCGGCGGCCTTCAGCGGGATCAGCAGGGAGCGGAACACGACGGCCAGCAGCAGGAACGCCAGTCCCACGACCAGGGCCAGGTACGGGATCAGCGCGTCGGACAGCCGCTGCGAGATGTCGATGTTCATCGCGGTGAGCCCGCTGACCTCGACGACGGCCGCCGAGCCGGCGCCACCGGGCGTCTTCAGCTCTCTGATGGCCGTGACGAGGTCCTTGGTCGCCCTGTCGTTGGGTCCCGAGCCCGGGATGACGGTCAGCTGCGCGGTGTTCCCGGCCGGGTCCAGGACGGCCGGGCCGACGGAGGCCACGTCGCTCAGCGCGGAGATCTCCCGGTCGACGGCGGTCACCGCCGAGCGCCGGTCGGCGGCGCGGGACGCGTCGACGACGACCAGCAGCGGCCCGTTGAACCCCGGTCCGAAGCCGGCGGTCAGCAGGTCGTAGGCCCGGCGCTGGGTGGTGTCCTTCGGCAGGTGCCCGTCGTCGGGCAGCGCCATGTGCAGCCCGGCGGCGGGCAGGGCTGCGACGAGGAGCGCGGCCACGCCGGCCACGAGCACCGGGACCGGGCGGGCGAGGAGCAGCCGCGCCCAGCGGGTGGCGAAGCCGGCCTCGGCGGCTGCCGGTGCGGCGGTCCCGGCCCCGGCGGCTCGGCGGATCCGGCGTGGCAGCACCATGGTCCTGGCGAAGCCGAGCAGTGCTGGAACCAGGGTCAGTGCGATCAGGACGGCCACCGCGACGGTTCCGGCGGCGGCGAGTCCCATCTTCGTCAGGTTCGGGATGCCGACGACCGCCAGCCCGGCCAGCGCGATCACGACGGTGGTTCCGGCGAAGACGACCGAGGAGCCCGCGGCGGCGCCGGCGCGTCCGGCCGCGGCTTCGCGGTCGTGCCCGGCCGCCAGTTCCGCGCGGTAGCGGGAGACGATGAACAGCGCGTAGTCGATGCCGACGGCGAGCCCGATCATCAGCGCCAGGATCGAAGTGGTCGCCGACAGGTCCAGCGTCTTGCTCAGGGCGGTGATCGAGGTGATGCCGACACCGACCCCGATCAGCGCGGTCAGCAGCGGCATCCCGGCGGCGATCAGCGAGCCGAAGGTGAGGAACAGGACGAGGCCGGTCACGAGCAAGCCGATCACCTCGGCGGATCCGGCCTCGGGCACCGGGGTCAGGGCGTCGCCGCCGATCTCGACGCCCACGCCGGCGGCACGGCCGTCGGCGGCGGCGTGCTGGAGCGCGTCGGTGGTGGCCGTGGTCAGCTCGGTCGCGGTCGTGGTGTAGGAGACGCGGCTGTAGGCGATCGACCCGTCTTTGCTCACCGCGCCGGGCGCGAACGGATCGCTGACGGAGACCACCTGCGGTGATCCGGCTTTCAGCTCGGCTATCACGTGCGCGACGACGGCGCGGTCCGCGTCGGAGGTGATCGGTGTTCCCCGGGCGGCGCGGAACACGACGCGCGCGGTGGCTCCTTGTGCGGTGGAGCCCGGGAAGCGTTGGGCGATCAGGTCGTAAGCGTGTTGTGACCCGGTTCCGGGAACGGTGAGCGGGCTGTTGGGCGGCGATCCCGCCGCGGAGGCGGCGATTCCGGTCGCCATCAGCAGCGCCAGCCACAGCGCGGTGACGACGCCACGCCGTCGGAAGCACAGGCGGCCCAGCCGGCCGAGGAAGTCAGTCATCTCATTCAGGCTTTCGGGTTCAGGGCTTGAGCAGGATTGCGCCGATGGTCCGGCGGTCGGCGAGCGCGGCGCGGGCTTGTGCGGCCTGCTCCCGCGGCAGGACGGCGTGGGTGCGGGGGCGGCCGGCACGCACGATGGTGTCGCCGTAGACGACGCCGGCCACCTCCCCCTCGACCAGCAGCCGACCGGGCCCCGGGCTCGGCCGCTCCGGGTCTTCAACGACCAGGACTGACGGTGCCCCGAACTCAGGGACACGCACGATGCGCATGGATTGACTCCTTGATCCGTTGACAGCCCGCTTGAAGCGGGACAGCATGTCTCACTTCAAGAGCGGTGTTCACAGGAGTCTTCAGGGGCCTGCGATGCGGCGACAAGGATCAATCCGGCGCGATCGACCGGATGGGGACAGGGGGCGGATTTTGTCTCAGCCGGCCGAGAACGTGCGGATCCGCCGCACCCGCAAGCTGCTCCGCGAAGCGCTGGTCGAACTGATCGAGGAGCGGGGCTTCGAGAAGGTGACCGTCGGCGAGATCGCCGAGCGCGCGCTGGTCAGCCGGGCGGCGTTCTACCGCAACTACCGCGACAAGTACCACCTGGTGGAGCAGATCTTCGACGAGGCGATGACGGAGCTCCAAGACACCGTGGCCACCGACAGCGCGCCGCTGGAGCGCTGGACGGCGTTCTTCGAGCACATCGACTCCTACCGCCGGTTCTACGGCGCGATGCTGGGACGCAAGGGCAGCCCTTGGTTCGCGGACCGAATGCGGGCCTCCCTGGCGGGCATGGTCAGCGAGCACCTGCCGACTGCGGGCCCTACCGCCGGACTGGTGCCGACCGTCCTCGGCGCGGTGTTCGCGCAGTCGATCACGTGGTGGCTGGAGCACGACCGGCCGGT
>JABFXP010000953.1 GCA_013361685.1 Catenulispora sp.
GGTCGGCGACGCGCAGGCGCACACGGTCTACGTGCCCCGGGCCGGCGGCGACGTCGGCGCCGCGGCCGCCGACAAGGAGGAGACCGAGGCCGAGGCCGCCGGGCAGAGCCCGACCGCGGTCACGACCGAGGTCCGCGCCGAGGCGCACGGCACAGCCGGGACGGAGGCCGCGCAGCCGGACTCCGACGCCGACGCCCCCAAGCGTCGCGGGCTCCGCGTCCGGCGGGCCGCCAAGCGCCCCGCCGGCCCCCCGGCGTCGCACAGCTGACACCCTCGTCCACGGCCCGCTCCGGCCCGGCATCGCGCCGGGCCGGAGCAGCCAGGACCTCAGTTTGACCCTGAGGCGGGGACTTCCGTACCCTTGAGCTTCGGCATGCGATACGTGTGCCTCCATCACAGGGCCCCTGGAGTGTTCTTCCACGAACACCGCAGATGCGGCCTTCGATGATGATCGGCTCGATGGGTCGTCAGTCCGCGCTTCACCGAGAAGCACCGGGCGCTTGTGACCAGCGGCTGAGTTGGTCAACAGCGTGTGGTATCGACCTAGATCGACCTACAGTCGACGAGAAGAGAGTGAGTTTCGCGGTGTACGCGATCGTCAAGAGTGGCGGGCGGCAGCACAAGGTGGCTGTCGGCGACGTCGTCGAGGTGGACCGCCTCCCCGGCGCCCCGGCCGGCCAGGAGCTCGAGCTGTCCGCGATCCTGCTCGTCGACGGTGACTCGGTCACCAGCGACCCGTGGGTGCTGGAGGGCGTGAAGGTCAAGGCCGAGGTCGTCGAGGAGACCAAGGGGCCGAAGCTCCACATCCTCAAGTACCGGAACAAGACCGGCTACCGCGTGCGTCAGGGCCACCGCCAGAAGCACACCCAGATCAAGATCACCGCCATCGACGGCGGAAACAAGTAAAAGGGGCGCTGACCAATGGCACACAAGAAGGGCGCATCGTCCTCCAAGAACGGCCGCGACTCCAACGCCCAGCGCCTCGGCGTGAAGCGCTTCGGCGGCCAGAACGTCAACGCCGGCGAGATCATCGTCCGCCAGCGCGGCACCCACTTCCACCCCGGCCTGAACATGGGCCGCGGCAAGGACGACACCCTGTTCGCCCTCGCCGGCGGCAAGGTGGAGTTCGGCACCCTGCGCGGGCGCCGCGTGGTGTCGATCGTCCCGGTGGCCGAGTAGTCACCGGCGGCGTAAGCCAGCTTTAAGCATCAGGCGGGCCGGGGCATCCCCGGCCCGCCTGGCGCGTGTTCGCACAGATTCAATCCTTGAAGTAGAGAGGCGCTGACCATGGCGACATTCGTCGACCGCGTGAAGCTGCATGTCACGGCCGGGAACGGCGGCCACGGCTGCGCCTCGGTCAAGCGCGAGAAGTTCAAGCCGCTGGGCGGCCCGGACGGTGCCAACGGCGGCCGCGGCGGAGACGTGGTCCTGGTCGTGGACCCCAACACCAACTCGCTGCTGGACTACCACTTCTCCCCGCACCGCAAGGCCACCAACGGCAAGCCCGGCGGCGGCGACTTCCAGACCGGCGCCAACGGCACCGACCTGGTGCTGCCGGTGCCGTCCGGCACCGTGGTCAAGGACGCCCTCGGCGAGGTGGTCGCGGACCTGGTCGGCGCCGGCACCCGGTTCGTCATCGCGGCCGGCGGCGTCGGCGGCCTCGGCAACGCCGCACTGGCCACGTCCAAGCGCAAGGCGCCCGGGTTCGCGCTGCTCGGCGAGCCCGGGGAGGACGGCGAGTTCACCCTGGAGCTGAAGTCGGTCGCCGACGTGGCCCTGGTCGGCTACCCCAGCGCCGGCAAGTCCTCGCTGATCGCCGCGGTGTCCGCGGCCAAGCCGAAGATCGCCGACTACCCGTTCACCACGCTGGTCCCGAACCTGGGCGTGGTCAGCGCCGGAGAGTCGGTCTACACCATCGCCGACGTCCCCGGCCTGATCCCCGGCGCCTCCGACGGCAAGGGCCTGGGCCACGAGTTCCTGCGGCACATCGAGCGCTGCGCGGTGCTGGTGCACGTCCTGGACTGCGCCACCCTGGAGTCCGACCGCGACCCGATCTCCGACCTCGACGTCATCGAGGCCGAACTGCGCGCCTACGAGGCCGCCCGCGACGAGACCGAGTGGGGCGTCTACGGCAAGCTCTCCGACCGGCCGCGCCTGGTGGTGCTGAACAAGACCGACATCCCCGAGGGCAAGGACCTGGCCGACATCGTCCGGCCCGAGCTCGAGGCCCGCGGCCTGGCGGTGTACGAGGTCTCCGCGGTCTCCCGGTCCGGTCTGCGCGAGCTGTCCTTCGCCCTGGCCAAGATCGTCGACGAGGCCCGGGCGCACCGGGTCGAGCCGGAGCCGGAGCGCATCGTGATCCGCCCCAAGGCGGTCGACGAGGTCGGCTTCACCATCACCTACGACGAGCCCGAGGACGCCTACTTCGTGCGCGGCGCCAAGCCCGAGCGCTGGGTGCGGCAGACCGACTTCAACAACGAGGAGGCCGTCGGCTACCTGGCCGACCGGCTGCACAAGCTCGGCGTCGAGGACCGGCTGGTCAAGATGGGCGCGCACGAAGGCGACACGGTCGTCATCGGCGACGGCCCGCGGGCGGTGGTCTTCGACTGGCAGCCCTCGATCCCCACCGGTGCGCTCGGCGTGACCGCCACCGGCGGCCGCCGCGGCGAGGACCCGCGCCTGCACCTGCACGAGGAGCGGCCCACATCGCGAGACGCGGAGTACCGCAAGGCCCACCGGCGCCGCGCCGATGGGACAATCGATCTGTTCTCAGACGACGAAGAGTAAGGGCCTTGAGCGACCGTGTCCGGCCAGCCGCGTGAACAAGTCAGCACCGCCCGACGGATCGTGGTGAAGGTCGGCTCCTCCTCGCTCACCACCGCGCTCGGCGGACTGTCCGGGGAGCGGGTCGACGCCCTGGTGGACGCCCTGGCCGGACGGCTGGGCGTCCCGGGCACCCAGCTGGTGCTGGTGTCCTCCGGCGCCATCGCCGCCGGCCTGGCCCCGCTGGGCCTGCGCAAACGCCCCAAGGACCTGCCCACCCAGCAGGCCGCCGCCTCGGTCGGCCAGGGCCTGCTGGTCGGCCGCTACACCAACTCCTTCGCCCGCTACGGCCGGACCGTCGGGCAGGTGCTGCTCACCGTCGACGACATGACGCGGCGCTCGCACTACCAGAACGCCCACCAGACCATGGCGCGGCTGCTGGACCTGGACGTGCTGCCGATCGTGAACGAGAACGACACGGTGGCCACCCACGAGATCCGCTTCGGCGACAACGACCGGCTGGCCGCGCTGGTGGCGCACCTGGTGCACGCCGATCTGCTGGTGCTGTTGTCCGACGTCGACGCGCTCTACGACGGCGACCCGGCCAAACCGGGCACCTCGCAGGTCGCCGACGTGCGCGGGCCGCAGGACCTGGCCGGCATCACCATCGGCGGAGCCGGCAAGGCCGGGGTCGGCACCGGCGGCATGGCGACCAAGGTCGAGGCCGCGCGGATCGCCACCGAGGCCGGGATCCCGGTGGTCCTGACCGCGGCCGCGCACGCCGCGCGGGCCCTGCGCGGCGAGGTGGTCGGCACGCTGTTCCACAGCACCGGCTCGCGCACCCCGACCCGGCTGCTGTGGCTGGCGCACGCCGCCGACACCCGCGGGTCGCTGCGCCTGGACTCCGGCGCGGTGCAGGCGGTGGTGGAGCGCCGGCTCTCGCTGCTGCCCGCCGGCGTGACCGGCGTCGAAGGGTCCTTCAACGCCGGCGACCCGGTGGAGCTGGTGGACGCCGCCGGGGTCGCGGTCGCGCGCGGACTGGTGAACTACGACGCCAGCGAGCTGCCGGAGCTGCTGGGACGCTCGACGCGGGAACTCGCCGCAGCGCTGGGGCCGCAGTACGAGCGGGAGTTGGTGCACCGCGACGATCTCGTGGTGCTGCGCTGATATCAGACGTCCGAAAAGCCGGGCTCCGCTTGATCGGCGGGCCCGGCTTTTCGTCTTTACGTCTTCGTACGGCTGTCCTCGCTCCGGCGGCGCTTGCCGAGACGAGCTAGGGAAGGACGTCCGTCGTCCAGCCCGCCGGATCGTTCCCCAAAGATGTGATCCGCTGCAACAGACCGTGCGCACCGCCGATCGCCGTCAGCGGCGCGGGCACCGGATCCGGCGAGCTGACGCACAGCGTCAGGCCCCGAGAGTCCTCGCAGGTGTTCGTGTTCTGCGACGGGACCCAGTCGCCGATCTTCCAGCCGCCGGTCTTGAAGGCGACGATCATCACGACCGAGGCCTGGCGGTGGTCCGGGGCGGTCCAGAAGTTCCACTCCAGACTGGGGCCCCTGTAGTCGTAGTACAGCGAGACGCCCATCGGATCGAAACCCGCGGGCACTCCGGCCAGCTTGATCGGCAGCGGCACCGACCGGTCCTGCCGCACCACGTGCGCGGCGGTCGTGAGCGTCTGCACCTGCCAGTCCGCGCGGGCGCCGACGTGGGTAGCCGTGATCTCCAGCCATTGTCCGCCGGGAAGCTGCCAGGCGAGCTGAGCGATCTTGCCGGCGCTCTGGGAGTCGGGGGAGGTGATGACTCCGTCTCCGTACCCGAGCCAGAACGCTTTCACCGCGCCTTCGACGTGGGCGGGAACCTTCTCGTTCGGGACGCCCGCGTGGCCCGGGATCATCTGCGGCTCGTTCGTCGAGGTCTCGACTCGGAGGCCGAAGCCGGAGGGATCGTAGGCCCAGACCGTGCTGTCGAGGCTCTCCGCGGCGCCGGCGCCGCTGTGCGCCGTCATCCCCGCGGGCAGATAGCCGAACTGCCAGTGTGTGACGTCCGGGTCACGGGGGTTCACCTGGGCGGGCAGGGTCTTCACGGCCCCCGCGGCCGTCGTCGGTGCGCTCGACGCCGAACTCGGGACACCGGGGCTCGCCGTCGCGCCCGGTGCCGCCCCGTGCCCGGCGCCCCCGGCCGGTGCCAGCACCGCGACCACCAGCCCGGCCGCCGCCAGCGCCGCCGTCCCGCCGCCGAGCGCCGCCATCCGCCGCCGGAGCAGGCCGGACCGGCCCTCCTGCACGATCCGCTCCACGTCCAGCGCGTGCGGCGACTCCGCGTCCGCCATGGCGCGCAGCGCCGTCGCCAGATCCTCAGTCATCCCGTGATCCCTTCGAGCTCGTTAGCCGAAGCGGGCGCGAGCAGCGTCCGCAACGTGGCCAGCGCACGGGCGGTCTGGCTCTTGACGTTGCCTTCCGAGCAGCCCATGATCTCGGCGGTCTGCGCGACCGTGAGATCGCAGTAGTACCGCAGCACCACCGTCGCGCGCTGGCGCGGAGCCAGGCGCTCCAGGGCCGCGCGCAGATCCAGCGAGACGTCGGCGTCGAGTGCCGGCGCCTCCCGCTCGATCGGCGTGCGGTGCGGGAAGGCGAGACGGAACCAGCCGCTCTGCTGCTCGGACAGGAAGACGTTGACCAGGGTCCGGCGCGCGTAGGCGTCGATGTTCTCCGCCCGCGACGCGCGATGCCACTGCCGGTACAGCCGCACGGCCGCGCTCTGCGCGAGGTCGTCGGCCCGGTGCCAGTCACCGCACAGCAGGTAGGCGACGCGGCACAGCCACGGTGATCGTGCTCTGAGGTATTCGCTGAACTCCGCGTCCCGGTCGGCTCGCGCCATGGGCGTCGCACTCCTGTCCCGGGGCTGCAAGGCCCCGCTCGCTGACACCCACCTGACTCAGGCTGCGGGAGGATGCGTTGCATCGGTGCGGGATGAATCAGAATGCCAAAGAAGAGGACCTGTCCCCCTCGGTGCCCGCGGATCAGCTTCCGACGCGGAACACCGGCCAGCACACCTCGGTGCGCCACTGCCCGACGTCCGCGGTGTCGCGCTGCCCGATCAAGTAGTACTCGCGGATCGGCCCCTGTACGGCGAGGGCGTGCCGCGAGACGTAGTCGGCGAGCGCACCGTAAGCCCGGTCGGACTCGATCGGCGGCCCGGTGTGCTGGATCACCGCCAGCTCCGCCGCCGGCACCACGGCCGGCCGCACCCGCCCCACTGCCCGCACGGGCCCGTCGCAGGGCACGAAGATCGTCGACTCCCCGCGGTGGTCGGTGAACACCGGCTCGGTGAACAGCCCGCCGGCCGGCCCGGTCTGGGCCAGCCCCTGCCCGGCGACACTCGCGTACAGCTCACCCAGCGCCCCCTGCATCCACGCCGCACCGTCCGCCATGTCGACGGTCTCGGTGATCGCCGCCGCCGGGGCGGCCGGCAGCGCCCGCAAGGTGATCGGGGCGACGGCGTCCGCACCGGTCGGCGCGAGCAGCGCACGCAGCGAGGCGACAGCACGCTGCGTCCGCCCGAGTTCTTCCTCCAGCCGCTCCAGATGCGCTGCGATGTGCTGGTTGCGGGTCCCGACATCGGGTGCGTCCATGACCGTCCGGATCTCCTCCAGCGGCATCCCGAGCTCCCGGAACCGGCGGATGACCTGCGCGGTCGGGATCTGCCCGGCCGCGTAGCGCCGGTATCCGGTGGCCGGGTCCACGTCCGCCGGTTCCAGCAGGCCCACCTCGTGGTAGTGCCGCAGGGTCTTGACGGTCATGTGGGTGGCGCGCGAGAAGTCGCCGATGCTGAGGAACAGGCTCATGATCCGATTGTGAGGCCTCCCCCTACAGGAGAGTCTTGTCTCTGCGGGCGCCTTGACCCTCCTATTACGGCCGCCCGCAGAGTCATGCCCATGACGAACACGAACGCTTTCGACTTCACCGAGACCGTCGCCCGCTACATCGCCGTCTGGTCGATCACCGACCCCGACGACCGTGCCAAGGCGGTCTCCGAGCTCTGGACCGCCGACGGCGCCGAATTCGTGGAGGGCAAGCAGTTCTTCGGCCACGCGGCCCTCACCGAGCGCGTCGCCGAAGCCCACGAGGCCTTCGTCGCCAACGGCGCCTACGTCGCGTCCGGCGGCGAGGACGCCACGTGCCACGACGACGTCGTGGTCTTCACCATCCGGCTCGACCACGCCGCCGGGCCGGCCGGCGACACCGCCTGGTCGGCCCGGGTGTTCCTGCTGCTGGACGCGGAAGGCCGGGTGCGCGCGGACTACCAGCTGACGGTGCAGGTGCTGGCGGCGGCGTAGCGCCGCCAGCCAGGGCCCTACGACGCCAGCAGTTCGTCGGCGACGAGGGTGGCCAGTTCCTCGACCGTCATCTCAGCGGCCTCGGCGGACTCCGGTGCGCCGGGGCCGGTGCGGACGACCTTGGCGGTGGAGCCCGCGCCATGGACCTCGACGCGGGTCACCATGGTCTGGTCGGTCACCGGCGGGCGGTAGAGCGAGAAGATGCGGGGCTGGCCGGCGAAGTCGGTGTCCTCTCCGGCGGGTACGGCAGAGTATTTCGCCAGCAGGGTGGCGAGGAATTGCCGGTTGACGAGCCAGTAGCGGTAGCCCCAGTCCAGAGGAGTCTTCGACCGATCTTGCATGGAGAAGTCTGGCTCCTCCATGATGAAGCACCCCTCGGGTTCTTGGCCGCTTCCGATCGCGAACACCCGGATTCCTCGCGCTGCGTTGCGGTGCCCCAAGGTCAGCACATACCTCGGATTGGCGCGGCTCCGCATGATCAGTGCGACGTACGGGTGCAGTTTCGAGCTTTCTCGTCCGCTGTCATCGATGTAGCGACTCAGCACCTTGCTTCGCATGGCAAGACGTCGTAGTTGCCACTTTTGTATTGGCTTAAGGCGCATCCAGGCATCGCGAACGGGCGCGTCCAGCAGGGCCTGGTCCAGGTCGCCGATGGCGATGAGATGCATGGCCATCAGCGAACACAGCTTCGATCCTATGAAGTCGGGCTCGGTTGCGGTGCGCTGGAGCAGCTCATTCACTAGGTCGTTGTTTGGCGTGCCGGCGAGCGCCCGGTCCAGCTTGCTGCTCATCACATACCCGGGAGATGTGCGAATTCGTGGAAGCCGCTCTTGAGGCCGTTCCACAAGTTCGACGGCATGTTGGCGATGTGCTCCGGAGCATCATGAGCCGGCTCCCAGTGGTGGTACAGCCAGTCGCCGGCGAGGTAGGCGCCAGTGGTGACGATGACTCCTTCACCGACCCCCGGTACCCAGTCCAGCGAAGCGTTCGCTGCCACGGCGGCTTCCAGACCGCCCGAGACGTCGACCGCGATCACCGTGCCGTTGACGACGGCCACGCCCTTGTCGACATCCCCCATCGTGCCCTTGTCCTCGGGGCTGATCGTGGCGCCGAGGTCGGCGAGGATGCCGAGGGTCGAGGTCAGCATCGCCCCGCCGCGGAACAGGTCAGGGTCCTTCGCCACGAACTCTTGCATTTTTCCAGGCACGGCCGTCTTGTCGATCGTCTTGGAGACCAGATGGTTCTTGTCGACTTCCCGAGCGCTGTCCTCGAATGATTCGGCGAGCGCCTTGAAGGCCGCAAGACGGTCCGGTCCGCGCTCCATCGCCTGAACGAGTTCGATTTCGGTGTCCACGTTCTTCATCACGGTGCCCAGGTGGGCGAAGAGGTCCACCCACGCGTCCCCGGCGACCAGCTGGAACGGCGTGAGTGCTCCACCGGCGACCTTGTTGAAGTTCTCAGTGGCTTCCTTGAACGCCGAGCTTTCTTCGCCGGATGCCTCCGCGCCGGCGCTCTCGGCGGCTTGCAGATACCGCTCGTGGAGTTCCTGCGCCGCGTCCGCCGTCGCGTCCGCCGCCGACTGCGCGTCCGTCGCGGCCTCCTCGAGCAGCCGCTTGCCGGGTCCTTGGGCGCTGGTGAGCTGCGACCGCGTCGAGTCCAGGTCCGTCGCGGCGTTGAGCGCCCGGCGCTCCAGTGCGTCGGCTTCGCTCTGGAAACCCGCCAGCTTCCCGGACCAGTTGTCGAGCCCGGAACTGATCTGCGTCGCGATCGTCGCGGCGTCCTTGAGCGCCGGCACCAGGTCGCCGTTCACGACGGCTTTCGCCTTGTCGCCGGCGTCGCCCTGCCAGCCGCTGAAGTCCAGGCGGCCGAGCTGCGCGGCCAGGTCGTCGAGCGAGCCGGACACGTCGGCGAACCTGCCGCCCAGGGCCTTGGTGAGTCCCACGTCCCCGGGCGTCGGGTCGAACCCGAGGTTCGGCATGGGGCGGGCGTAGCTGGGCCCGTCGTTGGACAGCGGCCTGTTCATTGCGACGGAACCTGCAGACCGTGGGCCATCCGCATGTCGGCCTCGTCGAACGCGGTCTCCGCACTGGTGACGTAGTCACACGTCGATGTCAGCGCCGTGCCGAGCATCCAGATCGCCGACGCCAAGGCCTCGTGCAGCTCCGAAAGTCGCTTCACCAGCGGGTCGGCACCCACCACCGACACATCCAGCCCCCGAACCGTCTGGTCGATCCGTCCCAAGGTGTCGGCCCCGGTCTTGAGGACCCGCTGCACCTCGGCGAACGATGCCGTGCTGACCGTGAGGTCGGCCATCGTCCCTCCCGTTCCATCGCGCGCTACCCGTCACAACGGGCCTGGCGCGCCGAATGTATCAGGGTCCTGCGTTACTTGTCGCCGTGCCGGACCGCCCCGGCCGGGACACACCGGCGTCCCACCCCCTGAAACTCCCCTCGCCCCGCCGGCCGCCGCCGTAGGCTGGGACCATGACCGACCTGCAGACCGAAGTCCTCGACAGCGCCCGCCGTGCCAAGAAGGCCGCGGCCGACCTGGCCCAGCGACCGCGCGGCGAGAAGGACGCGGCGCTGCACGCCATGGCCGACGCGCTGGTGGCGCGCACCGCGGAGATCGTCGCGGCCAACCAGCGGGACACCGAGCGGGCGCGCGCCGGCGGCTCGGCGGCCGGGTACGTGGACCGGCTCACCCTCACCGAGGCGCGGATCGCGGACATCGCCGCCGCGCTGCGGCAGCTGGCCTCGCTGCCGGACCCGGTGGGGGAGACGGTGCGGGGCAGCGTGCTGCCCAACGGCATCGAGCTGCGGCAGGTGCGGGTGCCGCTGGGGGTGGTCGGCATCATCTACGAGGCGCGGCCCAACGTCACGGTCGACGCCGCCGGCATCTGCCTGAAGTCCGGCAACGCCGCCCTGCTGCGCGGCTCCAGCTCGGCCAAGGACTCCAACACCGTGCTCGTCGCGATCATGCGGGACGCGCTCGCCGGCGCGGGCTTCCCCGCCGACGCCGTGCAGCTCGTGCCCGGCGACTCGCACGAGGCGGTCGACCACCTCATGGCCGCCCGCGGGCTGGTCGACGTGCTCATCCCGCGCGGGGGCGCGGCGCTGATCCGGTCCGTGGTGGACAACGCGCGGGTCCCCGTCATCGAGACCGGCACCGGCAACTGCCACGTCTACGTCGACGCCTCCGCCGACCTGGACACCGCGCTGCGGATCCTGATCAACGCCAAGACCCAGCGGTACAGCGTCTGCAACGCCGCCGAGTCGCTGGTGGTGCACGCCGACGTCGCCGAGGAGTTCCTGCCCCGGGCGCTCGCCGCGCTGGCCGACAAGGGGGTGACGGTGCACGGCGACAAGCGGGTGTCCTCCTATTCCGCCGCCGTGGTGCCGGCGACCGAGGAGGACTTCGCCGCCGAGTACGAGTCGCTGGACCTGTCGGCGGTCGTCGTGGACTCGCTGGACGCCGCGATCGAGCACGTCAACACCTACAACACCGGCCACACCGACGTGATCGTCACCCGCGATCTCGCCGCCGCGCGGGCCTTCCAGCTGCGAGTGGACGCCGCGGCGGTCGGGGTGAACGTCTCGACCCGGTTCACCGACGGCGGCCAGTTCGGCTTCGGCGCCGAGATCGGCATCTCCACGCAGAAGATGCACGCTCGCGGCCCGATGGGCCTGCCCGAGCTGACCTCGACGAAGTACCTCATGGTCGGCGAGGGCCAGATCCTCGGGTAGCGCCTGAGCCTCGCCGTTCCTCCGGTCCGCGCCGCCAGGGTAATCTTCCGCCGTCATATTCACCGCGTTGCCGGCGGACGCCGCGTTCGCGACCAGGGTGGGGAAGGCCGGCAGTGGCCACGAAGAACAGCGACGGCTCCGGGGAGGAGCCGATCATCTCCGAGGAGGAGTGGGCCGAGTTCGAGCGGTCGTTCACCAAGGAGTCGACCAAGACCGCGGCCTACAAGGAGCCGTCGGCCCGGCAGCGTGAGCTGACCGAGAAGTGGAAGCGGGAGCGTCCCCAGGACACCGGGTGGCGCACCGACGGTCCGCGGGCCGATCTGATCGCGAGGGCGGCCGGCGGTACCGGCCCGGGGGCTTCGGCGCCGGGCCGGCGCCGCCGGCCGTGGCTGCGGAACCTGATCTGGGTCGTGGTGGCGATCCTCGTCACCGTCGCGATCGTCGGCGGGGCGCAACTGCTCTCCTCGGGCAAGAACTCCCACAGTTCCCCGCGGACGGGCGTCGCCCCGAGGTCCGAGGGATCCCAGCCGGACGCCCCGTTCGACGGCACGACCCCGGGTGTGGTGCCGAGCGCCTCCGCGACGGCCGGCGCCGCGCAGGCCGCCAGCCCGACCTACGCCCACCCCGACGACCAGTACTTCGACGGCTCCCCGTCGATCGGCTGGCAGAACGGCGCGGAGGGCATCGTCGTCCCGGCCGCGGTCCGGGTCGGCGACTATTCCGCCAAGACCGTCGGCGACGCGTACGCGGCCCTGCGCCAGATGCTGATCACCGTGGACCTGGACCCGGCCGTGCTGGCCGGCGGCGAGCCGACGGCGGCGTTCAAGCTGCTGGACCCCCGGGAGGGCGTGGCGCGGGACTACGAGAACCGGGTCGCCAAGCCCGGGGGCGGCGCCGGCGACGACCCGAAGGCGTTCGCCACCCGGTTCAACCCCGGGACCACCAAGCTGCTGGGCAAGACGGTCAAGGTCCACGGCTCGATGTCCGCCGCCGTGGACAAGGACGGCAACCTGATCGTCACCGGCGACTACTCCTTCGTCTACGCGCTCTCGCCGGCCGGCGCGCGGGGACTGGACCGCAGCCTGGTACGGCGGGTGTGGAAGCTGGACATCCAGCCGACGAGCGCCGGCCGCGGTACCGGCTACTGGCTCTCCGACTGGTGGTACGACATCGCCAACGACCGGTGCGACGTCAAGGACGGCTTCATCAACCCCTCGTTCGGCGGTGACGGCGGCGTCAACACCGGGAAGCTGGTCGATCCGTACGCGACCACGCCGCCGCCGGACCAGACCGGCGCGCCCTCCGGCGCCCCGTCCGCGTCGGCCTCGTCCACCGAATGCGACGGCGTCAAGCCGATCTGAGCGACCTGTGAACAGGGCTCCGGCCC
>JABFXP010000370.1 GCA_013361685.1 Catenulispora sp.
CGACGCGGGCGGCGGCGGGCTCGGCGCGGCCGAGGACGCGGCCGAGGACGCGGCCGAAGCTGCGGCCGGCGCTGGGACCGGGACGGTCACCATAGATCTCACCGAGGCGATGGACGAGCTGGCAGCCCTGCCGACCGATGCGCCCGAAGTGCTCGTCGATCCGGACGCCATCGCCTATGTCGTGTACACGTCCGGGTCGACCGGCGAGCCCAAGGGGGTGGCGGTCAGCCATGCCGGCATCGCGAACCGGGTGCGCTGGGCCGTGGCCGGCGCCGGGCTGGGCCCCGGCGACCGGGTGCTGCACAAGACCCCTGTCACCTTCGACGCGCACTGCTGGGAGGTCTTCGCGCCGCTGACCGTCGGCGGCACCGTCGTGCCGGCGCCGGTCGGCGCCGAGGCCGACCCGGCCGCGCTGGTGCGCGCGCTCGGGGACAGCCGGTCCACCGTGTTGCAGGTCGTGCCCTCGGTGCTGCGGCTGCTGGTCGAGGAGGAGGGCTGGGAACGCTGCGACGCGCTGCGCCTGGTGTTCTGCGCGGGCGAGCCGCTGAACGCGGAGCTGGTGGCTGCGCTGCGCGCCCGGGCCGACGTGGCCGTGTGGAACACCTACGGCCCCACCGAATGCTCGATCGACGTCACCGCGCACGCCGTCGAGCCGGACGCGGAGCGCGGACCGGTCCCGATCGGCCGGCCGATCGCCGGGATGCGGGTGCTGGTGGTGGACCCCGCCGGGCGACCGGTCCGGAGGGGACAGGTCGGCGAGCTGCTGGCCGGCGGTGTCGGCGTGGCCCGGGGCTACCTCGGCCGGCCGGCCCTGACCGCCGAGCGGTTCGTGCCCGATCCGGTGGCCGCCGACGGCTCGCGGCTCTACCGCACCGGCGACCGCGTCCGCTGGCGCGCCGGCGGGGTGCTGGAGTTCCTGGGCCGGATCGACGACCAGGTCAAGGTGAACGGCGTGCGCGTCGAGCCGGCCGAGGTGGAGCGGGCGCTGTCGGCCCATCCACGGATCCTGATGGCCGCGGTGACCGCCTACGGGACCGGGACCGGCGGCAAGCGTCTGGCGGCGTACTACGTCCCGCGCCCGGAAGCCGGACCGGTGGAAGCCGAGGACCTGCGCCGGTTCGTCGGCCAGAGCCTTCCCGCGGCGATGGTGCCCGCGGTGTTCATCGCCCGCGAGGCGTTGCCGCTGACGGTCTCCGGCAAGGTGGATCGCAGGGCTCTGCCGGCCCCGTCGCCGGCCGACCTCGCGGCGGCCGCGCCGCGCCGGCCCGCCACCCCGGCCGAGGTTCTCGTCGCTGAGCAGTGGCGCGCGGTGCTCGGCGTCGAAGAGATCGGCCCCGACGACGACTTCTTCGCCCTGGGCGGCAGCTCCCTGGAACTGACGCGGCTGGCCGCGCGGCTGCACGAAGCGGCCGGCGCCACCGTCGAGCTGCGCGGGCTGTTCACCGCGACCACCGTCGCCGCACAGGCGGCGCTCCTGGGCACCGGCGCCCGCACCGGTGCCGCCGACAACGACGACGACGCCGTCCCCCGGCCGGTCGACCGTTCCAAGCCCCTCCCCCTGTCCTCCGGACAGCGGCGCATCTGGTTCTCCGAGAAGCTGTCCACCGGCCGCCCGGAATGGATCACCGGCATCGTGCTGCCGGTCCCCGCCTCGGCCGATCAGGACGCCCTCCAGCACGCCCTGGACCTGCTCGCCGCCCGGCACGAGGCACTGCGCAGCCGGTTCCCGGAAACCGACGGGGAACCGGTGCAGATCGTGGACCCGCCCCGCCCGGTGGAGCTGCGGACCGCCACCGGCGGCCGGGCCGACCTGCCCGCGGTGCTGCGCGCCGAGCAGGACCGGGGCTTCGACCTCGGCGCCGGGCCGCTGCTGCGCGCGGTCCTGGTACAGGACCCCGACGATCCGGCCGAGCGGACCCTGGTGCTCCTGGTCCACCACATAGCCTGCGACGGCTGGTCCACCGGCATCATCGAGCGCGAATTCCAGCAGATCCTGCGCGCCCGCGAGCTCGGACAGCCCCCCGAGCCGGGGCCGCGCCCGGCCGTCCAGTATGGCGACTTCGCAGTCTGGCAGCGGGACCGCTGGTCCGGGGAGCGGGCCGAGCGGGAGCTCGCCCACTGGGGCGCCGTCCTGGACGAGCTGGTCCCGCTGCGGCTGCCCACCGACCGGCCGCGGCCGGCGGTCCGCGACGGCGGCGGCGCCATCGTCCCGTTCGACCTGGACGCCGGACTGGTCGCGGCCCTGGACCGGCTGGCCCGGGAAGCGGGCACCACCCGGTTCGCGACGCTGCTCACCGCGTACGCGACCCTGCTGGGCCGGCACGGCGGCGGCTGGGACCTGCCGATCGGCGCGCCGGTGACCGGCCGTGACACCGCCGCGCTGCACGACACCGTGGGCTTCTTCCTGAACAGCGTGGTGCTGCGCTGCCGCCTGGACCCCGCAGGGCCCTTCCGCGCGGCGCTGGCCGAGGTGCGCCAGAGTACGGCCACTGCGTTCGCCCACCAGGACCTGCCGTTCGAGCGGCTGGTCGAGCACCTGTCCCCGGCGCGCGACCTGTCGCGGACCCCGTTGTTCCAGGCCGCGTTCGACCTGCACGACGCCGGATTCAACGCCCTGCTGGAGGACGACGCCGACCCGCGGGAGCTGGCCGCGATGTGGAGCGCCACCCACACCGACCTGACCCTGATCCTGCGCCCGCGCGCGGACGGCGGCCTGGCCGGCGGGCTGGAGTACGCCACCGCCTTGTTCGACCGCAGCACCGTCGAGCGGATGGTCGCCCACCTCAAGTGCGTGCTGGCCGCCGTCACCGCCGATCCCGACGCCGTCCTGGGCGACATCCCGATCCTGTCCGCCGAGGAAGCCGCGACCCTGGAGGCCTGGGGCACCGGCGAGGCGGCCGAGCCGATCGAGACCGTCCCGGCCGCCGTGGCCCGGCAGGCCGCCGCCACGCCGGACGCGGTCGCGGTGCAGGCGGACGGCTCGCAGTGGACGTACGCAGAGCTCGACGCGTTCGCCGACCGGCTGGCCGTGCGGCTGCGCGCAGCCGGCGTCGGCCCCGAACGCGTGGTGGGCGTGCTGCTGGACCGCGGACCGCGTCTGGTCGCCACGCTGCTGGCGGTCTGGCGAGCCGGCGGCGCCTATCTGCCGCTGGACCCGACGTTCCCGGCCGACCGGATCGGGCGGATGGCCGCGGCGGCGTCCGCCGCCGTCGTCGTCGCCGACGCGGCCAACGCCGAGCCGGCCGCGAAGGCCGCGGACTGGACGGTCGTCGACCTGGACGCCGACCCGGACCAGGGCTCGGGCTTCGAAGCCCATCAGGGCTCTGCGACATCGCCGACGCCCGGCGCCGAACGATCCGGGCCGGCCCACAGCCCCGACCCCGAGCACCTGGCCTACGTCATCTTCACCTCCGGCTCGACCGGCGGCCCGAAGGGCGTGGCGATCAGCCACCGCGGCCTGGCCAACCACGTGGCGTGGGCCGCCCGCACCCTGGCCGGTGCCGCGCCCGGCGGCGGCGCGCTGTTCTCCTCCATCGCCTTCGACCTGGTGGTGCCCAATGTCTGGGCCCCGCTGACGGTCGGCGAGCGGGTCTGGCTGGCCCCGCCGGACCTGGACCTGTTCGAGCTGGCCGACGCCCTCGCGGCCGCGGCGCCGTTCGGCTTCCTGAAGCTGACCCCCAGCCACCTGCGCGTGCTGTCCGAACGGCTCGGCCCCGACCGGGCCCGGACGCTGGTCGCGCCCGGCGGGCTCGTGGTCGCCGCGGGCGAGCCGCTGCCGGTGGCGGCGGCCCGGGCCTGGGCCGCCGGGCTCGGCGACGGGCGGCTGATCAACGAGTACGGACCCACCGAGACCTCTGTGGGCGCCTGCATCTACCCGGTGCGGAACCCGATCCCGGCCGGGAGCGTGCCGATCGGCCGGCCCCTGCCGGGCCTGACGAACCGGGTGCTGGACGCCGGGCTGCGCCCGGTCCCGATCGGGGTCGTCGGCGAACTCTACGTCGGCGGCACCGGTGTCGGCCGCGGCTACCTGGGCCGGCCCGCGCTGACCGCCGAACGGTTCGTCCCCGACCCGGACGGCACCGGGACCCGCCTGTACCGGACCGGCGACCTGGCCCGCTGGACGGGGACCGGGCAGCTGGAGTTCGTCGGGCGCGCCGACGACCAGGTGAAGATCCGCGGCTTCCGCATCGAGCCCGGCGAGATCCGCGCCACCCTGCTGGACCACCCGAGCGTGTCCGACGCGGCGGTGGTCGCCACTGCCGGGCCCTCTGGGGAGTCGATGCTGATCGCCTACCACGTCCCGGATACGAATCAGGACCCTGTCACCTCCGACGAGCTGGCCGCATACTGCGGCGGACGGCTCCCGGACTACATGGTGCCCGCGGCCTTCATCGAGGTGGCGGCCATCCCGCTGACCGCCAACGGCAAGGTCGATCGGGCGAAGCTGCCCGACCCGGCGCCGGCGGCCGGCCGGACCCAGCCGCGCGACCTGGGCGAGCAGATGGTCTACGACATCTGGCGGGACCTGCTGACCGTGCCGCCGGCCGGGGTCGACGAGAACTTCTTCACCTCCGGCGGCAGCTCGATGCTGGCGATCCAGCTGGTGGCCCGGCTGCGGGAGACCTTCGGGGTGCCGATCGGCGTGCGCGGGGTGTTCGAGGCGCCGACCATCGCCGAGATGGCGCACCTGCTGGAGAAGCTGATCCGGGAACAGACCGGCGACCAGGACTGAGCACCGACCGACGACCGCGGGCCGTCCGCCCCCGCACCGCCCTGTCTCCGGACGGCGGCCCGCGCACCTGACCCACCACGCCTGAGATCCGCTTCTTCCCGGCTGCCGACGGCCGACCGCTTGTTCGGAGGTATCCCATGACCGACGTGACCGATCCGATCACGGTCTCGCGCGAGGAGCTGTTCCGGCGCCGGCTGGCCGGAGCCGGGACGCGGCGCACGGCCCTCCCCCGCGCCGACCGGTCGGCGGTCCTGCGGCTGGGCGGTGGGCAGGCCCAGATGTGGGTGCTGAACCGCCTGGCGCCGGACAGCCTGGAGTACGTGGTGCCGCTGGTGCTGCGGATCGCCGGCGCCGTCGACGCCGGCGCGCTGGCCCGGGCCTGGCGCCTGGTCTGCGGGCGGCACGAGATCCTGCGGTCGGTCTACACCATGGTCGACGGTGAACCCGCGCAGGTGATCCGCGACCGGCCGCCGGCCGATCCGGAGCCGGCGGACCTGCGGACGCTGCCCGCCGACCGGCGCGGGACCGAGCTGTCGGAACTGGTCCGGCGCGAGGTCGCCCGGCCCTTCGACCTGAGCGTGGACCCGCCGGTCCGGGCCCGGCTCGTCCGCGTCGCCGACGACGACAGCCTCCTGATCCTGGTGTTCCACCACATCGCCTGCGACGCGCCGTCGGCCGGCGTCTTCGCCGCGGAGCTCGCGACGGCCTACACCGCGGCGCTGCGCGGCGCCGAACCCGCGCTGCCGCCGATGCCCGCGCAGTACGCGGACTACGCGTTGTGGCAGCGCGACCGCGACGCCTCCGCGGACGGCGCGCGCGACCTGGACTACTGGCGCCGCCAGCTGGCCGGGGTGCGACCGGTCGAGCTGCCGACGGACCGGCCGCGGCCCGCCGTGCGCGACCATGCCGGCTCCTCGACGGCGTTCGAGATCCCGGCGGAGGTCGCCGACCGGGTGCGGGCGCTGGCCGCCGAGAACGGCACCACCCCGTTCGCCGTGCTGCTCGCCGCCTGGCAGGCGCTGGTCGCCCGATACACCGGGACGACAGACGTGCCGGTGGGAACCGTGGTGTCCGGGCGGCATCTGCCGGAGCTGCGCACGATGATCGGGTACTGCATCAACTCCCTGGTGCTGCGCGGCCGGTGGGCCCCCGGAGCCGGGTTCGACGAGCTGGTCCGGGACGCGGCCGGCACCGTGCTCGAAGCCTTCGACCATCAGCAGATCCCGTTCGCGCGGCTGGCCGACGAGCTGGAACCCCAGCGCGACCTGTCGCGGACGCCGCTGTACCAGGTGGCGTTCACACTGCACGAACCGCGGGTCGCCGACATCGCCTTCGGCGGGGCGCCGGCCGTGCCGGTCGAGCACGACACCGGCGTGGCCAAGTGCGATCTGACGCTCCAGGTCACGGCGACCGCGCACGGGCCGATGCCGGCCGGGCTGGTCTACGCGACGTCGCTGTTCGACGCCGCGACCGTGGAGCGGATGTCCCGGCACTTCCGCAGACTGCTGACAGCGTGCACCGCCGACCCCGGCACCCCGGTCGCCGCGATCGACATCGCCGACGCCGACGAGCGTGCCCGCTCGGCCGACCTGCGGCCCAGCGTCGGCGGCCCCGCCCTGGAGCTGCTGCACCGCCGGTTCGAGCAGCACGCGGCGCGCGACCCCGAGGCGGTGGCGGTGGTCGTCGGCGGCGTGCCGACGAGCTACCGCGCGGTGAACGAGACGGCGAACCGGCTGGCCCACCGGCTGCGGGCGCTCGGCGCCCGGCCTGAGCAGTCGGTCGGCGTGTGCCTCGAGCGAGACAGCCATCTGATTCCCGCGCTGTTGGGCGTGTTGAAGTCGGGGGCGGCCTATCTGCCCCTGGACCCCGCCGCGCCGGCCGACCGGCGGGAGCACATCGTCCGCGACGCCGGTGCGCGGATCGTGGTGACCATCCGGGAGTTGGCCGGCCGGCTCGCTCTCGACACCCTCGACACGACGCTGGTGCTGCTGGACGGCGACGGCGACGGCGTCAGCGACGGCACCGGCGACAGCGCCGACACCGCACTCACCGGACAACCGACGACCGATCCAGAACCGCTGTCGGTGCCGGAGAACCTGGCATACACGATCTACACCTCGGGCTCGACCGGCCGCCCGAAGGGCGTGCGGGTCACCCACGCCAACGTCGCGCGCCTGATCACCACCGCGCAGGAGCATTACGGCTTCAGCGCCGCCGACGTCTTCTCCATGACGCACTCCTTCGCGTTCGACGTGTCGGTCTTCGAGATGTGGGCGGCCTTCAGCCACGGCGCGCGCGTGGTCCTGGTGCCCGGCGACGTCGCGCGGTCCCCCGAGGACTTGCTGACCCTGCTGGCCGAGACCGGCGTCAGCGTGCTGAGTCAGACGCCCTCGGCGTTCTCCGGCCTGGTCGCCGCGGCCGGCGACGGCGACCCCCGGATCGACCGGCTGGCACTGCGCACGGTGGTGTTCGCCGGGGAGAAGCTGGAGGCCGGCACACTGCCGCCGTGGACGCGGCGGCTGCCGTTGGACCGCGTGGCGCTGGCGAACATGTACGGGATCACCGAGACCACCGTGCACACCACCTATCACCGGTTGCAGCCCGAGGACCTCGAGCCGGGCGCGCCGAACCGGATCGGCGAGCCGCTGTCCGATCTGCGCCTGCGGCTGCTGGACGCCGCCGGCCGGCCGGTCCCGACGGGTGTGGTGGGTGAGATCCACGTCGCCGGGCCCGGTGTGGCCCGCGGCTACAGCAGTCCGCGGCTGACCGCTGAGCGCTTCGTCCCGGACCCGTTCGGGGAGCCGGGCACCCGGATGTACCGCAGCGGGGACCTGGCGCGCCGTCGCGGCGACGGCACCTTGGAGTTCCTGGGCCGGGCCGACGCGCAGTTGAAGGTCCGCGGGTTCCGGGTCGAGCCCGGCGAGATCGAAGCCGTGCTCGCCGTGCACCCGGGCGTGCGGCAGGCCGCGGTGGTGGCGCTGGGCGGATCGGAGGCGGGGACCGGCCTGGTCGCCTATGTCGTCCCGGACGGCGGCGGTGCCGGGCCTTCGCCGGCGGAGCTGTCGGCGCACTGTGCGACGACCTTGCCGGAGTACATGGTGCCCGCGGCGTTCGTTCCGCTGCCCGCGCTGCCGCTGACGGTGAACGGCAAGCTGGACCGGGCCGCGCTGCCGGCGCCGGAGCGCGACCATCTCAAGGCTCGTGCTTACGTCGCTCCGCGCACCCGGGCCGAGCAGGTCATGGCGGGCCTGTGGCAGGACGCGCTGGGGCTGGAGCGGGTCGGCGTCACCGACGGGTTCTTCGATCTGGGCGGGGACTCGATCCGGGCCATCGCCCTGGTCGGGGCGCTGCGGGCGGAGGGGTTCGACGTCGCGGTGCGCGACCTGTTCGAGCACCGCACCGTCGCCGCGCTGGCGGCGCACGCCGCGGGCCGCTCCCCCGCGGCGCTCCGGGTGCCGGCCGTCGCGCCGTTCGCGCTGCTGGATCCGGCGCACCGCGCGCTGCTGCCGGCCGGCGCCGTGGACGCGTATCCGCTGTCCCAGAACCAGATCGGCATGCTGGTCGAGCTGGCCGCGTCCGGCGACGCGCACCTGTACCACAACGTCACGACCTTCCCCATCGCCGACCCGGGCGGCTTCTCCGAGCCGGCGTTCCGGGCGGCGCTGGAGGTGCTGGCCGGCCGGCACGAGGTGCTGCGCACTTCGCTGCATCTGGCCGAGTATCCGGTGCCGTTGCAGATCGTCCACCCGGCGGCGACGCTCGGCTGCGGTGTCCGCGACCTGCGCGGCCACGACGCGGAGGCGGTCGGCGCCGAGACGGCCGCGTTCGCGGCGGCCGACCGGGGCCGGCCGTTCGATCCGGCGGTCCCGCCTCTGGTGCGGTTCTTCGTCCACGTCACCGACGACGGGTTCCACCTGACCGTCACCGAGTGCCACGCGGTGCTGGAGGGCTGGAGCCACCACCAGATCCTGATGGAGCTGCTGGAGCTGCACCGTGATCTGCGCGACGGTGTGGAACCGGCCGCCTATCAGGCCCCTGAGGTGCGGTTCGCCGACTTCATCGCCGCCGAGCAGGCCGCGCTGGCCTGCGCCGAGGACCGGGCGTTCTGGGCCGGCCTGGTCGACGGCACCGAACCGTTCACCGTCCCGGCCGGCTGGGGCGATCCGGACGCGGCCGACGGCGCCACCGTCACCGTCCACGCGCCGTGGGCGGATCTGGAGGACCGGCTGCGGGCGCTGGCGTCCGGATGCCAGGCCTCGCTGAAAAGCGTGCTGGTGGCGGCGTTCGGCAAGGTCATGAGTCAGCTCACTGACGCGGATCGTTTCCGGGTGGGTCTGGTGTGCGACGCGCGCCCGGAGCTGTCGGGCGCCGACCGGGTCGCGGGCATGTATCTGAACACCGTGCCGTTCGCCGTCGATCGGAGCGCCCGGACCTGGGGCGATCTGGTCCGCGCCGGCCACCGCCGGGAAGCGGAGCTGTGGCCGCACCGGCGGTACCCGCTGCCGGCGATGATCCGCGACAGCGGCGCCGGGCCGCGCATGTTCGAGGTCTTCTTCAACTATCAGGACTTCCACCGCGTCGATCGGGGGCTCGTCGGGCTGGGCGGCAGCGACGAGAGCCCGACCGAGTTCCCGCTCACGGTGTCCTCGCGCGCCGGCCACGTCTTCGTCACCGTCGATCCGCGGGTCGTGGGCCGGCCGGCCGCCGAGCGGATCGCGGCCATGTTCCGCGCGGTGCTCGAAGGCATGGCGGGCGGCCCGGAGGGGGATGCACGGGCGGCGTACCTGCCAGCCGGGGAGGCGGCGACGGTGCTCGGCACGTGGGCCGTCGGCGCTGCTACGACGGACGCAGCCGATGCGACGGCGCCGGGGAGCACGCTGGCGGCCTTCGAACGCCAGGCCGCGGCGACCCCGCTGGCGACCGCGGTGACAGTCCACGACGCCGAGGGCGCACAAACACGGACTCTGACATACGCGGAGCTGGACGCCCGGGCGAACCGGCTGGCGCATCGTCTGCGCGCCGCCGGTGCCGGCCTGGAGACCGTGGTCGCGGTGTGGCTGCCGCGCTCGGCCGACTTGGCGGTGGCGTTGCTGGCGTCCTGGAAGTCCGGGGCCGCATATCTGCCGATCGACGCCGCGACTCCGGTCGTGCGGGTCGGGCAGCTGGTGGCCGACTCGGGGGCGGTCGTTCTCGTCACCGACACCGACGCCATGCCCATGCCCGCCGACACAGCGATCGTGCGGGTGGACGAGGACCTGAAGACGTGGCCTGACACGGCTCCGCCTCGCCGCGACGACGCGGATGCCACCGCCTACGTGATCTACACCTCCGGTTCGACCGGCACCCCGAAGGGTGTGCAGATCAGCCATCGGGCGCTGAGCGGCTATCTGGAGTGGGCGGCGGCGGAGTACCTCGATGAGCGGGGCGGCACCGCGCTGTTCTCCTCAGTGGCCTACGACCTCGTCGTCCCGACATTGTGGATCCCGCTGGCCCACGGACGCACGCTGCATGTGTTCGCCGAGGACTTGGACCTGGCCGACCTGGGGCAGGCGCTGTCGGCGGGGGCACCCTACGGATTCCTGAAGCTGACGCCCGGCCATCTGGACGTGCTCCGGACGCAACCGGTCGCGCCCGATCTGACCCGGACCCTGGTGGTCGGGGGCGAGGCGCTGGACAGCCGGTCGGCGGCCGCGTGGTGTGCCCGGCTCGGGGCCCGGGTGGTCAACGAGTACGGTCCCACCGAGGCGACGGTCGGCAACAGCGTGCACACTGTGACCGGCCCGACCGGCCCGACCGGCCCGGACCAGGCCGGCTCCGGGCACAGCGTGCCGATCGGCCTGCCGATCCCCGGCACCTCTGAATACGTGCTCGACGAACATCTCCAGCCCAAGCCGGTCGGTGTGGCCGGGGAGCTGTACATCGGCGGCGCGCACCTGGCCCGCGGCTATCTGGGCCGTCCCGGCCTGACCGCGGAGCGGTTCGTCCCGGACCCGTTCGGCGCGCCGGGATCCCGCCTGTACCGCACCGGGGACCGGGCACGCTGGCTCCCCGACGGCGCCGCCGACTTCCTCGGCCGCCGCGACTCCCAGGTGAAGATCCGCGGCCACCGGGTGGAGCCCGGCGAGATCGAGGCGGTGCTGCGTTCGCACCCCGGAGTCCGGGACTGCGCGGTCCTGGCGCGGGCCGACGAAGCCTCCGGGTACCGGCTCACCGCCTATACCGTCGCCGCCGACGACGACGCTACGAGCCCTGCCGATCTGCGGGACTGGCTGGCACGGCGGCTCCCGGAGCACATGGTCCCGGCGGCCTGGGTCACGCTGGCGATCCTCCCCCTCACACCCAACGGCAAGCTCGACCGCGCCGCCCTGCCCGCTCCCGGTGCCGAGGTGGCCGATGCCGGAGCCGGCCGGACGCCGCGGACGCCGCTGGAGGTTCGCGTCGCGGCGACGTGGGCTGAAGTCCTCGGGGTCGCGACGGTCGACGCCGACCGCGGCTTCTTCGAGCTCGGCGGCGACTCCATCCGGGCGGTCACGCTGGTGAGCCGGCTGCGCGCGGCCGGGTTCGACCTCGGCGTGCGCGACGTGTTCGAGCACCGGACCGTCGCGGCGCTCGCCGCCGCGCTGGCCGAGCGCGGCACGCCGGCCGCTGCCGGCCGCGCGGCGACCGGTGCCGAGCCGTTTGCGTTGATCGGCGCCGCTGACCGGGCCTTGTTGCCACCGGACGCGGCCGACGCCTATCCGCTGTCGCAGAACCAGCTCGGCATGCTCGTCGAGACGCTGGCCTCGGCCGAGGGCAACACCTACCACGACGTCGCGTCGTTCCTGGTGGCCGACGAGGCGCCGTTCGACGCCGACGCGTTCGCCGCCGCCGTCCGGGACACCGTGCTTGAGCACGACATCCTGCGCACCTCTTTCGATCTGCACACGTACACGGTGCCGATGCAGGTGGTGCACCGCGAGGCCGCCATCGAGACCGGATACGCCGACCTGCGCGGTCTGTCGGAGGCCGGGCAGCGGGCCGAGCTGGAGCGGTTCGTCGCCGTCGAGCGGGACACGCCGTTCGACGTGCGCGATCCCCGGCCGATGCTGCGGATCGCAGTCCACGTGCACAGCGACTCGGCGTGGCGGTGCACCTTCACCAAGAGTCACGCGCTGCTCGACGGCTGGAGCTACCACCTGCTGCTGACCGAGCTGGTCCAGCGGTACCGGCGGTCGCGGGACGGTCTGGCGGCCGCGGTGGACGGCAGAATGGAGACGGCCGAGGCGGTCCAGGCGGCGGAAGCGTTCGAGGGCCCCGCCGCACGGTATGCCGACGCGATCGCCGCCGAGTTGGCCGCCCTGGAGTCGGAGCCCACGCGCCGCTACTGGCGCGAAGTGGTCGGCGACCACCCGCCGCTGCGGCTGCCGACGGCGTGGGGCGGCGACCCGACACAGCCGCGCGGCAAGGTGCG
>JABFXP010000259.1 GCA_013361685.1 Catenulispora sp.
GAAACCACCAAGCGGGCGTAGTGCTCCGTCTGGAGCAGCCCGGGGATGAACGTCGACTCGTAGTTCTGCAGACTCTCGGCCTTGGACTCCAGAGCCACATAGGTCGCGTACTTGGCGGCGATGGTCGAGCTGGAGTTCTGATCCGCCGCGGCCGCGTCACGGCTCAGCTTCATCAGCTGCTTCGCCTGGTCCTCGGGCGCGCCGTAGAGCTCGCACAGGTCGCGCACGTCCCGGGCCACGGCACCGCGCTGCCCGTTCTCCATCCGACTGATCTTCGCCGTGGAACACTCCAGCCAGTCCGCGGCGTCCGCGACGCTCTTGCCGGCAGCGATCCGCAGCGTCCGCAATTCGTTGCCGAGTTCCCAGCGCAGGACGTTGATCCCGG
Source organism: Catenulispora sp. (assembly GCA_013361685.1). Taxonomy (GTDB): domain Bacteria; phylum Actinomycetota; class Actinomycetes; order Streptomycetales; family Catenulisporaceae; genus Catenulispora. The sequence continues at coordinate 386 of JABFXP010000259.1, forward strand.
ACACCGGCTGCCCACGCTCACTGTTGGCTGGCACCTGAGGCCTCCTCGCCGTCGGGCCTGCTCGTCATGTTCTGTCCGTCATGTTCGATACGTATGTTCAGTGGGCATCTACAGGATGAAGGTTCAATCTGAATGTGCCAGCGGTAATTGACACACCTCCGAATGCGGAGCATCTTACAACTAAGAGAGGGTGCGCGACAGGGCTCTGTGACAAGAGCCACCCGCCCGGAGCAACGAGAAAGCCGGCCCGACGTAGTGCGGCGCCGAGCCGGCATAAGGAAGGCCCCTACCGGAGTCATCGAAGAGATCGGAAGCAGCCTCGTGGAGTCACATACCCCCACACCCCCCGACCAATCACAAGGCCTTGAGACGTGTCCGCGATGCGTCCGCGGCCGCATCGGATCCGCCCAGCTCACCTGCACGCTCTGTTTCGGAGCGGGCATGGTCCAGCCCTGGGTGGCCGATCAGGAGCGGCACCAGCAGGCGAGCTGGGAACGCTACCTGTCCGGGCGCCCCGCGCCCGGTCCCGACGGTGGGCATCCGGAGCTGGGTGACTGCGCCCGCTGCTACCCCACCAGGTGTCCGCAGTGTCCGTGGACGCCTCCGCTCTTCGAGCCGGAGCAGGGGCACGGACTCGCGGCGTGAAGTCAACGGGAGGTGGTCGAGAACATGGAAGTGCTGCTGATCTTCGGTGCCGTGTACGGCGCGTTCCTCATCGGGCGGGTGCTCCAGTACCTGGCCGACGCGAAGAACGTGCTGGGCAAGGGCAGCGACCGGAGCCCTAGGCGCTAAGTACAGTACAGCCGGACCCGAGCATTTTGTCACTGGGTGGCACTTAGAACCCATACATGGAAACGGTGCGCCCCGCGCGGTCGACGGGAGCGCACCGTGTGCTGTGTATGCCGGAGTTCGGAGTCTGATCCAGCCTCATACGGTGGCGTTGCCTACGATGCCGTTCAGTTCTTGCCGGACCTGCGCCAGGGGCTGCGGCTGTACCTGCTGCTGGACGATGGTTCCAAGCAGCCAGGAGAGCAGCGAGCGGGCCGTGGCGGCGGGGTCGTCGACCGGCAGGTGCGCGACGAGTTCCTCGAGCAGGGTGCGCATGTCCTGTGTCGTGGCGGCGATGGCGTCGGTCGATCCGCGGCGTCCGGCGTCGATCCAGTATTCGAACCACAGGAACGCGGCGTTGGGCTGGGCGGCGAACGTGGCCAGGTAGGCGTGGACGACCGCCCAGAGCTTCTCGGCGGGGTCCGGAGTTCCGGCGGCGGCCCGGCGCAGGTCGGTCACCATCGCCGTCACGTGCTCGCGCATGGCGAGGTCCACGATCTGGTGGATGTCGTCGAAGTAGTAGTGCACGGCGCTTTTCGTCAGGGGGCTGGCATCGGCGACCGCGCGGGCGGTGCACGCGGCCAGGCCGTCCCGGGCCAGGACCTGTTTGGCGGCGTCGATGATCTGCTCGCGCTTGCCGCGCCGGTTGGCTTCGATCACGGGCCTGGTCGGTGTCATATCTGGGAACCTACCGTCTTCGTTGCGAAGGTGGGACACGCGACCTAAACTCAGGACGCATGTCCCAAAAATTTGTGTTCCACGACGTCCGGACCGCGGATGTGGCGGCTTCGCGCCGCTTCTACACCGAGCTGTTCGGCTGGGAGGTCACGGAGACCCCCGCCGGGCCGATGTTCGGAGACGGCGGCGAAGTCTGGGGCGGATTCACTCCCCTGCCCGACGGCGACCCGCGGCATCCGCAATGGATCCCCTACGTCCAGGTGGCCGACGTGGACGCCGCGGCCCGGCAGGCGGTCGCCCTCGGCGGGCGGATCGTCAAGCCGCGCACCGATCTGCCGCCGGGTTCGGTGGTGGTCGTCGACGAGCCGGGCGGCGCCACCCTCGCGCTGTGGCAGCCCGCGGACCGGCGGGCATGAGCGTGCGCTTGTCGTGTGCGCTGCCGCCGACGCCGGCGATCGCCGAGCAGGCCCGCGTGGCGGAGCGGCTCGGCTACCACCGGGTGTGGGTGTTCGACTCCCCCGCCCTGCACGGTGATCTGTGGATCGCCCTCGCGCAGGTCGCGGCGGCCACCGAGCGGATCGGGCTGGGCACCGGGGTCGCGGTCGCCGGGCTGCGCCATCCCATGGTGACCGCGGCCGCGGCGGCGACCGTCGCCGAGCTGGCGCCCGGCCGGTTGACCCTGGCCTTTGGGACCGGGTACACCGCCCGCCGCGTGCTCGGGCAGCGCCCGGTGCGGGTCGACAACCTCGTGCGTGAAGTGCGGCAGGTTCGGTCGCTGCTCGCCGGCGACGTGGTGGAGATCGACGGGAGACCCTGCCAGCTGCGGCATCTGCCGGGCTTCGGGCCGGGGCGGCCGGTGGACGTTCCGGTCTGGCTGGCCGCCTCGGGGCCGAGGGCCGCGGCGGCCGCCGCCGCGCTGGAGGTCCCGGGCGTGATCGGGACGGCATTACCCGAGCAGGTGTGGCCCGAATTCGCCCTGCTGCGGTTCGGGACTGTGCTGCGCCCGGGCGAGGACCACACCGCCGGTCGGGTCGTCGACGCTGCCGGGCCGGGCTGGGCCAGCATCGTCCACGCCGCCTGGGAGGCCGACCCGAGCGCCGTCGACGATCTGCCCGGCGGGAAGAGGTGGCGCGCCGAGGTCGACGCCGGCCGGCCGGAATCGGAACGGCACCTCGACGTGCACCAGGGCCACCTGACCACGCTGACCGCCCGCGATCGCGATCTGGCCGTCGCCGCCGGTCCGGCGATGCTCGAGGTCGGCTGGAGCGGGACCCCGGAACAGCTGCGCGACAAGGCGGCACAAGCCGCCGCGGCCGGCGTGACCGAGGTCGTCTACGTCCCCGCCTGGCCCGACGTCACCGCCGAGCTCACCGCGTACGCCGAG
>JABFXP010000251.1 GCA_013361685.1 Catenulispora sp.
TCCCGCCATCCGACGAACTCGTAGCTGGTGACATCCGAGTAATTCAGCCTGAGTTCGGCGTCCAGCCTCCCGGTCAGCATCTCGACCAGGAATTCCACGGCTCCCATCCGAAACAGGAGGATCCCGCCCATCGCCGAAGCGGCCACGGTCCAGCGGTCCGGGTCCGGATCCTCGCAATTCCAGTAGTAGCTGTCGCCGCTGTCGTTCCCGCCCCACATCAGCCTGGCGGTCTCGGCCCGCGGGGGTCGGCTTCGCAAGATGCCGGAGTCCATCGGCTCGTCGTGGCGCGGTGGCACGCCGAAGTCGACGTTCCCCGTGAACTCGCCGCTTCCGAAGGTCTCGACCAGTTCGCGATAGTCCGCCGGAAAGTGCCACCCGGTCTCCGCCGCGACGCCTTCCCAATCGATGCTGTCGCCGCCCTCGGCGGGTGGTTCCGCCAACGACAGCAAACCCCGCACATCGCCCGGCACCACGATATGCCTCCTCGATCCCGCGATCAGTCCACGCCCGCCACCCGAACGGGTGTTCACTGTATGTCAGCCGGCCGACATGGCTGTACCGGTGCGTCGCCGCAGCTCTCAGGCGGTGAGCTGTTGGAGCAGGCCGTGCAGGTCGACGGTGCCCCAGTGTTCGGCGAGTTGGTCGCCGCGCAGGCGCATGATGTCGGTGGAGTTGAAGGTCACGCTGCGGCCGGTGGGCGCGATGCCCAGGTATTCGCCCTGGTGGGTCCCGGTGTAGACGAAGTTGACGGCGACATAGTCGTCGGTCGACAGGTAAGGCTGCGCGGTGACCACCATGTCCGGGAAGGCGGTGATCCGGTCCTGGTAGTAGGTGCGCACAGCGTGTCTGGCGGCCGGGCTGCCGGTGTTGGTGGCCAGCGCTTGGTGTTGCTGGTAGTCGTCGACGAAGAGGGCTTCGAAGCCGTCGAAGTCGCGTTCGTTCAACGTGGTGACGAAACGGTTGACGATCTGCTCGCCGGTGCTGCTCATGCCGTGCTCCGTGGGGTGATGCGGATGGGGTGGCGCATGGGGGCGCGGCAGGAGCGACACATCTCCCGCCGCGCCGTGGCCCTGCCGACAGGACTAGAACATCGTGTTGTTGTTGGCGCTTTCCTCGGGGACCTCCTGCACGACGTCCCAGTGTTCGACGATCCGGCCGTCGGCGATCCGCCAGACGTCGGCCACGGCCATGCCGCGGTCGCCGGGCTTGAGGTGCAGGTTGCTGTGGGTGAAGACCAGGTCGTCTTCGGCGAGGGCGCGCTTGATGTCGAGGTGCAGTTCGGGGAACTGGCCGCGCAGCCAGTGCACGTAGCCGATGAAGCCCTCGGCGCCGTCGGGGGCGCCGGGGTTGTGCTGGGTGTAGGTGGCGCCCAGATGCGCGGCGGCGGCCTGCTCCGGCTGACCGTCGTTGAACGCCTGCTGGTAGAACGCGATGACGAGCTTCTTGTTGTCCGCCGTGGACATCGGTCGATCCTCTCTCGGGTGGAGCGTGGGAGTGTGGGTGATCAGGCGCCGGCGGTCATGGCGTCGCGCACCAGGGCGGTGTCGACGAACTGCTCGAAGCGCACGATCAGGCCGCCGCGCACGACGAAGTGGTGGGCGACCCGGACGTTCAGGTCTTTGCCGGTGGCGTTGTTGCGGGCGGTGTAGCGGGCCAGGACGACGACGTTCTCGCCGTCGACGACGTAGGTGTCGTCATGCGCGGTCCACTGCTCCCAGTCCTTGCCGAGCTGCTCCATCACGTTGCTGGTCACGCCCTCGGGAGTGCGGTACGTACCGCCCAGCGGGAAGCCGGCCATCTCGGTCCACTCCACGTCCGGCGCGAGGGTGGCGCGCAGGGCGGCCAGGTCGCCGGCGGCCGAGGCGAGGTACTGCCGGCGCACCACATCCGCCGGCGCGCTGCTGGTGGCGAAATCAGTTCCGGCCAGGGTCTCGGTCATGGTCAGCCCCACGCCATCTCGCCCTTGACGACCTTCGGACCGAGCTGCGCGGCGATCTGCATGCCCGCCTGCGGGTAGGCCTTGAGCAGCTCCTCGGTCGCGGTGGCGCCGTCGGGGGCGGCGGCCACGATGCGGCGGAACGCGGCGATGTACTCGCGGGTGTAGGCGATCGCGCTGGTGTCCGCGGCGGCCGAGGGCTGCCGGTGGCCGGGCACCACGAGCGTGGGCTCCAGGCCCTGCATCTCGCTGAGCAGCGCGTCCCAGGCGTCGAGCTGCTCCTCGCCCGGGGTGTCGGCGATCCACACGTGCTCGTCGGCGAACACCAGGACCCCGCCCAGGACCGCGCGGTCTTCGGCCTGGTAGAGGTAGGTGCGGTCGGGCAGCGCGGTGGGGGCGGCCTTGAGCTGGAAGGTGTGGCCGGCGAACGTCAGGTCACCGGTCAGCGGTGCGGTCTCGATCAGCCGGGTGGGCAGGTTCGCGCCGAGGGCGGCCCAGGCCTTGAGCTTGCCCTCGTACTTCTTCGCCATCGACGCGGCGACCTCGGGTGTGGCCAGGAAGGTGGCGTCGGGGAAGGCGTCGGCGATGACTTCGGCGCCGAAGTAGAAGTCCGGGTCGGCGTGCGAGATGACCACGGTGGTCAGCTGCTTGCCGGAGTCGAGTACGGCGGCGACCAGCCGGTGTCCGTCGGCGCGGGTGAACCCGGCGTCCACCAGCAGCGCCTCGGTCTCACTGGTGACGAGGGTCGCGGTCTTGTTCTTCGATCCGACGGGGAAGTCCCCGTCGATGATCGTGTAGGTGAGGTCCGTCATCACGGTCTCCAAAGGCTTCGCTGGGGTTGGCTACAGCCATCACTATACCTTCCTAGTTAGCTAAATCAAGCTAACTAGGAAGGTACTTTCCGGACGCTTGCGCTACCATCGTCACCATGGACGACGAACTGCGCGCGCTGGTGGAGGACGAAGGAGTGGTGCTGTGGGGCCAGGTGGTCAACCTGCACCGCGCCCTCAACGCCCGGCTGCACGCCGACATCCGAGCGGCCAGCGGCCTGGACGGCACCGAGTTCGAGTTCCTGCTCCGCCTGGCCCGCTTCCCCGGGCCGCGCACGCACGCCAGCAAGGTCGCCGCCCGGATGGGCTACACCTCCGCCGGCACCACCAAGCTCGTCGCCCGGCTTGAGGAGAAGGGCCTGATCACCCGTACCCGCGACCCCGAGGACGGGCGCGCCTTCCAAGTCGCGATGACCGACGAGGGCGAACGGCTGCTGCGCGACGGCCTCAAAGCCCACATCCCGCAACTGGACGCCGACGTGGTCCAACGCCTGACCGCCGCCCAGCGCAGGCAGCTGCAAACCCTCCTCGGCCGGATCGACCCGGGCGAGAAGACCCTCTGAATCTCAGCCCCGGCCGGAGGCGCGGCCGGGCCCGGTCTCACAGAGCAACGTCCGCCTACCGCCTGGACAACGAGCTGGTAGCTTCCGCGACATGGTGGACCCCAGAGACAGCACGGCTCTCCGGACGCTTGTTGACGACGCCGAGAGCGGCATCCTGCTGTTCGGTATCACGCCGCCGCGTCTGAGCACCACTCCCGAGCGGGTCCGGGAGATCACCGCGGCCACGTTGGCACGGCTGGACTTCCTCAACGTGGACGGTCTGGCGCTCTACGACATCGACGACGAAAGCGACCGCAATCCCGAGGAGCGGCCGTTTCCGTACCTGCCGACCATGGACCCCGCCGTCTACCACGCGGAATACCTCGGCGAGTGGAACCGCCCCGCGGTCGTCTACCGGTGCGTCGGCAAGTACCCCGAGGCCGAGCTGCGGACGTGGCTGCGGACGGCTGACACCGACCGCGTCCTCAGCGTCTTCGTCGGTGCGAGCTCAAAGGACAAGACGGTCCGGACGCGCCTGTCCGATGCGCAGGCCCTGCGCCGCGACGTCCGCCCGGACCTGCTGCTCGGCGGCGTCGCCATCACCGAGCGGTCCGACGAGCACCTGCGGTTGCTCGCCAAGCAGGAAGCGGGATGCGCGTTCTTCATCTCGCAGGTCATCTACAACGCCGACGCGGTGAAGAGCATGGTCTCCGACTACTACTACGCCTGCCGCGACCGGCAGCTCGTACCAAAGCCCGTCCTGTTCACGCTCTCAGTGTGCGGCTCGGTGAAGACGCTGACGTTCCTCAAATGGCTCGGCGTCGACGTCCCGCGCTGGATCGCGAACTCGCTGCTGCACGCCGACGACACCCTGGCCGCGTCCTACGAGCACTGCTTGGCCAACGCCCGTGACCTGGCCGCCTTCTGCCGCAAGCTCGGCATGCCGTTCGGCTTCCTCGTGGAGAGCGTGTCGATCCGCAAAGTCGAGATCGAGGCCTCGGTCGCCCTGGCCGGCGAGGTGGGCGGACTGCTCGGACGCGGTCGGCCATCCGCTTGAGAGCGGCCCTCCGATGACGGCGTGACCTGCGCCTATACCGCTCCCATACCAACGACAGGTCATCTTCGGATGTGGCGAATCTACGGTGAAGCCAGGCCGGGAAACCTACCGCGACCGGCCCCCACTAGGTAGAGGAGACCACAATGTCCGAGATCGAAGAGCCGGTCGTCGAGTCCGAGGCCGTCGAGGAAGAGACGTCGGAGGACGTCCAGGCGCACTCTGCCGACTCGGTTCTGGACCTCCAGGGTGACTCCGTCTCCCCGGTCGGCGCCTGCGCGAGCGTCCTGAGCGTCGGCAACGGCTGATCGTCATCAGCGTGGGCGCGGTTCCCGGTCGCCGGGCGCCGCGCCCCGCTGTACCGGCACGAGATGTCCTGATGCGAGATATCCGGGCGCGAGTGTCCAGGTGCGAGATGTCCAGGTGCGAGAAAGGAGCATCCGATGGTCGGCGAACCGCTCGGCTCCCTGCGCGATTTCCGGCTTCTGTGGTTCGGCGGTCTGCTCTCCTCGGCGGGCGCGCAGATGTCGGCGATAGCACTTCCCCTGCTCGTTCTGCGGCACACCGGCTCGCCGGTCGAGGCCGGCGCGGTGGGCACCGTGTCCATGGGGATCATGGTGGTCTCCATGCTTCCCGGCGGCGCCCTGGCCGACGCCGTCGAACGGCGCCGCCTGATGATCGTGTGCGATGCCGGCAGCGCTCTGCTCGTCGGGGCGCTCGCGACGGCGGTGGTGCTGGGCCGCGCCCCGATGCCGCTGATCCTGCTGGTGGCCGGGGTCGGTGCCGTCATGGGGAGCGTGTACACCCCGGCCTTGTTCGGGCTGCTGCGGTCGGTCGTGCCGGCGGAGCAGTTCGGCGCCGCGACGTCCCGCCTGCAGGCCCGATCGGCCACCGCCAGGCTGATCGGACCGGTGGTGGGCGGCGCGGCCTTCGCCTGGCACCCGGCGGTGCCGTTCCTGGCGGAGGCGGCGGGCCTGTCCGGGTCCACGCTGTGCGTGGTGTTCGTCAAGACCCGGTCGACGGCACCGCGCGACAAGACCGCCGTCTTCGACCGGCGGCAGCTCACCGCGGGGCTCTCCTTCGTCTGGCGGCGGCCGTATCTGCGCACCACGCTCCTGGTCTTCGGGCTGGGCGTGAACTTCGCCTTCAGTGCCCTGATCTTCATGGCCCTGACCGTCGCCTCCCACTCCGGCCGGTCCGGGCTCGGCGCGGGCACCGTCCTCTCGCTGAGCGCCGCGGGCTCGCTCGTCGGCTCCCTGCTGGCCTCCCGGCTGACGGAGGGGACCGGCCGGGGCGCTGTCATCCCGTTCACCTGCTGGACCTGCGCGGTCGCGGCCGGCGTGCTGGCCGTGGATCAGGGGACTGTGCTGATGGGCGTGCTGATCGCGTTCTGCATGGCCCTGGCCTCCATCGCCAGCATCGCCTTCCTCACCACGATGATCTCGATGGCGCCGGCGGACGTCACCGGCCGGGTGCAGAGCGCCGCCGGGTTCGTCTCCTCGGTGGTCACCCCGCTGGGGCCGGTGGCCGGTGGCGGGCTTCTCAGCGGTTGGGCGGCCGCGCCGTCCTTCGCGGTGCTGGCCTCGATGTTCGCCGTCTGCGCGGCTGTCGTCACGTGGGCACCGTCGACGTACCACTCGGGCCGAACTCAGGGCACTGCGGTCCGCGGCACACCCACGGCGGCCGGGTGGCCGGCCGCGGTCACGCCCGAGGAGATCTAGGCCCCTTCAGCACCGCCCATTGAAAGGGTGCGCCATGCTGGACATTCAGACCCTTCAGTTGTACTGCCTCGCCGACCGCGACTTTTACGAAGCCCCCGACCGGATGGCTGACACCGCGCCGCCGTATGTCCTCGACGGCTGCCCGGCCGAAGGATGGCGGCAGTACTCGCGGGGCTTGTGGAACGTGCTCATGCCGACACACACGACGCTTCCGGAACAAGGGTGGAAGATCCACGTGTCAAGCGTCCCCGCCATCGCCGAGACCACCCTCGCCAAGTGCGCGGCCGTCTGTTTCGACCGCGGCATTCCGTTCAAGCACTTGCGGAGCCCGGACGCCTTGGCGCTCGCTGTCGGCAAGTACATGCCGCGCTCCAGCAGTGGCAAGTTCGTCACGGTCTACCCGGCCGACGAGGAGCAGTTCGCGGAGCTGCTCGGTGAGCTCGCGGCGGCCGTCGACGGGCTGCCGGGCCCGTACATCCTCAGCGATCTGCGCATCGGCGGCGGACCGGTCCATGTGCGGTACGGGGCTTTCTCCGAGCTGTGGTGCCCCGGGCCGCAAGGCACCCCGGTCCCGGCTCTGCGCGCGCCTTCCGGCGATCTCGTTCCCGACGACCGCCTTCCGGTGTTCAAGGTCCCCGCCTGGGTCACAGTGCCGAGCGTGCTCCTCCCCCACATCGCGGCCCGAAAAGCAGCGCACGATGACACCTTTCCGTACACGGTGCGGGAACCGTTGCACTTCTCGAACTCCGGCGGTGTCTACCTGGCGGAGCATCGGGGCACCGGCGAGCAGGTCGTGCTGCGCGAGGCCAGGCCGCACAGCGGGCTGGACCGCAGTGGTGCGGACGCGGTGGAGCGCCTGCACCATGAACACCGGATTCTGCGCAGGCTTGAGGGACTGTCGTGTGTGCCGCGCGTCTACGGGGTCCGGACCGTGTGGGAGCACCACTATCTGATCGAGGAGTACATCGAGGGCGAGACCCTGCACAGTGCGCTCATCACGCGGAACCCCCTCAGATTCCGCGACCCGACACCCGCTTCTGTCCGGGACTACCTGCGCTGGGCGACGTCCGTGACGGAGCAGCTGTCCGCCGCGCTGGATGCCGTGCACGCGCGCGGGCTGAGCTTCGGAGACCTGCATCCCTCGAACGTCGTCGTCCGTCCGGACGACTCGGTGGTGCTGGTCGACTTCGAGTTCGCCGCCGACCTCGACGACCCCGACCCGGTGCGGGCCGGTGCCCCGGGCTTCATGCCGCCGCCCGGGATGAGCGGTGCCGAGGCGGACCGCTACGCGCTGCGCGCCGTCTGGCTCATGATGCTGGTGCCGATAGTGGACTTCACGCAGCTGGCCGCGGACAAGACCGCCGTCATGGAGGAACTCGCCCGTTCGTATTTCCACCTGCCGCGCGACGCGGGCCCGCCTCTGGTCGGCGGTGCATCGGTGAACCGGGGCACGGTCGCAAACGGCGGAAAGGACGGCGACAGCAGCCGGGCCACGGAGGGCGAAGACGCCGTCGCGGCCCTGTTCGACCTCGACAGTCTCGACTGGCCGACGCTGCGCGACCGGATCGCCGCGGGCATCCTGGATACGGCGACCCCGGAACGCGCCGATCGGCTCTTCCCGGCCGAACCAGACGTCTTCATCACCGGCGGATTCGGCCTGGCGCACGGCGCGGCGGGTGTGTTGCTGGCCCTGCACCGAGCCGGAGTCGCCGTCCCCCGTGCGCACATCGACTGGCTCGTGGCGTGCGCCGAGCGGTCGGTGACAGCTGACTGGCGTGGCCTGTACGACGGCCTGTACGGAGTCGCGGTCACGCTCGACGAGCTCGGCCGGCGGGACGAGGCCCTGGCGGTCCTTGCCCGCGCCCGGGCGGCACGGGCCCCGATGAGCGCCGACCTGTTCGGCGGCCTCGCCGGCACGGCGCTGGCCCAGTGCCACTTCGCCGAGGCGACCGGTGACGCCGGCCTTTTCGACGAAGCCGTGCGGACAGCAGACCGGCTCGACACCCTGGTGCGCTCAGGCAAGACCAACGGGCTGGTCCTGCCGCCCTCGGCGGGTCTGCTGCGCGGCATGAGCGGCGCGGCCGTGCTGCACCTCACGCTGTATCGGCTCACCGGGCACCGGAGCCGCCTGCGGGCCGCCCACCGGGCCCTGCGCCGCGAGCTCGGCCGCTGCGTGACCATGCCGGACGGCACGATGCAGGTCAGGGAGGGCAAGCGCCATCTGCTCTACCTCGACGGCGGCAGCGGCGGCGTCGCGCTGGCGGCGGCGGAATACCTCAAGCACGACGAGGAGCCGGCGTTCGCAGGCTTCATCGACGCGGTACGGCGCGGCTGCGAGGCCGAATTCGTCCGCGAGCCAGGTCTGTTCCAAGGCCGGGCGGGACTGACCGCGATGCTGGCCCTGCTGTCCGGCCCGGACGGCGAGAAGCCGGTGGCGGCTCAAATCAGCAGGCTGAGCTGGCACGCCGTGCAACGGGACGGCGGCCTGTACTTTCCCGGGGTGAAGCTGCGCCGCTTCAGCTGCGACCTCGCCTCAGGCTCCGCGGGGGTGTTGCTGGCGGTGCATACGGCGCTGCACCCGGAGCGCGGATTCCTTCCCCTGCTTCCTTGAGCATGATGGCCCTGGCGGGGAGGTCGCGGCCCACGCTCCCCGCCTGGACCAGCGGATGTACCGGTTCTGTACCCGATCTGGTCCGATCCCGGGCCCGGCGCCCGAAGACTTCTCCTGGGGCGGATCACCACAGCGGCCCGGCGTTCGGCCGAGAAGGGAGCACACCGATGGAACTCGCCGAGATCATCGGACTGCGTCCCGCACTGTGCGCCGGGCTGCTGCTCACGCTCACCAGGCGGTGCCCGCTGAGCTGTGCGCACTGCTCCACCTCGTCGACGATGGCGGGGGAAGAGCCCGAGGGCGCGGATCTGCTGCGCTTCGTCGGCTCGTTCACCGACGACGACCGGCCCGAGGTCATGCTGCTGACCGGCGGGGAGCCGCTGCTGCGGCCGCGCCTGGCCGCCGAGCTCGCGGTGACGGCGCGCCGCCGCCGGACCCGGTCGGCGGTGCTGACCGGCGCGTTCTTCGCGCGGGACGGCCGCATGCCGCGGCGGATCAGGCAGGCCGTGGCGGCGGTCGACCACTTCTCGGTGAGCATGGACGCCTTCCACGAGCGCGAAGTGCCGCGTGAGCACGTGTTCGCCGTGCTGCGCCAGGTCCTCGACGCCGGCGTCCCGGCGAGCGTCCACGCCGTCGGATCCGGCCCCGACGATCCCTACCTGGCCGGCCTCGTCGCCGAGGTGCGCCGGGTCTTCGCCGATGCCGTGCCCCTGTTGGTGAACACCGTCCGGGCGGTGGGCCGGGCGGCGTCGTGGAGCACCGCGCGTCCGCCCAGCCCGGATCCGCGCGTGCCGCGGCCCTGCACGATGGCCGCGTGGCCGACGGTCGCCTTCGACGGCGTCGTGGTCGCCTGCTGCAATCAGCAGACCGTGGACCGGCGGCCGGTCCCGGACCATCTGCGGCTCGGGCACATCGGGACGGATCGGTGGGCCGACATCAGGGCACGATCACTCGGTTCGCCCACGCTGCGGATGGTCCGCGTCGCCGGTCCGACATATCTGCGGGCCCGGTTCTCGACCGCGGCGGGCTCAGCAACAGCGGAAAGCGCTGACGGCGACGCAGAGCCCGGATATTGCGACAGCTGCCGACTCCTGGGCACCGACCCCGCGACAACGGAGGGCATAGCGCAAACCGCGGCCGGAGCCGCCGGCGCGTTCCTGGACCGATACGGGTCCGAGCGGCAGGTCGCGGCCGGCCCGGTCGCCCTGATGCGCCGCCACGGCTCGGTGCGGCACGCTGACCTGGTCGATCTGGCCGCGCTCCCGAAGCCGCCACCGGCCGACGCCAGCCGGCCCCGGCCGTCCGCCGCGACCGCCCTGCGCACCAAACTCGCCCTCGTCGAGCCCACGCTCCGGGCCGCCACCGCCGCCCTGTGGCAGAGCCCTGATCTCGGCCGCCGCTACCCGGCCTATCTCAGCGCCATGCACGGCGTGATCCGCGCCTCCGTCCCCCTCATGGAGCATGCCGCCGAACGCAGCGCCGGCCTCGGCGCCGACGACCTCCTGGCGTCCCGGCTCCTCGCATACTTCAGAACACACATAGAACAGGAACGCGGCCACGACGCATGGCTGCTGGCAGATCTGGCCGCGCTGGGTCGCGACGCCGAGGACATCCTGCGCGAACCGCCGGCGCCGGTCGTGGCCCGCCTGGTCGGTGCCCAGTACTACTGGATCGGGCACTTCCACCCGGTCGCGCTCCTGGGCTACCTCGCCGTCATGGAGGGGAACAGCCCGACCGAACAGCTCGCCGGCTGGATCAGGACCGTGACCGGAGCCCCCGAAGCCGCCCTGCGGACCGTGCGCGACCACGCCGCGCTGGACACCGGGCACACCGCCGAGATCTACAGACTTCTCGACGCGCTCGACCTGAGCTCAGCCCAGGCGCAGGCCGTGAGCCTCAGCGCGCTGCACACCGCGGCGACGCTCAAGATGCTGTTCACCGATCTCGTGAAAAGGAAGGCAGACCATGCCGAACGGATCTGATCCGCTGGCGGCCCTGGCGGCCGGAGGCTTCCCGGTGGACCACCTCACCGACGAGGAGCGAGACGTTCTCAACGCTCTGAGCACTGAGGAGTTGGCCTTGCTCCTGGACATCAAATCCCGCCTGGACGAGGCCGGACCCGAGGTGCGGGCTCACAGTGAGATCGCCGGCGGGGCCCTGTTCTGACCCATCGGGCCCGTGGTCCCGGGCCTAGCGCTTTGGAGGCCCTGAACCACGGCCGCACGGCCACCCCACCGAGGAGCCCGTCATGATCTGTGACTCATGCGCCGGGGCGCTGCCGCCGGATGCCCGCTTCTGCCCGGCCTGCGGCGCGGCGGCCGCCGTCGCCGCGACGCCCACCGTCGAGGAACGCAAGCTGGTGACGGTCGTGTTCTGCGATCTGGTCGGCTCCACCGAACTGTCGGAGAAGCTCGACCCCGAAACCCTCCGCTCGGTGACGCTCCGGTACTTCGCGGCCATGCGCGCCCCGATCGAGGAGTTCGGCGGAACCGTCGAGAAGTTCATCGGCGACGCGGTCATGGCGGTGTTCGGCGTGCCGACCATGCACGAGGACGACGCGCTGCGCGCCGCCGCGGCCGCACTGGGCCTGCTGGAGGCGCTGGACGCGCTGAACCGCGAGCTCGAACCGGCGCTCGGCGTCCGGCTCCGGGTCCGCGTCGGCGTCCACACCGGACCGGCGGTGACCAGCACCGACGTCTCGACCCGGCAGGCGCTGGTCTCCGGGGAGACGGTCAACTTCGCCGCGCGGCTGGAGCAGAACGCCGGACCCGGGCAGATCCTGATCGGGCCGATGTGCCGCGACGCCATCGGCGCGGCCGCGCACACCGAACACGTCGGCGCGCTGCGCCTGAAGGGCAAACAGGAGCCGCTGGACGCCTACCGCCTGCTCGGCCTGGGCGAGAGCACCCCCGAACTCACGCGCCGGTTCGACCTGCCGTTCCTCGGCCGCGCCGCCGAACTCGCCGTACTGGGACGCGAGCTGGACGCCGTCGCCGCCGGCGCCGGATCCCGGCTGGTCGCCGTGCTCGGCGAGCCCGGGATCGGCAAGACCCGGCTGGTGCGCGCCTGGCTCGAGCGCACGACGCGGGAGATCGGGCTCGGCACCGGCCGCTGCCGGTCCTTCGGCGACCGCGGCACGCTGACCCCGCTGGCCGACGCCGTCCGCATGCTGCTCGCCGGACCGGCGGGTCCGGGGCTGCGCGAGGAACTCGGCGCGGAGCTCGCCGTCCTGGAGTGCGGCATCCTGCGGGACGGAACACCGGGACCGTCGTTCGACAGCACGTGCTCGGCGCTGGTCCGCGTCCTGGCCGCGGCGGCGCGGTGCCGTCCGGTCGTGCTGGTCGTCGACGACTGCCAGTGGGGCGGTGATCTGCTGCTGGACGCGGTGGACCGGCTCGTCGGCGGGCTGGGCCGGGCCGCGGTGTTGATCGTCGCCATCGCGCGGCTCGACGC
>JABFXP010000432.1 GCA_013361685.1 Catenulispora sp.
GTCCGCTACTTCTTGCGCGCCGTGGCCATCACCGCGAGCTCCCGGAGCACCGCCTTCGCCTCCTCGGCGATCGGCGCGGCGTCGACGGCGGCGACGGCGTCCTGCGTCAGGGCACTGATCCGGGTCTCGACATCGTCGAGGGCCCCGGTGGACCGGATTATGTCCTGCAGTTCGCCCACGCCGGCGGCGTCGAGCTCGGGGTTGCCGAGCTCGGCCCGCAGCGTCTTGATGGCGGCCGGGCTGGCGGCGCGCGCCGCGGCCAGCGCGACGAGCAGCGTCTGCTTCCCCTCGCGCAGGTCGTCGCCGGCCGGCTTGCCGGTGGCGGCCGGGTCGCCGAACACGCCGAGGACGTCGTCGCGCAGCTGGAAGGCCTCGCCGAGGGGCAGGCCGTAGGCGGAGTAGGCGGCGATGACCTCGGGCCCGCCGCCGGCCAGGGCCGCACCGACGTGCAGCGGCCGCTCGATGGTGTACTTCGCCGACTTGAACCGGATCACCGTCTGGGCGCGCTGCGCGGCCCGGTCGGGCTCGTCCAGGCCGTGGGCCTGCGCCAGCACGTCCAGATACTGGCCGGCCATGACCTCGGTGCGCATCACGTCGAAGTACCGCCGGGCCGCGGAGATCCTTTCAGCGGGCAGGCCGGAGCCGGTGAACATCTCGTCGCACCAGGTCAGGCACACGTCACCGAGCAGGATCGCGGCCGCCGCCCCGAACCGCGTCGCCGACCCCTCCCAGGCGGCCTCACGGTGGGCCGCGGCGAAGCGGCGGTGGATGGCCGGCATGCCGCGGCGGGTGTCGGAGCCGTCCATGTAGTCGTCGTGGATCAGCGCCGACGCCTGCAACAGCTCCAGGGCGGCTGCCGCGCGGACCGCGCCGGCCTCGGTCTCCGGATCCAGCGAAGCCGCGCCCGAGCCGTCGGCGTCCGCCACACCCCGCCAGCCCCAGTAGCAGAATCCCGGCCGCATCAGCTTGCCGCCCTCCAGGAACTCGCGCAGCGCGGTCGGCAGCGGCGCCAGCTCCGGGGACATCGCGATCAGGGCCGCTCCCTGGCGGTCCAGGAACGCCGACAACGCGGCGTCGACTCGGGTGCGCAGGTCGTGGCGGTCCAGGGGATTCACGGGAACAACCATACGGGTCGCGTCTCGCGGCTCGGGACGATAGTCGCGCTCCACCCACAACCGGCGTCCGGCTGGTTACGGTGGATTCATGGCACTGGGACTCCCTTCCGTGCGGCCCGACCGTGCCGCCACCGTTCGCGAGCTGCTCTCCCGCGGCGAGCGCTCCTATTCGTTCGAGTTCTTCCCGCCCCGCAGCGATGAGCAGGAGCAGCAGCTTTGGCGCGCTTTGCGGCGGCTGGAGGGGTACTCGCCGACGTTCGTGTCGGTGACCTACGGCGCCGGCGGTACTACGCGGGAGAAGACCGTGGAGACCACCGAGCGCATCGCTTCGGAGACCACGCTGACTCCGGTGGGGCATCTCACAGCGGTCGACCATTCGGTGGCCGAGCTGCGGCATGTTGTCGGCCAGTACGCGGATGCCGGGGTGCGGAACATCCTGGCGCTGCGCGGTGACCCGGCGGGCGATCCGCTGGGGGAGTGGACGGCGCATCCCGAGGGCTTGTCGTATGCGAGCGAGCTGGTGGAGCTGGTGCGGGAGTCCGGGGACTTCTGCGTCGGCGTCGCGGCTTTCCCGGAGATGCATCCGCGTTCGCCGGACTGGGATGCGGACATCGCGCGGTTCGTGGACAAGTGCCGGCGGGGTGCCGACTTCGCCATCACGCAGATGTTCTTTCTCACCGACGACTACCTGCGGCTGCGGGACCGCGTCGCGGCCACCGGGTGCGATGTGCCGATCCTGGCCGGGGTGATGCCGGTGACGAACGTCGGGCAGATCAAGCGGATCACCGGGTTGACGGGCCAGGCGTTCCCGGCCGAGTTGGAGAGGGCGCTGCTGGCGGTCGAGGGTGACAAGGCGGCGGTGCGTGAGGTCGGGGTGGAGTGGACGACGCGGATGTGTGAGCGGTTGCTCGCCGAGGGCGTGCCGGGGTTGCACTTCATCACGTTGAACATGTCGACGGCGACGCTTGAGGTGTATCGCAACCTGGGGCTGGATCGGCGGCATGAGAGCAGGTTGGACGGCGCCGAGGGCGTGCGTGAGCATGTCGGTGGTGCTGCTTCGAAGCTGCCGTTGTCGGCCTGACGAGGTTCGGGCCGGGGGCGTTTGGCAGGGGCGGGCAGCGGCTCCGATTCCGGCTCCGGTCCAGTCACCCGCAATGTCACCTTGTCTGATGAACGACGGCCGATCGCCTCACCCGGTGTAACCACCATGTGCCAGCCTGCGATGAACCAAACGCAGAGGGGGCCGAAAAATGGAGGCGCAGACATGCAGCCGCTGGGAGTCCGATACGCGGTACCGATGGACCTGGCGGCCGTTCACGCCGTCATCCATTCGGCCTACCGCCACTACCTCACCCGCATCGGCACCCGCCCCGCCCCCCTCGACGCGGACTACCCCCGCCTGATGGGCCGCGGCTGCCTGTTCGTAGTCGGCAGCCCGGCAATCGCCACGGTCACCCTTCTCCCCGAAGACGGCTACCTGCACCTGGACAACTTCGCCGTCGCCCCAGACCGCCAAGGCCAAGGCCTCGGCCACCGCATCCTGGCCTTCGCCGAAGAACACGCCCGCCAACTGTGGCTCCCCGAACTCCGCCTGCTCACCCACTCGATGATGTGGGAGAACCAACGGATGTACACGGCAGCCGGCTACCACGAATACGCGCGCACCACCCTCGCCCCCGACCAAGAGCTGATCCACTACCGCAAGGCGATCAGCACCTGGGACTTCTCCGAGCCGACGTTCCTGCCACCGGCCGCCGCGGCCGGGGTGTATGGGGTTCACGGTGCGGGGGGCGGTGCTCGCGGGGGGTTGCTTGCGGGGTCGCGGTAGGGCCCACCCACCCATAGGGGGCCACCGTCCTGGAAGAGGAGCGCGCGGCGTCGAAGCACGCTCAGGATCCGCGCGGCGCGCCGTCGGCGTCAACGGCTCGGGCGCGAATCGCCGCCGAAGTTGCGCTGAACGTGGGCGTGGCGCGAGGCTCCGCAGCGTTCGCGGGCGGACTCAGCGGAACAACTCGCTGCCCACCATCTGCACCGCGCCCCATTCGGCGTCGGCTTCCGTTGCCTCCGGATCCGCGTACGCCATCCGCGCCGCGGCACCGGCCGCGCGGTTGGCCGCCGCATCGGCGACCGGTCCCGCCGGCCGAGCATGGCCG
>JABFXP010000216.1 GCA_013361685.1 Catenulispora sp.
GACCGCCGCGCCGCCCGCGCGATCGGCGTCGACCCCGACCCCGAGATGATCGCCGTGGCCCGCGAGCGCTGGCCCGCCGGCGAGTTCCACGACGGCCACGCCTACGAACTCCCGCTGGCGACCGGCTCCGCCGCCGGCTACCGCGCGGACAAGGTCCTGCACCTGCTCGACGACCCGGCGCGCGCCGTCGCCGAGGCGCGCCGCGTCCTGGCGCCGGGCGGCCGGGCGGTGCTGCTCGGCTCGGACTGGGACACGATCGTCATCGACTCCGACGACCCGCAGGCCACCCGCCGCCTGGTCCACGCCAAAGCCGACACCTTCCCCTCGCCCCGGGCCGCCCGCCGCCACCGCAACCTGCTGCTCGACGCCGGCTTCACCGACGTGGTCACCGAGGTCCACACCATGGTCTTCACCGACGGCCTGGCGCTGGCCCTGCTGCGCCGGCTCACCGACGATCAGCGCTGGCTGGCCGGCCAGGCGGAACGCGAGCGGACAGGACGGATCTTCGTCGCGCTGCCGATGTTCCTGGCCGGCGGCCGGATGCCGGGCTAGCGGCCGGGTCGCCGGCGATCGCCGGGCGGATCAGGCGTCCCGCTTGAGGGTCTGGACCACCTTCGCGACCGCGGCGGCGCGCGCCTTCGCCGTCCCCGCCTTGAGCAGCGGCAGCATCAGCACGTACCGCTCCGACCGGCCGAGCCGCGCGAACGCCGCCGCGGCCGGTTCGTCCAGTGCCAGCGCGGCGGTGAGCTCCTCCGGCACTTCGGCCGTGCTCTGCGGCTGATACGCGCGCTGCCAGCGGCCGTCCGCCTTCGCCGCCTCGATCGCGGCCAGCCCCGCCGGGCGCACGCGTCCGGCGGCGAGCAGCGCCTCGGCGTTCTCCACGTTCCGCTGCGACCAGGGGCTGCGCGGGCCGCGCGGGGAGTAGCGCTGCAAGAACGACACCTCGTCCAGGCCGTGGCGCCGGCCGTCGATCCAGCCGAAGGCCAGAGCGCCTTCGAGGGCTGCGCCGATCGGCAGGTAGGGCGCGCTCGAGCGGCTCTTTCCGATGCGCAGCCAGGCTTCGGAGGCGGTGGCGTGGTGCGTCTCCAGCCACGCTTCCCAGGCGGCTCCGTCGGCGAACTCCAGGGCGTCGGCGTCCATCGGGCCAGCTTCGCCGATCGTCCGGGCGGCGGCAAACCGGCTTCGGCGGCACACCCGCTTCGGCGGCGAACCGGCCTCGGCGGCCGGGCCGGAGAACGCGAGAGTGCGCCGGGGCCTTGACTACCCCGGCGCACTCTCCGGCCGATTCAGGCTCGTCCGGACTGGTTCAGATCGATCCAGCCGCGGTGCCGGGTCAGGCGCAGGTGCCCGACCACGACGGGTTGCCGTCGGAGACGTTCAGCGTCACGTTCACCGTCACGCCCGGCACGCAGGTCAGCGTCAGCGCGTAGGGCTGGTACAGACTGACGCCGCTGTCGCCGGAGTGAGTCCAGGACTGGAACATCGAGAAGTTGATCAGGTCGTTGGAACAGGCGACCAGCGGGACACCGGTGGCGGTGCTGCTGGTGCAGTAGATCTTGGTCGCGCCGGGCCACGCCGAGGCGGTGCCGGCCGGGATGACGGCCAGGGCCGCCACCGCGGACGCCAGCAGGGCCGAGGTGCGCAGGGTCTTGCGGCTGAGCGACGGTCGCATGGATTCTCCTTTGGCACAGAGTGAGCGCGGCGACACCGCGCGTGTTCGAGGTCTGTGATAGCGGGTCGCCCCTGGCGGGTCTGCGGAGCCCGGCTCGAGGACCGCTCCGATCCGCTGGTCACCCGGTCCGGGAAGATGGCTATTGAACCCTCACGGCGCCGCCCCTACAGTGCAGCGACCTACCGTGATCGCGCGGCTCCGCCGCGGGAGGGGACGTCTTCATGGCGCAGCGTTCGGTGGCCGGACAGGCCGACTACATCGTCGTCGGGGCGGGCAGCGCCGGCTGCGTGCTCGCCGCCCGGCTGGCCGCGACCGGGGCCCACGTCCTGCTGCTGGAGGCCGGCGCCTCGGACCGCACCATGCTGGTGCGCAAACCCGGCCTGATCGCCGCCGTGCACAGCGTGCCGCAGCTGAAAGCCCGCCTGGACTGGGGCTACTACTCGGTGCCGCAGAACGACGCGCTGGGCCGCCGGGTCCCGCAGACCCGCGGCAAGGTGCTCGGCGGCTCCGCGTCGATCAACGGCATGCTGTTCGTGCGCGGCAACGCCGCCAACTACGACTCCTGGGCCGCCGAGGGCTGCACCGGCTGGTCCCACGCCGACGTGCTGCCCAGCTTCAAGAAGCTGGAGAGCTGGGAAGAGGGCGACACCGAATACCGCGGCGGCTCCGGCCCGATCAAGGTGCGGCGGCAGACCGACGTCACCACCGCGACGCTGGGCTTCATGGAGGCCTTCGCCGACACCGCCGGGGTCAAGGTGCTCGACGACTACAACGCCGAGTCGCAGGAGGGCATCGCGATCGTCCAGCAGAGCGCTGACAGCGGCCTGCGCTACAGCTCCTCAGTCGGCTACCTGGACGACCACGGCCTGGCGAACCTCGACGTCGTCACCGGCATCACGGTCGCCCGCGTGGTGCTGGAGCGGGGCCGCGCGATCGGCGTGGAGATCATCACCGACGGCGGCACGCGACAGGTGATCCGCGCCGAGCGGGAAGTGGTGCTCGCCGCCGGCGTGTTCGGCTCCGCGCAGCTGCTCCAGCTGTCCGGCGTCGGCCCCGCCGAGCACCTGCGGTCCCTGGACATCGCCGTCGTCGCGGACCTGCCGGTCGGCGACAACCTGCACGACCACCTGTTCGTGCCGATGTGCTTCCTGATGCCCGAGGCCCGCAACAAGGGCACGGCGCCGTACTTCGCCCGCGGGCTCCTCAAGGAGCTGACCCGCGGCGGCACCTGGCTCGGCCGCACGGTGTTCGAGTCCGTCGGCTTCGTCCGCGGCCCGGACGCCGGGGCGATCCCGGACATCCAGATCCACGTCCTGCCCTGGTCCTATCCGGGCCCGAACCAGGACGCGCCGGTCCGCCACAAGGCCGACCCGCGCCGCACCCTGACCGTCATGCCGACCCTGATCTACCCCAAGAGCCGCGGCACCGTGCGCCTGGCCTCGGCCGACCCGACGGCCGCCCCGCTGATCGACCCGGCCTACCTGCGCGACCCCGCCGACGCCAAACTGCTGCTGGACGGCATGGAACTGGTCCGCGAGGCGATGGCGCACCGCAGCCTGGGCAAGCGCGTGGCGGGGGAGTCCTCGCCCGGCCCG
>JABFXP010000636.1 GCA_013361685.1 Catenulispora sp.
ACCGGTCGCAAGGTGTTCCCATGACACGACATGATTCAGCGCAGTCCCCGTCTTCGTTCTCGTCCTCGGCCACGCCGCCGCTGAGGCGGCGTTCTCTGCTTGGACTGTTCGGTGCGGCTCCGGTGGCGGTCGGCGGCGCATGGGCGTTGTCCGGCCCCGCGAGCGCGGTCGGCGCGGGCGGCGTCGGCCGAACCGGAGGCACCGTACCGCCGGTCCCTTCCGGTTCGTCGACGGTTGCGACGGCGCTGCGGCCGAACGGCGAACTCGATACGTACTTGACGCAGCAGGCGGCGCAGGACGCGTTCTCCGGCACGGTGCTGGTGGCTCACGGCGACCACACCGTGTTCACCCGCAGCTTCGGCATGGCCGACAAGGCGAAGGCCGTCCCGAACGGCACCGACACGATCTTTTGCCTGGCTTCGGTCACCAAACTGTTCACAGCCGTGGCGATCGCCCAACTGGTACAGCAGGGCGTTGCGAAGTACGAGGGAACGCTCGGCAGCTACCTCGGCGGCTTCCCGCAGGACGTCGCCGAGCACGTCACGATCCACCAACTCCTGACCCACACCTCCGGCCTGGGTGACTACTTCGCCATCGACGGGTTCTTCACGACGGCGGCCACCTGGACCACCGCGGACCAAGTCTTGTCCGGAACGATGGACCTCATCCGGAAAGCGCCGCTGGGATACACGCCTGGCACCGGCCACGCGTACAGCAACTCGGCTTACGTGGTCCTGGGCGCGATCGTGCAGCAACTCTCCGGGCAGTCGTATTACGACTACGTCCGAGACCACGTATTCATCCCGGCCGGCATGACCAGCTCCGGCTTCTACACCAAGCCCCAATGGCAGTCCGACCGGCGCATCGCGCACCCCTACTCCCGGCCGGCACCGGGTCCGCGCGTCGACATCGTGAACGACGAGCGACTCTTCATCGGCCGGCCCGACGGTGACGCCTTCGCCTCCGCACCGGACCTGGTCCGCTTTGCCAGGGCCCTGCTCGACGGCACCCTGCTCGAACCGGCCTACCGCGATCTGGTCGTCGGCGCGAAGTTCCCGATAGCGACCCTGCCGGCCAAACCCGGCCTGCCGGCGAAAGCGGCCTACGAGGGCTACGGCCCGGAGGCGGTCCTGCGCAACGGGAAGTGGGCGGTGGGCCACAACGGCGGCAGCGCGGGCGTCTCGACCTTCGTGGAGTGGTATCCGGGCACGCCGTGGGTCGCGGTGAAGCTGAGCAACTACGACCCGCAGGACACCATGGGCGTCGATCAGGAGATCGAGGGAATCTTCACGCGGTAGGGAACGCGACGATGCCGGCTACTTCTTAGCCGCCAGCAGCGCCTGGATGAGAGAGTCCGGAACCTGGTGGTCGGGACCGGGATCGGAGGTGGCGAGTTTGCAGCCGCTCAGCTCTATGACACTGCCGCCCTTTCCGAACGCGTTCCCGGTCACGACGGCGAATTCCGCCGCCGGGGTGTCGCAGGACTCGGTGGTGGACGCTGGGGCGTTCGCCAAGCTGTCGTGGAGCGCGGCACCCTGGCCGGCCGGGATCGTCGCGGCACCGTCGAAGTCGCCGGCGGGCTTGGCCTTCTCGTAGTTCGCCTCGAGCTTGTAGTAGCAGGCGTGGACCGGCTCGGTGGGGTCCTTCGGCGCGAAGAAGGGCGGAGGCGAACCGGTCGTGGCCTGAGCCCACTGGTCTTGGACGAACGCCATCTCGGCGTACTGCTGGACGCAGTCGCCGGCCTGCGCTTGCGGGGACAGCGTCTGCTGGATCCGTTCCGTGGACACCACTTTGGTCGGCACGGCGTCCAGCGCCTTCAGCACATCGGGATCGGGCCCGTTGCAGACACCCCACCGCGGTACCTGGATCTGATAGGCCTTGCCGTCAGCGTCGACCAGCACGATCCACGGCTCGACGTAGCCGATGGCGGGGCAGGCATAGTTCTTGCCGGGGTCCTTCTCCGGCGGCTTCGTCGGGTTGGCCCGCAACGCGCGGACGAAGCCGTCGACGGAGCCCGTCGACCGGACCGTCTGGACGACCGACCATTGGCCCTGGTCAGGGGCGCCCTGTACGGTCGTGGTGCACTGGAGCAGCGAGACCGGGCGCGCGTCGGCCGGGAGCGAGCCCGTAGCCGGCGGCGGCTGGTAGAGGCCGCCGGACTTCGCAGCTGCCGCGAGCTCCGAGCAGTCGTTCTTCGCCGGCACCGGGGCCGGCGGCGGGCTCGTCGGCCGGACCGCGCCGGAACTCTTGCTGTCCGGCTTGCTCGCGCACCCGCCGGCCAGCAGCGCCGCCACGATGACAGCGGTCAGAACCGTACGCCTCATAGCCGCCCCCTTCGGAGTGTGGTGTCAGTACGACGCGGTGGACCCACGGCCGGTTCCACAGCGATCAGTACCGATTGCAGTCATCATGCTCATGACAAGAGCCCACGGTATGCGCTACCTAAGTACGGTGAACCCGATTCCTCAGCTCACGACGTGGTTACGCGACCGTGACCCCGGCTTGGCGGCCACGCGGCGGGCAGGACGCACCGCGGTGGTGATGCCGGCCCTGTCCGCGTTGTGCACCATGGTCTTCCATGCCCCGGTCACCGGCAGTTACGCGGCCTTCGGCACCATCGCGATGCTGCTGCTGGTCGACTTCAGCGGCACGATGGCCGAGCGGCTGCGCGCGTACGCGGCCCTCGGCGCGTCGTGGTTCGTGCTGGTCACCCTGGGCACGCTGTTGTCGCGTTCGCTGTGGACGGCGGTGGGCGGCACGCTCGTGGTGGGCTTCGCGGTGCTGTTCTCCGGAGTGGTCAGCTCGGTGCTGGCGGGCGCCACGACCGCGCTGCTGCTGGGGTTCGTGCTGCCGGTGTCGGCCTCCGCGCCTGTGTCACAGCTGCCGCAGCGGCTGCTCGGCGTGGGGATGGCGGCCGCCGCGAGCATGGTCGCGGTGTCGGTGCTGTGGCCGAGCACGCCGCGGCTCCCGCTGGCGGCGCCGGCCTCGCGGGTCTGCCGGGCGGCGGCGCGACAGCTGCGGGCCGAGGCCAGGCACCACCGGGAGAAGACCGGCAGCCGGACCTTCGTCCAGTGTGTGGACTGCGCCGAGGAGACGGCTTCGACCGCACGGGACCTGCGGCGGGTGTTCCTGGCGACGCCGTACCGGCCCACGGGGCTGTCGACCGGATCGCGGGCGTTGATCCGGCTGGTCGACGAGCTGACGTGGCTGACCGCGATCCTCGTCGAGTCGGGTCCGGAGGACGAGGACGACTTGAACGGCGACGCCGACTCGGTCGCGGTGCGGCTGGCGGCGGCGGAGGTGCTGGAGCTTTCAGCCGAGCTGCTGGAGGATTCCGGCCTCGACGAGGCGAGGCTGCGCGAGGCGACGGAGCGGTTGCGGCAGGCGTTGCGGGTGATGGAGGAGCAGGCCGTCATCCGGTTGCCGGCGCCGCGCCGGGCGAGTGAGCTGGTCGCGCCGAACGCGGTCGGCGACCAGGTCGCGCCGAACGCCGCCGGCGGGCTGATCGTGCCGAACGCGGCCGACGCCATGGCCGCGCGGGCCGCTGCCGGACTGGGGACTGGATTCGGCGTCGGCTCGGAAGACAGCCCCGCCATCGGCTCCGGCCTCGGCATCGGATCGGCAGCCGGCTCCGAACTCAGCCTCGCCATCGGCACTGACTCGGGCTCCGCCTCCAGCCTCGGGCTCGGCGCCGGACCCGGAGCTGACGCAGAGGTCAGCCTCGCCATCGGTCCCGGCTCCGGCTCAGACCTCGGCGTCGAAGGCTTCATCAGCAGCCTGGACGCCTCCTTCCGCGCTCAGGAAGTGGCCTTCGTCGTCCTCCAGGTGGCCGAGAACATCGCCACCGCCCGCGCCGCCGACCACCGCCGCCTGACCGACCGGCTCCTCGGCCGCGAGCCGGAGTCGGCGACCGGCGCGCTGGCCAGCGCCCGCGAACGTGCCCTCGCGCACCTGGAACCGCATTCGGTGTGGCTGCACAACAGCATCCGCGGCGCCGCCGGCCTGGGCATCGCGGTGGCGCTCGCCGACCGGACCGGGGTGCAGCACTCGTTCTGGGTCCTCCTCGGCACCCTGTCGGTGCTGCGGTCCAACGCGCTGAACACCGGCCAGAACGCCTTCCGGGCACTCGGCGGCACCGTCGCCGGCTCCGTGCTGGGCGGGATCCTGCTCCAGTTCATCGGCCATGACAAAGCCCTGCTGTGGTTCCTGCTCCCGCTCGCGATCCTGGTGGCCGGCGTCGTCCCGGCCGCCGTGTCGTTCGCCGCCGGTCAGGCCGCCTTCACCGTCGTCCTCGTGATCTTGTTCAACACCTCCCAGCCCACAGGCCTGTCGCTGGTGTACTCGCGGATCGAGGACATCGCCCTGGGCTGCGCCGTGAGCCTGGTCGTGGGTCTGTTCTTCTGGCCGCGCGGCGCCGCGGCGGCGGTCAGCAAAGCCCTCGCCGAGGCCTACGCCGACAGCGCGCGCTACCTGGTCGGCGCCGTGGACTACGCGGTGTCCCGCTGCGTCGACGGCACCGCCGACGGCTCCAGCCCCGCCCCCGACGAGGGCCGCCGCGCCGCGGCCGCCGCCCGCCGCCTCGACGACGCCTTCCGCACCTACCTCGCCGAACGGGGCTCCAAGGCCGTCCCGCTCAGCGAGATGGCCACCCTGGTCACCGGCGTCGTCGCCCTGCGCCTCGCCGCCGACGCCGTCCTCGAACTCTGGCGCCGTTCCCCGAACGGCCTGCCCGCCGCCGACCGCGCCGCCGCCCAGCGAGAACTGCTGGTCATGGCCGAACGCAACCTCCGCTGGTACCAGCGCCTCGCCGACGGCCTGGAGGACGGCACCCCCGTCCCCGACCCCCTCCCGAGCGACCGCCAGACCACCGTCCGCCTCGCCCAGGCCGTCCGCCGCGACCTCTACGACCCCGAAGGCCAGGCCACCGCCACCGGCGTCCGCATCATCTGGACCGGCGACCACCTGGAGGCCGTGCGGCGGTTGCAGCCCGCACTCGCGACGGCGGTGGGCCGGGCGGGGGTGGTGGCGACGGCGGGGTGAGCTCGAACAGGGCCCACACGCTCTTGCCGCCGCACTCGCTGTTCCGCACGCATCCCCACGCGGCGGCCAGCGCCCCGACGATCTGGAGCCCGCGGCCGCCTTCGTCGAGGTCATCGAGATCATCGAGATCATCGAGGGCGTCGTAACGGTCCTGGCCACCCAGGCCGTCCGCCGCCTCGTGACGCACCCGTGCGCCGGGAAAGACCGGGCTGCTGTCCGACACCAGACACAGCACACCCCGCGGAAGCCGCACCAACTCCAAGAGGATCGGAGCGCAGGGCGCCGCGCCGGAGACCCGGGCCGACCCGTGGCGCAACGCGTTGGCGAACAGTTCGGCGACCGCGAGCAGCAGGTCGTCGGCGATGTCGTCGGCGCACCACTCGCGCAGAGTGCGGGAGGTGAAGGTGCGGGCGGCGGCGCCGGCGCGCGCGTCGGCGGCCAGGGCGCAGGCGCGGACCGGGCCCGCCGGCCGCGGGGCCGCAGGGCAGGACCGCATCATCTCGGCGGCGCTGTGTGCCGTGGCCGTGTGCGTGCTTGCCGTCACTGTGATCATCTCCAGAACCGGACTTCCTGCACCCGCATTCTCGCGGGGGAGCAGGGGGACCGGTCCTCGCATTGCACAGCACTCCCAGCTGTAACAGGAGTTTGCGACACATCGGCGGAGACCGCCCCGAGTCGGGCGGTCTCCTATCGCCGCAAGTCCTCAGTACACGCTTTCAGTCCTCGTTCTGCCTCAGTCCTCGCCCTGTGCCGCCTCCGCGACGTCCTGCCACTCGCGCCACGTCGCCAGCCGCGACGCGTAGTCCGCCTCGATCGTGGCCAGGGGGCTCCGGCCCAGGAAGACACGCAGCGGCGGCTCCTCGGCGTCGACCACCTTCAGGATCGCGGTGCTGGTGGCCGAGGGGTCGCCGCGCTTCAGGTTCTTGCGACGCTCCCGGTCCGCCGCCCACAGCTCGGCATACGCCGGCAACTCCGCACTGCGCATCGCCGACGGTCCGGCCCAGTCCGTGCTGAAGCCGCCCGGCTCGATCAGCGTCACGTGGATCCCGAAGCGCGCGACCTCCAGAGCCAGCGACTGGGAGAACCCTTCCAACGCCCACTTGGAGGCGTGGTAGGCGCCGATGCCGGCGAACGCCGAGACCCCGCCGATGCTGGACACCTGCAGGATGTGGCCCGAGTTCTGCTCGCGCAGGATGGGCAGCGCGGCCTGCGTCACCCACAGCGCACCGAACAAATTGGTCTCCATCTGGGCCCGGACCTCGGCCTCCGTCAGCTCCTCGACCGCGCCGAAGTGGCCGTAGCCGGCATTGTTGACCACGACGTCGAGGCGGCCGAAATGCTCGGCCGCGCGCCGGACCGCCGCGAAGTCGCCGTCGCGGTCGGTCACGTCGAGGTGCAGGGCGAGGAACGTGTCCGGGTACTGCTTGCCGAGCTCGTCCAGGGTCGCCAGGTCGCGGGCGGTGCCGGCGACGCGGTCGCCGCGCTCCAGGGCGGCCTGCGCCCATTCGCGGCCGAAGCCCTTGGAGGTGCCGGTGATGAACCATACTTTCGACATCGCAGATCTTCCTCAAAGGTGAACGATAACAACGATCACCCTACGGCGGCTGCGATCTTCCAGGCGGCATCCGTGCCCTGGTCGCCGTTCGCGACCGGCGCATGACGCACCGAGTTTGTGCAAGCCAGTCCTCTTCCGTTCTCTGAGCATTCAACCTCCGCAGGCGCGTATGTCACGTGATCTGCCTACGTTCCTCAGGGCTGAACGAAAGAAGGGCTCATGGAGACGACCGCCGCTGTACGGGGCCGAGAGATCACCAAGTGCTTCGGGGACGTCGTCGCGCTCGACCGGGTCGACCTGGATGTGGCGCGCGGCCAGATCCACGGGTTGGTCGGGCCGAACGGGGCGGGCAAGACCACGCTGCTCGGGCTGCTTCTCGGGTTGGCCGTCGCGGATGAAGGCCGGCTGGAGATCCTCGGCTCCCCGATGGGGCGGGCGCTGGCGGCCCCCGAGGGGATCGCGGGTTTCGTGGACGGGCCCGGCCTGTATCCGTCGCTGACCGCCAAGCAGAACCTGACCGCGCTGGCCGGCCTGCGTTATCGCGACGCCCGCGCCGCAGGCGTGGATGAAGCGCTTGAGCAAGTCGGACTGACCGAGGTCGCGGACGACAAGGTGCGTGGCTTCTCCCTCGGGATGCGCCAGCGCCTCGGCCTGGCCGCCGCGCTGCTGACGAAGCCGCGGCTGCTGGTGCTGGACGAGCCCTCGAACGGCCTGGACCCGGCGGGCAAGAAGCACGTGCACGGTGTGCTGAACCGCCTGGCCGCCGACGGCGCCACCGTCGTGCTGTCCAGCCACCGCATGGACGACCTCGAAGCCCTGTGCTCAGAGGTGACCATCCTGTCGACCGGCCGCGTGGTCTTCTCCGGCCCGCTGGCCAAGCTCTCCGCGGAGAACCGCGAGCTCGACTACCGCGTGCGGACGTCGGATCCGCAGACCGCCCGGCAGGTCGTCCGGGACCTGCCCGGGGCGGTCCTCGTCGAGCCCGTGGAGGCGCAGGCGCGTCAGGACCCTGAGGTGATCGTCGTGCGCGCGCTGGTGCCGACGATGGACGAGCTGGTGGTGCGGCTCGTCGGCGCCGAGGTGGCGGTGCGCGAACTCGCGCCGGTGGTCTCGCCGCTGGAGGCCGCGTTCCTGGCTCTGACCGACTCGGAGCACGAGCCGCAGCCTGCCCAGCCCGGCAGCACCGACGAACAGGACAGCGAATGACCGCCACCCTCGACCCGAGCACCGTCACCGCGCCGTCCCCGGTCCCAGTAGCCCGCGCCTACCGGTTCGAGCTGGTCAAGCTGTTCTCACCCTGGCGAGTCCGGCTGCTGATCCTGGCCTGCTTCCTCGGTCCCGGCCTGGCAATAGCAGCGATCAAGCAGCAGAGCACACTGCCCTCCGACACGCTGTTCGGCAGGTGGCTGCACGCCTCCGGCTGGGCCGGCCCGCTCGTAGTGCTCGGCTTCGCCGGATCCTGGGCGCTGCCGCTGCTCACCTCGCTCGTCGCCGGCGACGTCTTCGCCGCCGAGGACCGCCTGGGCACCTGGCGGCACCTGCTGGTCGCGGTCCGCTCCCCACGCCGCATCTTCGTGGCGAAGGCACTGGCCAGCGCCACCGTGATCCTGCTGCTCGTGATCGGCCTGGCCGCCTCCGGCA
This sequence comes from Catenulispora sp., assembly GCA_013361685.1. Lineage (GTDB taxonomy): Bacteria > Actinomycetota > Actinomycetes > Streptomycetales > Catenulisporaceae > Catenulispora. Next base: position 8,237 of record JABFXP010000636.1, read on the forward strand.
TCGTCGGCGGCCTGCTCGCAGTGGGTGACAAACCCCTGATCGGCCTGGACGGTCACAGCCTGTCCGGCGCGGACGCAGCCGGCAAGGTCCTGCTCGCCTGGCTGTGCGTGCTGGCCCCGACCCTGGCCCTGGCCGCCATCGGCCTGCTCGGCTCCGTGGCGCTGGGCCGCTCGCCGATGGGACTCCTGCTGCCGGTCGTCGCGGCGCTGGCGATGCAGCTGGCACAGATGCTGCCGCTGCCGGTGGCGGTGCGGTACGCGCTGCCCGGCTACGCCTTCATCTCCTGGAACGGGCTGTTCACCGATCCGGTCCAACTCAGTCCGCTGCTGATCGGCGTCGCGGTCAGCCTGGTCTGGGCCGTGGCCGCGACCGTGCTGGCGTACCTGCTCTTCCTGCGCCGGGACTTCACCAACCTCACCGTCGACAACGCCGGACGCCAGGTGCTGACCCGCGGCGTCCTGCCGCTCGCCGGCCTGTTCGCCGCGACGGTCGCCGTCGTAGCGATCGCAGGCGGCAGCGGATCCGGCATCACCCAGGCCAAGCTTCAGAACTCCCTCGCCGTGAACTTCGCCCACCTGTACCGCTTGCAGGAACAGGAACTGCACCGGCCGCCCGTCACCGAGGCCCAGCTCGCCCCCACCGCCGCCTGCACGAAGGGCGACGGCCTGTCAGCACCCGACGGCCCGGGCAACGACTGGCGCTGCGTCGTCACCTGGCACGTCCCGGGCGTCGCGATCACCGGCCAGGCCGTCTACCAACTCGACGTCACCGCCAACGGCCGCTACATCGCCGACGGTGACGGCCCCAAGGAAGTGAACGGCTACTTCCTGCTCAAGACCCCCGACGGCGACGCCTCTAACCCGTTGTGGCAGTTCGACGGCAACGTCGAGCTTCTTCCTTCGCATTAGGTCCCACCCACTCACCCTGAAGGAACGCCTCCATGCAAGTGCAACGCCGCAGAAAGCCCTCCACCCCGCCCGAGGGCACCGGCGGCCGGGGACGCCTGGCCAAGGCCGGCGTCGCGACGGTCACCCTGGTCTTCACCGGCGCGACCATCGGCTCGGCCTCCACGAAGCAGCTCGGCACCCAGCACGTCGGCGAGCTGACCGCCAAGGGCCAGGTCATCGCCTCCGACCAGTACATCAACCCGATCGGCACCCGCCTGGTCGTCAACCAGGGCAAGATCATGGCCTCGACGGTCAGCCCGGACGGCACCCACGTGGCCGCCACGGTCGCCGACGGCGGCGCCGCCCTGATCATCGTCGACCTGCGCAGCTGGCAGGTGCAGCAGGTGATCGGCAGCGGCACCACCGCGAACCTGAAGATCAGCGGCAACGACGTCGGCCAGGCCGCCCCGGCCTACTCACCCGACGGCAAGACCCTCCTGCTGGCCCGCCAGGGCGGCCTGACGAAGTTCTCGGTGAACGCCGACGGCACCCTGGCCACCCCGGTGAACATCACCATCCCCGCCACCGCGGCCGGCCAACTGGCCCTCACCGGCGGCATCGTCTTCTCCGCCGACGGCGCCACCGCCTACGTGGCCGTCAACGGCCAGAACACGGTGGCGGCCCTGGACGTCGCCACCGGCACGATCAAGCAGACCTGGAACACCGGCAACGCCCCCCGCGCCCTGGCCCTGGTCGGCACCAAGCTCTACGTCACCAACGAAGGCGGCCGCACCGCCACACCCGCCGACCAGACCCTGAACTCCTACGGCACCCAGGTCCCGGCGAACCCGGCCACCGGCTCCTCCACCTCCGGCACGGTCAGCGTCATCGACACCGCGAGCACCACAGTCGGCAGCATCGACGTCGGCCTGCACCCCACCGCCGTCTACTCCACCGGCACCACCCTGTTCGTGGCCAACACCAACAGCAACTCGGTGTCAGTGATCGACACCACCAAGGACCAGGTCGTCCAGACCATCCAGACCCAGCCCTGGCCCCAGGCCACGGTCGGCTACGAACCGGACGCCATCACCCTCACCAAGGACGGCCGCCTGCTGGTCACCCTGGGCCGGGCCAACGCCGTCGCGGTCTACCGCTTCACCTCCGCCCAACAGCCGGCCCGCTACATCGGCCTGCTGCCCACGGACTACTTCCCCTCCGAGATCACCACCATCGGCGACCAGGTCCTGGTATCCAACACCCGCGGCATCGACTCCCTGCGCCCAGTGGTAGCGGCCGGCCACGGCACCCACGACACCACCTCCAGCCTGCAGAAGTTCACCCTGCCGGACGACCGCGCCATCAAGGCCTACACCGACAAGGTCTTCCAGTACAACGGCTGGACCGACAACTCCGTCACCTACACCAAGGGCAACGGCAAAACCCCGGTCCCGATCCCCGCCCGCATCGGCGACCCCTCGACGATCAAGCACGTCTTCCTCATCGTCAAGGAGAACCGCACCTACGACCAGGTCCTGGGCGACGACCCCCGCGGCAACGGCGACAGCACCCTGACCCAGTTCGGCCAGGCGGTCACCCCCAACCAACACGCCCTGGCCCAACAGTTCGGCCTCTACGACAACACCTACGACACCGGCACCAACTCCGCCGAGGGTCACAACTGGCTGATGCAGGCCGACAACCCCGAATACACCGAATCCTCAGCCGGCGAATACCAGCGCAGCTACGACACCGAGGACGACGCCCTGGGCCACCAGACCAGCGGCACCCTCTGGTCCGGCGCCCAAGCAGCCGGCAAGACAGTCCGCGACTTCGGCGAATTCCAGCAGTTCCTGACCAAACCCGCCGACGCCACCTGGCAGAACCTCTACTGCGACGCCAAGACCATGGCCGCAACCGGCTCCCAGACCCAGTACCCCCTGGTGTCCTCCTCCCCGATCCCCTCCCTGAACAACGTCTCCGTCCCGGGCTTCCCCAAGTTCGACACCTCAGTCCCGGACATCTACCGCGCCCAGATCTGGCAGCAGGACTTCCAGAAGAACGGCCCGGCCAACCTCAACATGTTCTGGCTCTCCAGCGACCACACCGGCGGCCCCGCCAACGGCGCAGCCCAAGTCGCCGACAACGACCTCGCAGTCGGCCAGATAGTCGACACCATCACCCACAGCCAGTACTGGAAGGACTCGGCGATCTTCATCGTCGAAGACGACTCCCAAGCCGGCCTGGACCACGTCGACGGCCACCGCGCCCCCATCCAGATCATCAGCCCCTACGCCCAACACGGCACGGTGGACAGCCGCTACTACTCCCAGATCACGATGATCCGCACCATCGAGCAGATCCTCGGCATCCACCCGATGAACCAGATGGACGCAGCCGCCACCCCCATGAACACAGCGTTCACCACCACCCCCGACTACACCCCCTTCACAGCCCTGCCGAACCAGACCTCCCTGACCGGCGGCCTGAAGACCCCGCCCCCCTGCGGCCTGGACACCCCGTCCACGACCACGACCGCCACCGCCCCCGCCACGGCCGCCGCCGTAGCAACGGCGAACACCAACACCCCCGTGCCCGCCGCCGAAAAGCAGATCGCGGACCAGTGGCAGACCTGGCTGACCAACCAGCACACCACCGGCACCAACGCCCGCCCGGACTACGCCAACCCCGAGCAGATGAACCACTTCACGTGGTACGAGAACAGCGGCTGGACGAAGCCGTACCCGGGCGAGCCCAAGATCTACGCGCCGAACGACGTGCCGGGGGCATTCGTGCCCTCCACAGACTCCGACGACTAACGGCCCCCACGGCGCCCGGCTGGCAACCCCGGCCGGGCGCCGTTCTGCGCGCGCCCAACGGCCATCGGCCAGCGCGACGCGCCCATCTCCTCACCCGGCGCCCCGCCCTCGCCCAACCGCCACCGGCCACCCCCACTCACCCACCTCCCCAACCGCCGCCCCGCCCCACCCCACCCCCCACCGCCCGC
>JABFXP010000832.1 GCA_013361685.1 Catenulispora sp.
CACCGACCTCGACACGCCCCTCGAAGCCCTCGTCTACCCGGCCTGGACCGCCGCCCTCCAAGGCACCCCTCATCCCAGCCTCGCCCAAGCCCTCAAAGCGGCCCACGACGCCGGCGCCCGCTCCCGGCTGCCCGCCCTGCTGACCATGGCCGCCGAGCTGGACCAGCGCGCCGGGCACTGGGACGTCGCCCGCGGTCGCGCCCTGGCCGCCGCGGACATCGGCGCCGACCTGGGGCAGCCGCTGTGGCCGGCGCTGGCACTGGGGGTGGCCGCGCGCATCGCCGCCTACCGCGGGGACCGCGCCGACTTCGCCGACCTGGAATCCCGGCTGGCCGCGCTGCCGTCCGTCCCCGCCGGCCATCCCGCCGAGCTGGCCTTCCGCCATGCCCGAGCGGTCCTCGCGCTCGATGACGACGGCGCCGGCGACCGCGAGGCCGCCCTCGCCGAGCTGCAAGCCGTCCAGGACGCGCTGCACGCCCACGGCATCCGCCATCCGGCGTTCCTGCCGGTCCGCGCCGACCTCGACGAACTCCTGGACCGCGATCCGGAGCCCGGCCACCGGCCCGCCGATCCGTTCCTGTCCGCGCGCCACGACCTGCACGCCGCCCGCCGGCTGCGCGACCGCCGCCACCACGCCGAGGCCCGCGCCCTGCTGGAGCCGGCCCGCGACACGTTCCGCCGCCTGCGCGCCCGCCGCTGGGAGGCCCTCTGCGAAGAGGACCTCACGCACCTCGTCGCCGCCAAATCCCCCGAGCCCAAGGGCCTCACGCCCTACGAGACCCAGGTCGCCCGGCACGTCGGCGCGGGCCGCACCAACAACGAGACGGCCGCGGCGTTGTTCATCTCCCCGAAGACCGTGGAGTACCACCTGCGCAACCTCTACAAGAAGCTCGGCATCCGCTCCCGCACCGAACTGGCCCGCATCGTCGCCACGTGGGAGGGCGAGGAGACTAGATGACCGCCAGCGACACGCCGATGAAGTGCAGCGCGAACGCCGCGATGGTCAGCGTGTGGAAGACCTCGTGGAAGCCGAACCAGCGCGGCGAGAAGTTCGGCCGCTTCGTGCCGTAGACCAGCGCGCCTATCGAGTACAGGACGCCGCCGACGATCATCATCACCAGGATCGCGACGCCGCCGGAGTGCAGGAACTCCGGCAGGAAGAAGACCGCGGCCCAGCCCAGCGCCACGTAGCAGGGCGTGTAGATCCACCGTGGCGCCTTCATCCAGAACACCCGGAACGCGATCCCGACCAGCGCGCCGGCCCACACCGTGTACAGCAGCGCCCGCTCGGCGGTGCCGTGCAGCAGCAGCACGGTGAACGGCGTGTAGGTCCCGGCGATGATCAGGAAGATGTTGGCGTGGTCCAGGCGCCGCAGTATCGCCTCGCCCCGCCGGCCCCAGTTGCCGCGGTGGTACAGCGCTGAGGTCCCGAACAGCATCACCGCGGAGAACGCGAAAACGGCCGAGGCGACGCGCGCCCGGCCGTTGTCCGCCAACGCGATCAGCACGATGCCCGCGGCCAGCGCCAGCGGGGCGGTGAACAGGTGCAGCCACCCGCGCAGCTTGGGCTTCACCGGGGCGACGGCGGTCGAAACGACTTCGGTGAGCGGCGTCATAACCGGAGAGTAACTTACGCGACCGTAGGTTCGGAAGAGGCGTCCGGGGACTGAGAGGAAACTGTCCAGAACCGAGAAAAAAGGGGTCCCCCGACCGGACACGGCGGCCAGCGGAGTGTGACGAACTAGCCATTGCCGACTATCCACTATGTGGACTGCCGTGGGTACACTCCCAACTACCCTCATCATTTCGACCGGGCCCGCCACCAGTGCGGATGGGACGCGGACCCGGTGCCTTAGGAGCGCGCCATGACTGACGTGTCCAGAAAAAGCATGCCCTCGAACGGTGCCGCCACGGCGATACCGGGCTTGGACGCCGCCCCGACCCCGCACGCGGCCCTGAAGTCCTGGGTCGCCGAGATCGCCGAACTCACCCAGCCGGACGCCGTCGTGTGGTGTGACGGTTCGGACGCCGAGTGGGACCGCCTGACGTCGCTGCTCGTCGAGCAGGGCACCTTCACCCGGCTGAACGAGGCCAAGCGCCCGAACAGCTTCTACGCCAAGTCCGACCCCAGCGACGTCGCTCGCGTGGAGGGCCGGACCTTCATCTGCTCCGAGCACGAAGCCGACGCCGGCCCCACCAACAACTGGATGGCCCCGGCGGAGATGAAGGGCATCCTGTCCGGCCTGTTCGCCGGCTCGATGCGCGGCCGCACGATGTACGTCGTGCCGTTCTCGATGGGCCCGATCGGCTCGCCGCTGTCCGCGATCGGCGTGGAGTTGACCGACTCCCCGTACGTGGTGGTCTCGATGCGCGTGATGACCCGGATGGGCCAGAAGGTGCTGGACGAGCTCGGCGCGGACGGCGAGTTCGTCAAGGCCGCGCACACCGTCGGCGCGCCGCTGGAGCCGGGTCAGGCCGACGTGCCGTGGCCGTGCAACGAGACGAAGTACATCACGCACTTCCCCGAGACCCGCGAGATCTGGTCCTACGGTTCCGGCTACGGCGGCAACGCCCTGCTCGGCAAGAAGTGCTACGCGCTGCGCATCGCCTCGGTGATGGCCCGCGACGAGGGCTGGCTCGCCGAGCACATGCTGATCCTGAAGCTCACTCCGCCCTCCGGCGAGGCGAAGTACGTGGCCGCGGCGTTCCCGAGCGCCTGCGGCAAGACCAACCTGGCGATGCTCACCCCGACCGTGCCGGGCTGGAAGGTCGAGACCGTCGGCGACGACATCGCGTGGATGCGGTTCGGCCAGGACGGCCGGCTGTACGCCATCAACCCCGAGGCCGGCTTCTTCGGCGTCGCCCCGGGCACCGGCCGCGAGACCAACGCCAACGCGATCGACACGCTGTACGCGAACTCGGTCTTCACCAACGTCGCGCTGACCGACGACGGCGACGTGTGGTGGGAGGGCCTGACCAAGGACAAGCCGGCGCACCTGACCGACTGGAAGGGCCGGGACTGGACCCCGGACAGCGCCGAGCCGGCCGCGCACCCCAACGCCCGGTTCTGCGTGCCCGCCGCGCAGTGCCCGACCATCGCCCCGGAGTGGGAGGACACCGCGGGCGTCCCGATCTCCGCGATCCTGTTCGGCGGCCGCCGCGCCACCGCGGTCCCGCTGGTCACCGAGTCCTTCTCCTGGCAGCACGGCGTCTTCCTGGGCGCCAACGTGGCCAGCGAGAAGACCGCCGCGGCCGAGGGC
>JABFXP010000926.1 GCA_013361685.1 Catenulispora sp.
GGCCGCGGGGCCGAGGCGGCCGAGGACGTCGAGCTGCCGGTGATCGGCGCGCTGATCCCCAAGTCCTCGTACTACTTCAACCGCGTGGTCGACGGCGTGCGCCGGGTGCTGCGCGAGCACGAACCGGAGGGCCGCCTGCTGGTGGCGGTCTCGGACTACCAGTCCGGCCAGGACCTGTCGCTGGCGATGGGCCTGGTGGACTCCGGCGCGCAGGCGGTGCTGCTGGCGCCCACCGACGAGGTGGAGTGGGCCGGCGCGCTGGGGGTGCCGGCGGTGCTGGTGGAGCGCCGCTCGCACGGGCCGGCCTCCTCGGCCACGTCCTGGGTCCGCACCGACCATGAGACGGGCGCCGCGCTGGCCGTGCGGCACCTGCACGAGCTCGGGCACCGCCGGATCGCGGTGTTCGCCCGCGGCGAGACCCCCACCTCGCGCAGCGTCCTGAGCGGCTTCGAACAGGCGGCCGACGCGCTGGCGCTGACCGGCTGCCCCCGCATCATCGGCACCGACCTGCCGGGCTGGCCGACCTGGGGCCCGGAGCAGCTCGACGAGCTGGCCGCCCGGCTGCGCGCGGCGGAGGCGACGGCGCTGCTGGTCCACTCCGACGAAGACGCCCTGGCGCTGCTGCAGAACGGCTTCGCGACGCGCTTCGCGGTGCCGCGCGAGATGTCGATCGTGGCCTACGACGACGAGTTCTCGGCGCTGACGCGGCCGGCGCTGACCGCGGTGTCGCCGCCGAAGGAGGCGGTCGGAGAGATCGCGGTGCGGACGCTGCTGGATCTGGTGCGGGATCCGCAGGCGCCGGCCCGGCACGTGGACGTCTCGCCGCGGCTGATCGTGCGGGAGTCGACGGGAGTGGCGCGGACGCTGTAGGTGCTGCCGGTGGGGCTCACGGTGGCGGGGGCCACCAGCCGCCGCTGAGCGCCGCGGTCAGAACGACAGCTGCGCGAAGGTGACGTCGGCGTCGAAGGGGACCCTGAGCTCCACCGAATCGTCGGGGCGGAGGAAGACCGTCAGGTAGGTCTCGATACCGGCCGTCGCGTACTGCGTCATCTTGGAGACCAGGCCGCGACGCGGGTCGTCGCGGCCGGTGTCGTCGGCGACGGAGCCCGGTGAGACCACTTCGACGACGATCAGGACGCTGTCGGCGTGGACTCGGCGTTGCCCGGTCGGCAGGCAGGTGTACACCGCAACGTCCGGCTCACGGATGGTGAGTGGAACGTCCCAGAGGATCACGTCGAGTTCGGAATCAGTAGCCAGGCCGGGACGACTGTCGACCGCCGCCTTGTCTGCGGCGGCCTCCAGTGCGTTGGCGATCCGGCGCACCGCCCGCTGATGTCCCGGCGTCCCGCGCGGCCGTGCCACGAGGCGTCCGGCTGACAACTCGTGGCCGCGGCGGACGTCCTCGGGCAGTGCCTCCCACAACTCGAGCGTCCACTCGGGGTCGGTCGTCACCGCCGCAGGCTATCGCCGGCTTCCGACGAATATGGGTGAGCCGACCGAAATGACCCACCCGCTACCCCAACTCCTCCGCCTGCCCCACATCCCCCGCGCGCCAGCCGTCCGTGGCGTGGTGGCGGCGCAGGATCCGGGCCGGGACGCCGCCGATCAGGCAGTGGTCGGGGAAGGAGCCGCGGACCACGGCGCCGGCAGCCACGGCCACGTTGCGGCCGAGGGTGGTGCCGGGGAGGATCACCGAGCCGACGCCGAGCCAGCAGCCGTCGCCGATGGTGACCGCCTTGTCCTCGGCGGGTTGGCGGCCGATGGGGGTGTGCAGGGCGGTGTAGCCGTGGTTCTGGTCGGTGACGTAGACGTATGGGCCGAAGAACACGTCGTCGCCTATGTCGATGCGGAGGTGGGCGACGATGTGGCTGCCGCGGCCGATGGAGCAGCCGCGGCCGATGCGGATGACGACGGCCTCGCCGAAGTCCTCCCCCGGCCAGCCCACGGCCAGGCTGACGCCTTCGCCGACCAGCGTGCCCTCGCCGATGGCCATGTGCTGCTCGTTGTAGAGCGCGCCGAGGGGGAAGGACAGGGCGGCGCCGGGGCCCAGGTGGGCGAAGCGGTAGCGGCCCGGGTTGCCGGCCGTGATGCGGCCGCGCACCCGGGCCCAGTCCCAGACGCCGCGGACGGCGGCGGCGGTGAGGCGGTCGAGCCAGCGGGGATGGCGGGGCACTGTCGTCGCTTTCACATGATCACGGAAGGGTCGGCTCAGCATAAGGCCGCCATGTCCGCGCCGCGCCTCCGGTCCGGCCGCCCCGGATCCGCGGTCCGTTGGCGCCCGCACGGTAAGGTTTCCCGTCCCGTTGCGCCGACCGCTGCGTCCTTTCGAAGGATCCCGGCACCGAGAACGTCCGCCAGGCGGCGGGCCTGACCGCGAAGGGCACCGCCCATGGACTCCCCCTTGACCTGGCAGGTGGTCGCCCAGCAGAAGGCCTGGCTGGACAGCCACCCGCAGACCGACCCCGGCCTGGCCGTCCCCCTGCGCGTCCTGAAGGTCGCCGAAGAGGCTGGCGAGGCGGCCTCCGCGCTGATCGGCCTCAGCGGTCAGAACCCCCGCAAAGGCGTCAGCCACACCACGGCTGATCTGGCGGCAGAGCTCTGCGACGTGATCATGGCCGCCGCGGTGGCGCTGGCCACCGTGGTCCCCGACGCCGAGGAGGCCCTGAACCAGCACGCAGGCAGGCTGTACTTGCGGTCCCTGGAATCCGGCGCACCGCCCCTGGCTCCGCCCGGCACCGGCGTGGACCGCGCCGCCTGGGCCGCCGCCCTGCCCAAATCGGTCGCCAGCGGCTCGCTGCTCTGCGCCGACGCGGCCGGCCGCACCCTGTTGGTCCGCCAGTCCTACCGAGGCACCGACACCACCGTCTGGGGCGTCCCCGGCGGCGGCCTGGAGGAAGGCGAGTCCCCGGCCCAGGGTGCGCGCCGCGAGACGCTGGAGGAGATCGGGCTCGACATCGTCCCCGGACGCCTGCTCATGCTCGACTGGCGGTCCCGTGACGGCGCCCGCCCGCCGCTGGCGCAGTACCTCTTCGACGGCGGCACCCTGTCCGACGAGGACATCGCGCGAATCCGCCTCCAGGAGAAGGAGATCGCCGAATACGGGTTCTTCGATCTGGACGCCGCACGCGAACGCCTGGCGCCGCACACGTTCGAGCGCCTCACCCGGGCGCTGGCGGTGCGGGACGGGCGCGAGGCGCTTCAGGATCTGGAGGAGGGCGTGCCGCGACCGGGTGGCGCCGCGTAGGGCGCGA
>JABFXP010000733.1 GCA_013361685.1 Catenulispora sp.
TTCTTGGCGATCACCTGGGTGACGCGCCGGTCGGCCTCGACCAGCAGCACCGCCCGCGCGCCGCGGGACAGCGCCTCCAGCCCGAGTGCGCCGGAGCCCGCGAACAGGTCCAGCACGGCCAGCCCGGACAGGCCGGACGGCCCGCCGAACTGGGCCGCCAGCGCCGAGAACAAGCCCTCCCGGGCCCGGTCGCCGGTGGGGCGGGTGCCCTCGCCGGGCGGGACGGCCAGGCGGCGGCCCCGGGCTTGGCCGGCGATGATGCGGGTCATGGGATGCGGGGGCCTTTCGGGTGCTCGGGCGGCACTGGGCGGACGGTCAGGCGGCGACCCCGGGCCTCGCCGGCGATTACGCGGGTCATGGTGCGGACGCCTTTCGGGTGCTCGGGCAGCACTGGCGGGACGGTGGGGCGGCGACCCCGGGCCTGGTCGGCGACGACGCGGATCATGGGGTGCGGAGCCTTTCGGGCACTCGGAGCGGCGCTGGTCGTAGATCGCGCACAGGGGGCGCGGACCGGGCGCGGATCAGGTCTTCCCCAAGTATTCCGCGCGCTGCGTGTCCAGCAGCCCGGCGACCGCGGCGGCCAGCCCCGGCTGCCCGGTGAGCTCCGGGTCGGCCGCGACCAGCGGCGTGGCCTCGTCGCGGGCGGCGCGGATCACGTCCTCGTCCTCGATCACGCTGAGCATCCGCAGCGAGGAGCGGTAGCCGGACTGCGAGGCGCCCAGGACGTCGCCCTCCTTGCGCAGGGCGAGGTCTATCTTCGACAGCTCGAAGCCGTCCAGGGTCGAGGCGACGGCGGCGAGGCGCTCGCGGGCCGGCGTGCCCTCGGCGGACTCGGTGACCAGCAGGCACAACCCGGCCCACTGGCCCCGGCCCACCCGGCCGCGGAGCTGGTGCAGCTGCGAGACGCCGAAGCGGTCGGCGTCCATCACCACGATCACCGTCGAATTCGGGACGTTGACGCCGACCTCGATGACCGTGGTGGCGACCAGGACGTCCAGCTCGTGCCCGGCGTAGGCGCGCATCACCGCGTCCTTCTCGTCCGGGGCCAGGCGGCCGTGCAGCAGCCCCACGCGCAGGCCCTTGAGCGGCCCCTCGGCGAGTTTGGCGGCGACCTCGACCACGGCCAGCGGCGGGCGGTGCTGGCCGGGTTCGGAGACCAGCTCCATGCCGTCGTCTCCGGCCTCGCCGGTGCTCGCCTCCTCGCCGATGCGCGGGCACACCACGTAGGCCTGGTGCCCGGCGCCGACCTCCTCGCGGATCCGCTCCCAGACCCGGGTGAAGTGCGAGGGGTGCTCGTGCGCGGCCACCACGTGGGTGGCGATCGGCGAGCGCCCGGCCGGGAGCTCGGCCAGGATCGAGGTCTCCAGGTCGCCGAACACCGTCATGGCCACGGTGCGCGGGATCGGGGTCGCGGTCATCACCAGGACGTGCGGCGGGTCCTGGCCCTTGGCGCGCAGCGCGTCGCGCTGTTCGACGCCGAAGCGGTGCTGCTCGTCGATGACCACCAGGCCGAGGTCGGCGAACTGGACGTGGTCCTGGATCACCGCGTGCGTGCCGACCACGATGCCGGCCGCGCCGGAGGCGGCGTCGAGCAGGTTCTCCCGGCGTTCCTTCGCGTTCTGCGATCCGGTGAGCAGCGCCACCTTGACCTGCTTGCGGCCGGGTTCCGCCGCCGGGACCTCGGAGAACAGGTCCACCGGCACGTCGGCGGCGGCGCCGAGCATCTGCACGATCGAGCGGTGGTGCTGCTGGGCCAGCACCTCGGTCGGGGCCAGCAGCACGGACTGCCCGCCGGCGTCGGCGACCGCCAGCATGGCCCGCAGCGCGACCATCGTCTTGCCCGAGCCCACGTCGCCCTGCAGCAGCCGGTGCATCGGGTGCACGGAGGCCAGGTCCTGTTCGATCTCCTCGCCGACCGCGCGCTGGCCGGCGGTGAGGGTGAACGGCAGCGCGGCGTCGAAGGCGTCCAGCAGGCCGTCGGGCACCCGCTCGCGGGGCTTGGCCGGCAGCGCCTTGAGCGCCTCCCGGCGCTGCGCCAGCACCACCTGCATGGGCAGCGCCTCGTCCCACTTCAGGCGCTTGCGGGCGACGGCGATCTCCGGCCAGTCGTCGGGCCGGTGGATCCGCCGCAGCGCCTCCGGCAGCGACAGCAGCGCCCGGCGGGCCCGCACCGGCCGGGGCAGCGGGTCGTCCTCGGGGTCGGCGTCGAGCTGGTCCAGCACCATCCGCACGCAGCGGGCGATCTTCCACGACGGCAGGCCGCCGGCCGCCGGATAGAGCGGGATCAGCTCGCCGGCCCAGTTGTCGATGTCGGTGTCGCCGGCCTCGTCGGCGTCCGCGTCCAGCTTGGCGAACTCCGGGTTCGTCATCTGGATCTTGCCGTGGTACTCGCCGACCTTGCCCGCGAACATGCCGAGCATGCCGGGCTTGAGCGCGTTGGCCGCGCGCGGGTTGAAGAAGGTGATCTCCACGGCGGTGTCGGCGGAGTCGCGCACCTCGACGGTCAGCATCTGGCCGCGCCGGGCCGCCATGGACCGCCGGCTGACCTTGGTGACCTGCGCCACGATCGTCGCCTCGGTGCCCGGGACCAGCTCGGACAGCTCGGTCAGCTGGCCGCGCTTGACGTACTTGCGCGGATAGTGGCGCAGCAGGTCGTTGACGGTCTCCAGGCCCAGGGCGGTCCGCAGCACCTTCGCGGTGCGGTCGCCCACGGCCTTGGTCAGGGGCACGTCCAAGCGGATGCCCATGGTGCGGACACCTCCGGAATCACTCAACGCCGATCAGCAGCGGGTAGCCGGTCTGCCCGCCCTCATATACCACCACGTCCACGACCGGATGCAGCTCCCGAAGCCGGTCCGCGACGGCCTCGGGCACCCCGGGCTCCGCGCCCGCGCCGACCACCAGGGTCACCATCTCACCGCCCACCGACAGCATCCGCTCCAGCACCGCCGCCGCGGCCTCGGCCTGGCCGTCCCCGATCAGCGCCACGTCGTTCTCCACGTGCCCGAGCACCTGGCCCGGGCGGCACACCCCGGCCATCGTCCAGGCCTCGGTGGCGGCCACCTCGATGGCGCCGTACCGGGTGGCGGTGGCGGCCGCGGTCATGGCCACCACGTCGGCGTCGAAGCGCCGGGCCGGCTCGTGCACGGCCAGCGCCGCTATCGCCTGCACGGTGACCTTCGCCGGCACCGCCGCCACCCGCACCGGCGGCTGGCCGGGCTGCCCGCCGGCCGACAGGCGCTCGGCCAC
>JABFXP010000488.1 GCA_013361685.1 Catenulispora sp.
GGCGGCGTCGGCTGCGGGCAGGTCGATCAGACCGCCCCACCGGTCCGGATGTTCGAGGCCTGCGACGCGGCCGAGGCCCCAGGACTGGGCCTGGACCGGGCTGGTGAGCCGGTCGTCGGGGTGGGTGGACATGGCGCCCCGGGTCAGGACCCAGAGGCGGGCGGTGACGCCGGCGGTGCCGAGTGCCTGGGTCAGGCCCATGGTGCCGGCGATGCTGCGGGTCACGCCGGGGTAGCCGGGGATCGGCGATTCGTCGAGTGCCAGGAAGGAGAGCACTCCGGCGGGTTCGGCGCCGTCCAGGGCGGCGGTGATGCGGGCGGCGAGGGCTTCGCGGTCCAGGGTGTCGAGGTCGCGAGCCGGTGCTTGGACCGTGACGGTGTCGGCTCCGTGCTCGGCGAGCGCCGCGATGTAGGGGTCTGCGACGGGGTCCGGGTTCTCCGGCACCACCACCAGCCAGGTGCCGGTGAGCACCGGGGCCGCCGGATCGGCGATCGGCTTCCACGCGACGCGGTAGCGCCAGTTCCCGACCGTGGAGTCGGTGCGCTCGCGGCGTCGCCAGGAGGCGAGGGCCGGCAGGAGTCCGCTGAGCGCGTCCGCGTCCTCCACGGCGAGGGTGTCGGCGAGCTCTGCGACGTCGCCCTGCTCGATCGCGCTCCAGAACCGCTGCTCGGCCTCGGAGTTGGCGGAGGCCGCCGGAGCTTCCTTCGTCGGCATCTCCGGGAACGGCGGTGCCCAGTAGCGGCGGTGCTGGAAGGCGTAGGTCGGGAGCGCCACCTGCCGGCCGGCGGCGAGGACGGCGGTCCAGTCGACGTCGAGGCCGTGGACGTGCGCCTCGGCCAGCGAGGTGAGCAGCCGCGCCGGGCCGCCCTCGTCGCGGCGGATCGTGCCGAGGACGGTCGGTGCCGCCATGTCGAGCGTGTCGAGGGTGTCGGTGATCGCACCGGTGAGGACCGGATGCGGCGAGACCTCGATGAAGGTGCGGTGGCCGTTCTGGGCCAGCGTCCGGACCGCGCGGTCGAACTCGACCGTGGAGCGCAGGGAGGCGTACCAGTAGTCGGGACCGAGTTCGGTGCCCGTCAACATCTCACCGCTCATGGCGGAGATCATTGGGATGCTGGTCGCACCAGGCGTGACACCCGACAGGACACGCTTGATTTCTGCCTCGAGGGCATCGACCTGTGCGGAGTGCGAGGCGTAGTCCACCGGGATCATGCGAGCCCTGACACCGTCGGCCTCGGCAATCGCCTGGATCTCCAGGAGTGCCTCGGGCTCGCCGGAGACGACCGTCGCCGACGCGCCGTTGATCGCCGCGATCGAGACGCGGTCACCGAACGACTCGATGCGGGTCCTGACACTCTCCGCCGGCAGCGCCAGCGAGAGCATGCCGCCCTTGCCAGCCAAGGGCTTCAGCGCCTGGGAGCGGAGCGCGACAACCCGCGCTCCGTCGGACAGGGACAGGATTCCGGCCACCACCGCGGCGGCGATCTCGCCCTGCGAATGGCCGACCACAGCGTCGGGAACGACACCGGCGGCCTGCCACACCGCGGCGAGCGAAACCATCATCGCCCACAACACCGGCTGCACTTCGTCGGCCGTTTCAAGCTGCCGGTCGAGCTGGTCGTACAGCGACCAGTCGACGAACGGCGCCAACGCCTCGGCGCACTCGGCGAACCGCGCCGCGAACACCGGCGAGGTCGCCAGCAACTCGCGCCCCATGCCGACCCACTGGCTCCCCTGCCCGGGGAACACGAACACACAACGCCCCGGACCGCTGGACGTCGTCGCCCCGGTGACGACGCCCGGTGCCGGCTGCCCGGTCGCGATCGCCGCCAGGCCGCCGGCCAGCACGCCTCGATCGGTGCCGATCACGACGCCCCGGTGCTCGAACGTGGAGCGCGTGGTCAGCAGCGACCAGCCGACATCGGCAGGCTCCAGCTCCGGCTTCGCGAGCACGAACTCCCGCAGCCGCCCCGCCTGCCCGGCCAGTCCGTCGGCGCTGCGTCCGGAGACCAGCCACGCCACGACGTCGGCCGATCCGGCACCAGGCCCGGCCACCGCGCCGGCCGACGCCAGAACCGGCAGCGCCTGCACGCCGGCGGCCTCATCACCGGATTCCTCGACCTCGATGTCGGCGTCGCCGACCGCCGGCGGCTCCTCCACGATCATGTGCACGTTCGTCCCGCTCACCCCGAACGACGACACCCCGATCCGCCGCGTCTTCCCGCCGCCGCGCCACGGCACCGGGTCGTTCAGCAGCTTCACGTTCCCCGCGTCCCAGTCGATGTGCGGCGACGGCTCCTGCGCGTAAAGGGTCACCGGCAGCAGCTCGTGCTTGAGCGCCATGACCGCCTTGATCAGGCTCGTGACACCCGAAGCGGCCTGCATGTGGCCGATGTTCGACTTCACCGAGCCGAGCCACAGCGGCTTGTCCTCGTCCCGGTCCTGCCCGTAGGTGGCCAGCACGGCCTGGGCCTCGATCGGGTCGCCGAGCGTGGTGCCGGTGCCGTGCGCCTCGACGGCGTCCACGTCGGCGCCGACCAGCTTCGCATTGGCCAGGGCCGCGCGGATCACGCGCTGTTGCGAGGGCCCGTTCGGCGCCGTGAGGCCGTTGGAGGCGCCGTCCTGGTTCATGGCCGTGCCGCTGATCACCGCCAGCACCTCGTGGCCGTTGCGGCGGGCGTCCGACAGCCGTTCCAGGACGATCATGCCCGCGCCCTCGGCCCAGCCGATCCCGTCGGCGTCGGCGGAGAAGGCCTTGCAGCGACCGTCGGCGGCCATGCCCTGCTGCTTGCTGAACTCGGCGAAGGCGCCGGGGATGATCATCACGACCACGCCGCCGGCCAGCGCCATCGAGCACTCGCCCGCGCGCAGCGACTGGACGGCGGTGTGCAGCGCGACCGAGGACGACGAACACGCCGTGTCCATCGTCACCGCGGGCCCTTCCAGGCCGAGGGTGTAGGAGATGCGGCCGCTGATGACCGCCGTCAGGCCGCCGGTGAGCAGATAGCCCTCGGAGCCGCTCTCGCCGACCAGGCCGCCGCCGTAGCCGGAGTGGTTGGCGCCGACGAAGACGCCGGTCTGCGAGCCGCGCAGCGAGTGCGGGTCGATGCCGGCGCGCTCCAGCGCCTCCCAGGAGGTCTCCAGCAGCAGCCGCTGCTGCGGGTCCATCGCGATGGCCTCGCGCGGGCTGATGCCGAAGAACCCGGCGTCGAAGCCGCCCGCGTCGTGGACGAATCCGCCGACCCTGATGAACGACGTCGAGCCCTCGCCCTGGTTCAGGCCGTAGGTCTCCTCGACGATGTCCCAGCCCCGGTCGGTCGGGAACGGCCCCAGCGCGTCGCCGCCGGCGGCCACCAGGTCCCACAGCTGCTCCGGGTCCGTGACGCCGCCCGGCAGCCGGCAGCCCATGCCGACGACGGCGATCGGTTCGCCCGCCGCGATCGGCGCCTGCGCCGCGGCGCCGGCCGACGGGCCCGGCCGCACGCCGGTCAGCTCGTCCCGCAGATAGTCCGCCAGCACCGCCGAGGACGGGTAGTCGAACACCAGCGTCGAGGGCAGCCGCAGCCCGGTGGCCGCGTTCAGCCGGTTGCGCAGCTCGACCGCCGTCACCGAGTCGATGCCCAGGTCCTTGAACGCCTGCGCCTTCTCGATCGCGTCGGCCGAGGCGTAGCCCAGCACCGCGGCGACTTCGCCGCGTACCACGTCCACCAGCAGCCGGTCCTGCTCGACCCGCGACAGCGCGGACACCTGCCGCGCCAGATCCGACTGCGGGGCGCCCGAAGCCGCATCCGCGCTCGGCGTCGCGGCGGTCGCAAGGGCCTGCTTCACCTCCGGCAGCGAGGCGATCAGCGGGCTGGGCCGCCGCAGCGTGAACGTCGGCGCGAACTTCTCCCAGTCCACGTCCGCGACGCTGATCAGGCCGTCGTCCCCGTCCAGGGCCTGCGCGAGGGCCTGCACCGCGACGTCCGGGTCCATGAACCGCATGCCGTAGCGCTGCAACTGGTCCCCGGCGTCCCCGGCGCCCAGGCCGCCGCCGCCCCACAGGCCCCAGGCCACGGACGTCGCGGCCAGTCCGCGCTGCCGCCGCCGCTCGGCCACCGCGTCCATGTACGCGTTGGCCGCCGCGTAGCCGCCGAGCATCCCGCTGCCCCAGGTCGAGGCGCCCGAGGAGAACAGCACGAAGGCGTCCAGATCAAGGTCCTGCGTCAGCTCGTCCAGCGCGTCGGTGCCGGCGCCCTTGGCCGCCAGCTCGTCGGCCAGGTCGGCCGGGCCGAGGTCCTGCACCAGACAGCCGCGGGCGATGCCGGCCGCGTGCAGCACCGAGCTCAGCGCCGGGCCGTCGGACGCGATCCGTGCCAGCAGCCCGGAGACCGCGGCGCGCTCGGCGAGGTCACAGGCGACGACGTCGACGCGGGCGCCCGCTGCGGCCAGCCGCGCGGCCAGCGACGCAACCCCGGATCCGGTCGGTCCGGAACGGGAGGTAAGGACCAGGCGCGCCGCACCGCGGGCTGCCGACCAGCGGGCGACGTGGCCGCCGATCGCGCCGGTCCCGCCGGTAACCAAAACTGTTCCTCTGGGCTGCCATCGCCCACCTCCCCCTGATTCCGCCGCTTTTACAGACGTTTCAGCACTGTGGTCCGTTGCTTGGACAGTCACCGGCGCGTGCACCAGCCGCCGGGCCATCGCCCCGGAGGACCGCACGGCCACCTGGTCTTCTCCGCAGCCGGCAAGCACCGTGCACAGCCGCGCCGGGGTGCGCTCGTCCCACTCCCCCGGCACGTCGACCAGACCGCCCCAGCGTTCGGGGTGCTCCAGCGCGACCACCCGGCCCAGGCCCCAGATCTGGGCCTGCGCGGGCGAGGCCATCACGTCGTCGGCCGCCGCCACGACCGCGCCCTCGGTCACGGCCCACAGCCGCGCCTCGACCCCGGCCGCGCCCATCGCCTGCGCGAGCAGCACGGTCGCGGACAGCCCGGCGGGCACCGTCGGGTAGTCCGTCAGCGGGGTCTCGTCGAGGGCCACCAGGGACAGGACTCCGGCGAAGCCCTCCTCGGGCTGCACGCGGGCGATGCGCTCGGCGAGTTCGGTCCGGTCCAGACCGTGCGCGGTGATCTCGATGAGCGAGGTCTGCGCGCCGTACTCGGTCAGGGCACTGGCACAGCGCCGCGTCAGTTCCTCGTGGTCCGACGACGCGACGATCAGCCAGTCGCCGTCCAGCCGCGGCGAAGCCGCTCCGCCGAGCGGCACCCAGGAGACGCGGTACCGCCAGGCGGCGGCGGCCGACCCCTCCCGGTCCCGGCGCCGCCACGACGCGAGCGCGGGCAGCACTTCGCTCAGCGGGCTGTGGTCGCCGACGTCCAGCGTCGCGCTCACCTGCCGCAGGTCGCCCTGTTCGATCGCCGACCAGAACCGCGACTCGGCCGCGCTGTACGCGGCCTGCCCGAACCCGGACGCGCCGGACTCCTCCGGCGCGATCGGCCAGTACTTCTGGTGCTGGAAGGCGTAGGTGGGCAGCTCGATCGCGGTCGCCGGCTCCAGCACCGTCGTCCAGTCCACCCGCGCGCCGTGCACGAACGCCTCGGCCAGCGAGGTGAGCAGCCGCGCCGGGCCGCCCTCGTCGCGGCGCAGCGTGCCGATCACCGCCGGGTCGGGCAGGCCGGGGGTGTTGACCGCCGGGTCCTTCAGGACGTCCTCGACCGTGTCGGTGATCGCGCCGGTCAGCACCGGGTGCGGGGAGACCTCGACGAAGGTGCGGTTGCCGGCGCGGACCAGCGCGCGGACCGCGCCGTCGAACTCCACCGGGGCGCGCAGGCTGGCGAACCAGTAAGCGGCGTCGAGTTCCGGGCCGGCGATCATGGCGCCGCTCATAGCGGAGATCATGGGGGTGTGAGCCGGGCCGGGGGTGATGCCGTCGAGGACGGCGAGGATCTCCTCGTGCAGCGCATCGACCTGTGCGGAGTGCGACGCGTAGTCCACGGAGACCATACGGGCTCTGACACCCGCGGCCTCGCAGGCAGCCGCGATCTCTTGCAGCGCCCCGGGCTCGCCGGAGACCACGGTCGCGGCCGGACCGTTCACCGCGGCGACCGACGCCCGCTCGCCCCAGGCGGCGATGCGGGTCCGCACGGCGGCGGCGGGTTCGGCGACGGACAGCATGCCGCCCTTGCCCGCGAGGATCTTCAACGACTTGGAGCGCAGCGCCACGACGCGGGCGCCGTCGCGCAGCGACAGGATCCCGGCGACGGTGGCGGCGGCGATCTCGCCCTGGGAGTGGCCGACGAGCACGTCCGGGACGACACCGGCGGCCTGCCAGACGGCGGCCAGCGACACCATCATCGCCCACAGCACCGGCTGCACCAGATCAGCGGTCTCCATCGGCGCGTCGGAGGCGATCACGTCGTGCAGGGACCACTCGACGAACGGCGCGAGGGCTTCGGCGCACTCCGCGAAGCGTGCGGCGAAGACCGGGGACGTCTGAAGCAGTTCGCGTCCCATGCCGATCCACTGGCTGCCCTGGCCGGGGAAGACGAACGCGATGCGGCCGCCGCGCGTCGACCCGGCCGGCAGCGCGCCGGTGACGACGCCCGCGGCCGAGCGGCCGGTCGCGACGGCGGTGAGGCCTTCGATCAGCGCGAAACGGTCGGTGCCCAGGACCACGGAGCGGTGTGAGAACGCGGAGCGGGTCGTGACCAGGGACCAGGCGATCTCGGGCGTGGTGGCGTCGGGGTTCGCCAGGGCGAAGCCGCGCAGCCGGTCCGCCTGGGCGGCCAGGCCCTCGGTGCCGCGGCCGCAGACCGGCCAGGCGGTGATGTCGGACGTCGCCAACACCCGCGGGGCGACGGCGTCGTCCGCGACGGCGGCGCTGTCCGGGTCGGCGGTGTCCGGAGTCTGTGTCGCGGCCCCGGCGGGTTCGGGTGCCTCTTCGAGGATGATGTGCGCGTTCGTGCCGCTGAGTCCGAACGCTGACACGCCGGCGCGCCGAGGCGTCTCACCGCGGCGCCAGTCCAGATTCTGCTGAAGCAGCCGGACGTCGCCCTCGGACCACTCGATGTGGGAGGAGGGGACGGCGGCGTGCAGCGTGGCGGGCAGCACCTCGTGCTGGAGCGCCAGCACCATCTTCAGGACCCCGGCGATGCCGGCGGCCTGCTGCGCGTGGCCGATGTTGGACTTGATCGAGCCCAGCCACAACGGCTTGCCCGGGGTCCGTTCCTGGCCGTAGGTGGCCAGCAGGGCGCCGGCCTCGATCGGGTCGCCGAGCGTGGTGCCGGTGCCGTGCGCCTCGACCGCGTCCACCTCGGCGGCCGACAGCCGGGCGTTGGCCAGGGCGGCGCGGATGACCCGCTGCTGGGAGGGGCCGTTCGGGGCGGTGAGACCGTTGGACGCGCCGTCCTGGTTGGTGGCGCTGCCCCGGACGACCGCCAGGATCGGGTGGCCGTTGCGCTGCGCGTCGGAGAGGCGTTCGAGCACGACCATGCCCGCGCCTTCGGCGATGCCCATGCCGTCGGCGTCGTCGGAGAACGCCTTGCACCGGCCGTCGGCGGCCAGCGCGCGCTGGCGGGAGAAGCCCACGAACTCGCCGGGGTCGGCCATCACCATCACGCCGCCGGCCAGCGCCATCGTGCAGTCGCCGGTGCGCAGGGCCTGGCAGGCCAGGTGGAGTGCGACGAGAGAGGAGGAGCAGGCGGTGTCGACGGTGACCGCCGGGCCCTCCAGGCCGAGGGTGTAGGAGACGCGGCCGGAGATGACGCTCGTGACGTTGCCCGTGATGAGGTGGCTCTCGGAGCCCGCCAGGCCGGCCCCGGCGTGCACCAGGTAGCCGGACGGCGGGGCGCCGGCGAACACGCCGGTGAGGGTGCCGCCGAGCGAGGTCGGGTCGATCCCGGCCCGCTCCAGCGCCTCCCACGACACCTCGAGCAGCAGCCGCTGCTGCGGGTCCATGGCGACGGCCTCGCGCGGGCTGATCCCGAAGAAGCCCGAGTCGAACTCCGAGGCGTCGTGCAGGAAACCGCCCTCTTGGACATAGCTGGTCCCCGGGTTCTCCGGGTCCGGATCGAAGAGCCCTGTCATGTCCCAGCCGCGGTCGGTGGGGAAGCCGGAGACCGCGTCCCCGCCGTTCGCCACCAGGTCCCACAGCTGATCGGGCGTCGTGACGCCGCCCGGGAAGCGGCAGCCCATCCCGACCACGGCGATGGGCTCCCGCTCCCGGTCGCGCGCCTCCTTCAGGAGCGCCTGGGTCCGCCGCAGTTTGCCGGTCGCCTGCTTGAGGTAATCGCGCAGCTTCTCCTGGCTCTCCATCACCCTTCACACCCTTCGGCCATCAGGTCACTCGAAGTCGGGAGCGTTCAGCACGTCGTCGACGAGGTCGAACATCTCGTCGTCGTCCGCTTCCGGATCTGTCTGCGCTCCTCGCAGGTCGCGGGCCAGCGTTTCCAACCGTCGTGCCAGCGCCGCGCGGGTCTGGCCGTCGTCCGGGCCGGCCCCGCCGGACACCAGAGCGGCGAAGGCGTCGAACTCCTCCAGGACCGACCTGGCCGGGCCCGCCGCGCCGGCGGCCGCCGGGGCGGCGGCGACCGGCGCCGCCTTCCCGGCCAGTTGCCTGGCGACGTGCGCGGCGAGCACCTCCGGCGAGGGATAGTCGAATACGGCGGTCGAGGCGAGCTTGAGGCCCGTCGCAGCGTTGAGCCGGTTGCGCAGTTCCACCGCGGTCAGCGAGTCGAAGCCCATCTCGCGGAACGCCCGGTTGGCCGGGATCTCGGCGGCGGAGCCGAACCCCAGCACCGCGGCGGCGTGCGTGCACACCAGGTCGGTGACGGTGCGCTCGCGCTCGGCCGGGAGCATCGCGGCCAGCCGGGAGGCCAGGTCGCCGGCGCCGGCCTCGGGAGCCGCGACGGCGGCGGCCGGTGCGCTCAGGGCTTTGACTTCAGGGACCTGATCCAGCAGCCGCCAGGGCCGCAGCGCGGTGAACACCGGGGCGAAGCGGGTCCAGTCCACGTCGGCGACCACGAGGTTGGTCTCGTCGTCGGCCAGCGCCTGGTCCAGCGCGGTGAGCGCGCGCTGCGGGTTCAGGAAGGTCAGGCCCTGCCGCAGCAGCCGCGCCGGGGTGATGGCGCCGGGCTTGTCGTGGGTGATGGTCGACAGGTCGCCCCACTCGCGGGTGTCCCAGATGCCCCAGGCCACGGAGGTGCCGGGCAGGCCGCGGGCCCGGCGTTCCTGGGCCAGGGCGTCGAGGTGGGCGTTGGCGGCGGTGTAGGCGGCGTGTTCGTTGCTGCCCCAGGTCGCCGAGATCGAGGAGAACAGGACGAAGCGGTCGAGGTCGAGGTCCTGGGTCAGCTCGTCCAGCCACAGCGCGCCGGCCACCTTCGCGCCGAGCGCCTTCGACAGGTCGCCGAGGCCGGTGGCGTCGAACGGCATCAGGTCCACGGCGTTGGCGGCGTGCATGACGGACTTCAGCGGCGGGCCGTCGGCGGCGATGCGCTCGAGCAGCCCGGCGACGTCGTCGTGGTCGGCGATGTCGCAGGTGACGAGGCTGACCGCGGTGCCGCTGTGCGCGACGGCGGCCAGCGCGGCGCCGGCCTGCGGACGGACGCCGGACCGGGTGGTGAGCACGACGTTCTCGGCGCCGCGCCCGGCGAGCCAGCGCACCAGGTGCGGGCCGACTTCGCCGGTGCCGCCGGTGACGAGGACGGTGCCGGTGGGGGTCCACCGGTCGTCCCGGGTGCGGCGCGCGGCCCGGACGACGCGGCGGGCCATGATGCCGCTGGACCGCAGCGCCACCTGGTCCTCGCCGCAGCCGCCGAGGACGGTGGCCAGCCGGGCGGCGGCGCGGTCGTCCCACTGCGGCGGCAGGTCGACCAGACCGCCCCAGCGGTCCGGGTGTTCGAGCCCTGCGGTGCGGCCGAGGCCCCAGATCTGCGCCTGGACCGGGTGGGTCGGGTGCTCGCCGAGACCGGCGGCGACCGCGCCGCGGGTCGCGGCCCAGAGCGGGCCGGTGACGTCGGCGTCGCCGAGTGCCTGCATGAGCAGGGTGGTGCCGGCCAGGCCGCCGACGACCATCGGGAACTCCGGGGTCGGGGTCTCGTCGAGCGCCAGGAGGGACAGGACGCCGGCGAAGTCGCTGCCGGAGTCGCCGGCGGCGGTGGAGGCGGCGGAAGCGGCGGTGGCGCCGGAACCGCCGGATTCGGCAGTGCCGCCGAGGCCGGGGCTGCCGATGCTGCCCGGGCTGCCGGTGCCGGCGGTGTCGAAGTTGCCGGCGCCCGCAGCAGTCGCGCCCGGGCTCGCGGCGGCTCCATGGGCCGCGAGCGCCGCCCGGATCCGGTTCGCGAGCGTGGCGCGGTCGAGTTCCGCGACGTCGACCGTGAGCGTGACGACGTCGGCGCCGGCCTTCGTCAGGGCGCTGGCACAGTCGGCCGCGGTGGTGTCGTCGAGGCCGGCCGGGACGACGAGCAGCCAGGTGCCGGTCGGGGCGGCGGCGTCCGGGTCGGTGACCGGGACCCAGGAGACGCGGTAGCGCCAGTCGGCGACCGAGGACATGTCCTGCTCGCGGCGGTGCCAGGTGGCCAGGGCCGGGAGGACTTCGCTGAGCTGTGCGGCCTCCAGGGCCAGTTTGTCGCTGAGGGCGGTGAGGTCGCCGTTCTCGACGGCGGCCCAGAACTCGGCTTCGGCCGGGGTTCCGGAGCCGGTCGCGGTCGGCGCGATCTCGGGCTCCGCGGGCTTCGGCCAGAAGCGCTGGCGCTGGAAGGCGTAGGTCGGCAGGTCTGTGGTCTCGGTGTGTTCGAGGACTGATGTCCAGTCGACCCGGACCCCGTGGACGTGCGCCTCGGCCAGCGAGGCGAGCAGCCGCGCCGGGCCGCCCTCGTCGCGGCGCAGGGTGCCGGTGATCACCGAGGCGGTCGCCTCGGCGGCCTCGACCGTGTCGGTGATGGCGCCGGTCAGCACCGGGTGCGGCGAGACCTCGACGAAGGCCCGGTGGCCGGTCTCGACCAGCCGGCGGACGGCGCGGTCGAACTCGACGGTCGAGCGCAGCGACGCGTACCAGTAGTCGGGGCCGAGTTCGGGGCCGGTCAGCAGCTCGCCGCTCATCGCCGACATCATCGGGATCGCGGCCTCGGTCGGGGTGACCCCGGCCAGGGCGCGGAGGATCTCCGGTTCGAGGGCGTCGATCTGCGCGGAGTGCGAGGCGTAGTCGACGGGGATCATGCGGGCCCTGATGTCGTCGGCCTCGCAGGCCTCCTGGATCTGCCGCAGGGCTTCCGGCTCGCCGGAGACGACCGTCGCCGAGGCGCCGTTGATCGCGGCGATGGAGGCTCGGTCGCCGAAGCCGGCTATGCGCTCCCGCACCGAATCGGCGGGCAAGGCGATCGACAGCATGCCGCCCTTGCCGGCCAGAGGCTTCAGCGCCTGGGACCGCAGCGCGACCACCCGCGCGCCGTCGTCCAGCGACAGGCTGCCCGCGACGACCGCGGCGGCGATCTCGCCTTGCGAGTGGCCGACCACCGCGTCGGGGATCACTCCGGCGGCCTGCCAGACGGCGGCCAGCGAGACCATCATCGCCCACAGCACCGGCTGCACCATGTCGGCGGTCTCAAGCTGCTGATCCAGGACGTCGTACAGCGACCAGTCGACGAACGGGGCGAGGGCCTTCGCGCACTCGGCGAACCGCTTGGCGAACACCGGGGAGGTGTCGACGAGGTCGCGGCCCATGCCGACCCACTGGCTGCCCTGCCCCGGGAAGACGAACACGCTCTTTCCGGCACCGAGGGTGCCCACGGAGCCGGTCACGACGCCCGGCGCCGGCTGCCCGGTCGCGACCGCCGCCAGGCCGGCGTTCAGCGCTTCGCGGCCGACGCCGGTCACGACCGCGCGGTTCTCGAACGTCGCCCGGGTGGATGCCAGCGACCACGCCACCTCGGCCGGGGTCAGCCCCGGCCGGCCGATGACGAACTCCCGCAGCTGCCCGGCCTGCGCCGCGAGCGCGTCGGGTCCGCGTCCGGAGACCGGCCACGCCGAGACGTCGGTGCCGGCGAGGACGCGGGGCGCGTCGGCGG